>NZ_POTZ01000700.1 GCF_003236365.1 Streptomyces sp. NTH33
CCCCCGTGGTTCCCCCGTGGCCCCCACACTTGAGAGTCGATGCTCCGGGCCCTGATACACCCCGGGCGGAAAAAAACTCTCAGAAAAAATCCGGGGTCTTCAACGCGATGTCGCCCCCGCCTTCGCGTGGGGCAGGGCCTCGGTCCGCTGCCGGGGAAGCGACACCGGCCGTAGCGCACGGGGCGCGGACACCACGGTGTAGTCCTGTCCGAGGAAGGGCGGCGTCACCTCGCCCGGGTCCTCGCCGAGCGCCAGCAGCACCGCCGCCCAGGGCGCGTTGATCCCGCACAGCGACAGCTGGTGCAGGCCGCCCGCCGGGCGCGTGTTGACGTCCAGCAGCACCGGGCGGTCGCCGTACATGCGGAACTGGATGTTGGACAGGTGGTGCAGTCCGAAGCCCTCCGCGATCCGCCGGGCCGGCTCCAGCCACTGCTCGTGCAGCGTGAAACCGCGGCGGCGGCCGCTCTTCGTACGACCCACGGCCAACCGGATCCGGTTGTCCGGCCCGGTCAGACAGTCGACCGACACCTCCGGCCGCTCCAGGCGCGGCATCACCAGCCAGTCGACCGGCTCCTCCGCCTGCTCCAGCGCCCGCAGGACCAGATCCAGTGGGACCCGAGGGCCCGGGAATCCGCTCAGATGCGTGAGCGAGAAGGGCGCGCGGGTGATGACGCGGAAGCCCACCCCGCCCGCACCGGACGCCGGCTTGAAACAGACCAGGTGCCCTGCCGTCTCCAACTCCTCCACAGCGGAAAGGAGTTCACCGGCCGTGCGCACCCGCCACCACGGCGGTACCGGCACGCCGATCGACCGGACCGCCTCGTACGCCGTCGCCTTGTCCGCGAAGACGGCCACCGCCTCGGGCGTCGGCGCGAGCAGCGCGGTGCCGAGCGCCGCGAAGTCGGCACGGTGCGCCACGATCTCGGCCTGATGCAGCCGGGGCACGAACACGTCGATGCCGCGCCGCGCGCACTGGTCGAGCGCGTACTCGACGTACGCGGCCGGAAACAGCCCCTCGGGCTCCAGCTCGGCGGTGTCGGCGGCGGCCAGGACGGGGGAGTCGGGGTCGCCGTGCGTGGCATGGATCTCGACGGCCCGGTGGCCGGGATTCCTCCGCAGCTGATCCATGAAGAACACGTTCTCCGCGTACGTGCGGTTGAGCCAGACGCGTACGCGAGGAAGCATGCAGGCCGCCTTTCGGGGTCGCGGGCAGGGCGGAGCCGGCCGAGCCCGGCCAAGGGGGAGGGAGGGACACCAAGCCGCTCTGCGTGAAAGGGAGTTCCGGCGGCGGTGTTGGGGCGATCATACGACCTTCTTCGGCCAGGGAACGCCACGCGGATGTCCCGGCTCGGCCCATCCCGTACCCACGCCCGGACCCCGGCCGACGCGGGTCGCCCTTGTCCCGTCACCGCCCGGTGTGTTCTTGTGGTGCCCGTCGTGTGGGCGACCGGGGACGAGGGGGCGCGAGGTGACGGGGAAGGCCGACGGTACCGGGCAGCTGCTGGCCGTCAGTGACCTGCACATCGGCTACAGCGAGAACCGCGCCCTGGTCGAGCGGATGGCACCCGCGACGGACGACGACTGGCTGCTCGTGGCCGGGGACGTCGCCGAGACCGTCGCCGACATCCGCTGGGCCCTGAAGACCCTGACGAGCAGCTTCCGCAAGGTGATCTGGGCCCCCGGCAACCACGAGCTGTGGACCCACCCGCGTGACGCCGTCACCCTGCGCGGCGTCGCCCGCTACGAGCACTTGGTCGAGCTGTGCCGCGAACTGGGCGTGACGACGCCCGAGGATCCCTACCCGGTCTGGGACGGACCGGGCGGACCGGTGGCCGTGGCGCCGCTGTTCCTGCTGTACGACTACTCCTTCCTGCCGGCCGGCTGCGCGACCAAGGACGAGGGACTGGCCTACGCGCACGGCACCGGCGTCGTCTGCAGCGACGAGTACCTGCTGCACCCCGACCCGTACCCGAGCCGCGAGGCCTGGTGCGCGGCCCGGGTCGCCGAGACCGAGCGCCGGCTCACCGCACTCCCCGCCGGCCTGCCGACCGTGCTCGTCAACCACTACCCGCTCCACCGGCACCCGACGGACGTCCTGTGGTACCCCGAGTTCGCCATGTGGTGCGGGACCCGGCGCACCGCCGACTGGCACCGCCGCTTCCGCGTGACCGCCATGGTCTATGGCCACCTGCACATCCCGCGGACCACCTGGCACGAGGGCGTCCGCTTCGAGGAGGTGTCCGTGGGATATCCCCGCGAGTGGCGCAGGCGCCCGGAACCGCCGGGCAGGCTGCGCCGCATACTCCCCCCGGAGGTCCAGGCCCGATGATCGAGGAACTGCTCCCGGACTCGGTGGTGGCCGTGGAGGCGTACGGCGACGACGGGACCGACCATGCCCCGCTGTACCCCGAGGAGCGGGTGGTGGTGGCTCGGGCGGTCGACAAGCGCCGGCGCGAGTTCGCCGGTGTGCGCGCCTGCGCCCGCCGCGCCATGGAGAAGCTCGGCGTGGAGCCGCAGCCCGTCCTGCCCGGTGAGCGGGGGGCCCCGCGCTGGCCGGACGGCCTGGCCGG
>NZ_POTZ01000701.1 GCF_003236365.1 Streptomyces sp. NTH33
GGTGACCGGGCGTCCCGGGGTGCTCAGGGTTGCCGGGTGTGCCCGGGTGCGCGGGCGGGGTCTCATGGCCGCTGCCCGGAGGCGTGCGGTGGTGTCCTCCCCCGCCGTTGCCGCAGTGGTTGCCCATGGCCGGATTGCCCACGCCGACCACGTCGACGCTGTTGCCGCAGACGTTGACGGGCACGTCGACCGGCACCTGGACGTGGTTGCCCGAGCCCACGCCCGGCGAGCCGCCGGTGTGCCCGCCGGCATGCGAGCCGCCGTCCCCGGAGCGGTGGTGCCCGGAGTCCTGGTGACCGGAGTCGCCGTGCCCCCCGGACGAGTGGCTGCCGCCGCCCTGGTTGGCGCAGGTGTTGCCCACCGCCGGGTTGAGCAGCCCCACGACGTCGACCGTGTTGCCGCAGACGTTCACCGGCACGTGCACCGGCACCTGCACGACGTTGCCGGACAGCACGCCCGGCGAGCCGGACGCGGCGCCGGCCGCGCCCGCGTCGGCGTGGGCGTGGGCGTAGCCGCTCGCGGCGGCGATCACGCCGGTGGCTGCGGCCACGGTCATCAGGCCCTTGCGGGTGACCTGTCGCATATCGCTGAATCCCTGCCTTCGGCCTCTTCGGCCTTATCGAAATTTTTCGACTTTCGTCTTTCGCCCTTCGAAAACCGGCCGGCCCCGGAACGCATGGCGTGCGCTCCGGGGCCGACGGGTTCAGCCCCCCACGGAGTCGATGGAGTCGGACCCTCACGGGTCGGGGCACTACGTCACTTGTTCATGCAGACGTTGCCGAAGGCGGGGTTCAGCAGCCCGATCACCGAGATCGTGTTGCCGCAGACGTTCACCGGCACGTGGACCGGCGCCTGTACGACGTTGCCGGAAAGAACACCCGGGGAGTGCACGGCGGCACCCTGGGCACCGGAGTCGGCGGCGGCCACGCCGGCGCCCGCGAGAACCAGTCCACCGGTGGCAACCGCGGCAGCGACGACCTTCTTGATCATTATTCCTCCTCGTTGGCAAAAGCGATCTCTCTTGGTGATCGCATCACTTGTAACGAGGAAGGAGTAATGGAGCTACGAGCATATGGTCGCATTCACTCTTCCTTGGCCACTCCCGTACACGCGGCCGATTATCAGGACTGTCCGGGCCCTGTCCGGGCCCGGAAACACCCGAAAACGCCCTCAGGACGCGTCGATGAACCGGTCGAGGACCCGCACACCGAACTTCAGGCCGTCCACCGGCACCCGCTCGTCCACGCCGTGGAACATGCCCGCGAAGTCCAGCTCCGGCGGCAGCTTCAGCGGCACGAAGCCGAAGCCCCGGATGCCCAGGTCGTCGAAGGACTTGGCGTCGGTGCCGCCGGAGAGCATGTACGGGATGGCCTTGGCGATCGGGTCCTCCGCCAGCAGCGCGGACTGCATCGCCTCCACCAGGGCCCCGTCGAAGGTGGTCTCGACGGCCTTGTCGGAGTGCACGTCCTCGCGCCTGACCTTGGGCCCGAGGATCCGATCCAGGTCGGCGAGGAACTCCTCCTCGTAACCGGGCAGGAACCGCCCGTCGACGTGCGCGGTGGCCTCGCCCGGGATGACGTTGACCTTGTAGCCGGCGCCCAACTGCGTGGGGTTGGCGGTGTTGCTCAGGGTCGCGCCGATGAGCTTGGCGATGCCGCCGAGCCTGGCGATCGTGCCCTCCATGTCCTCGGGGTCGAGCTCGGTGCCGAGCGCGTCGCCGAGTTCGTCGAGGAAGGCCCGGGTGGTCTTGGTCACCCGCACCGGGAACTTGTGCCGCCCGAGCCGGGCCACGGCCTCGGACAGCTCGGTGATCGCGTTGTCCCGGTGGATCATGGAGCCGTGCCCCGCGGTGCCGGCCACGGTCAGCTTCATCCAGTGCATGCCCTTCTCGGCCGTCTGGATCAGGTACAGCCGCCGCTGTTCGCTGACCGTGAAGGAGAAGCCGCCCACCTCGCTGATCGCCTCGGTGACGCCCTCGAACAGGTCGGGGTGGTGGTCGACCAGGTACCGCGCCCCGTACGTCCCGCCGGCCTCCTCGTCGGCGAGGAACGCCAGCACGATGTCCCGCGGGGGCCTGCGGCCGCTGCGCAGCCGGTCCCGTACGACCGCCAGCGTCATCGCGTCCATGTCCTTCATGTCGACCGCGCCGCGCCCCCACACGCACCCGTCCGCGATCTCGCCGGAGAAGGGGTGGTGGGTCCAGTCGGCGGCGTTGGCCGGTACGACGTCGGTGTGGCCGTGGATCAGCAGCGCGGGCCGGGACGGGTCCTCGCCCTCGATGCGGGCCACGGTGGAGGCGCGGCCCGGGTGCGACTCGAAGATCTTCGGTTCCAGCCCCACCTCGGCGAGCTTCTCGGCGACGTACTCGGCGGCCCTGCGCTCGCCCGGTCCCGAGTGGTCGCCGTAGTTGCTGGTGTCGATCTGGATCAGCTCGCGGCAGAGGTCCACGACCTCGTCCTCGCCGGTGACGCCCCTGGCCGTGTCCGTCTCGCTCACGCTGCTTCCTCCCACTGTGCGCCGGTCGTCCACCACGTGTGCCGGTGGTCCCCTCATCCTCCCCCTCCCCGCGC
>NZ_POTZ01000702.1 GCF_003236365.1 Streptomyces sp. NTH33
GTGGGGGTACGGCAGGGGGCTCCGTTCCCTGCGCATCCCCTTCCCCGCCGCGCTGGCCGCCGCCCAGCTCCCCCTGCTGCTGTGGGCGGTGGCGGCCGACGCGGGTCCGTACGCGATCACGGCCGCGCTGCTGCTGACGGCCGCGTTCGACACGGTCGTCGCACTCCGGACGTCCGCGAGGCCCCCGCGCATCGCCGCCGCCGTCGGCGCGTACGGGACGGGCGGCTGGGGCGTGGCGGCGGCCGGCGTGCTCTCCTGGGAGGCCGCCGGCCCGAGCGCCGCCGCCCGTGCGGCGCGGTGCCGCCCGGGCGTCGGCCTCCGTCCAGGCCCTGGCGGTGGTGTGGGCGCTGCCCCTGGTCGTCGTGGCGCTGCTGGGTCCGGTCGGATGGACGGGGCGGGTCTGGTCCGGGGCGCCGTCGGACCTGCGCGCCGCGGTGACGGTCTGGGCACCCTGGCCGGCGGACGCGACGGCCGCGCCGCTGGTGCTCGCGGTCGTCGCGGCGGTTCTGGCCGGGGCGGCCCGCGCCACCACGGCCTGGCGCGACCCGGCCGCGGCCGGTGCCGTGGCCCTGGTCTGGGCGACCGCGATCGTCTTCCCGGTCGCACTGCGACTCCCCTACGTGGCAGGCCTGTTCGCTCAGGGGCTGACGGTCGTGGCGGCACTGGCCGTGGCGGCGCACGCGCGTCGGACGCCGGCGTCCCTCACCGCCGTCCTCCTCTCCCTGCTCACCGCGGTCGGCCTCGCGCTCCTCTCGCTCGCCTCCCGGGGCGCGACCCTGGCCGTGCTCGCCGCGCTGACGGGGATCTTCGCGGTGGCCGCCGCACACCGGCGTCTGACCGCCGTCTGCGCGAGCGCGTCCCTGGCCGGTGCGGCGGGTCTGGCGTGTGCGGTGGGTGCCGCCGCGGACTGGCCGCCCGCGCACACGGCGCTGCTGGTCCTCATCGTCCCGGCCGCCGCGGCCCTGCTCGCGCCGAGGGTCCCGCGCATCGCGGTCCCGGTCGAGGCCACGGGCGCCGTCGTGGGGCTCCTGGCCATCGGGCCGGCCGCCACCGACGCACCCGTGCTGGCCCTCGTACTGGCCCTGTGCGGGGTGATCGCCGCGGGCACCGCCGTGCGCGCGGACCGCCGTCGGGCCGGGTACGCGGCCGCCGCGCTGTTCGTGCTGGCCACCTGGGTGCGGCTCGGGTCGTGGGCCGTGGACACCCCGGAGGCGTACACCCTGCCGGTGACCGTCCCGGCGCTGGTCGTGGGCTTCGTCCGGCGCCGCCGGGACCCCGAGGCCTCGTCGTGGACGGCATACGGTCCCGGGCTCTCGGCGACGCTCGTGCCGAGCCTGCTCGCGGCGTGGGCCGACGCCGACTGGCCGCGCCCCCTGCTGCTCGGCACGGCGGCCCTCGTCCTCACCCTGCTGGGTGCCCGCCACCGGCTCCAGGCGCCGCTCGTCCTCGGCGGGAGCGTGCTCGTGCTGGACGTGCTGCACGAACTCGCCCCCTGCCTGGTGCAGTTGGCGGGCATGCTCCCCCGCTGGCTGCCTCCCGCGCTCGCCGGGGTGCTGCTGCTCGCGCTGGGCGCTACGTACGAGCAGCGGATCCGGGACGCCCGGCGGGTGCGGGAGGTGCTGGGACGTATGCGCTGAGGGCCGGCTACGGCATCCGGACGGCGAGCGGCGATGCCGAAGCCGGTGCACCGCCGGGCCGTGAGGGCGAACCCCACGGCGCCGGGCCGGAGACTTCCGGCCGGTCACGGCGTTCACCGGACCCCGGGCAACCGAATCCGCCGAAACGGTGGTCTGGAGGGCGAGGGAGGGTGCTTGATGCAGGCCAAACTAGAGACCGAGTTCCAGGAATTCGTCGGAGCGCGGTGGTCCCATCTCGTACGGACCGCGTATCTGCTCACGGGCGACGTGCACCACGCCGAAGACCTGACGCAGACGGCGCTGGCCAAGGCGTACCGCTCATGGCGGCGCGTCTCGCGCAGCGACAGTCCGGAGGCGTACGTCCGGCGGATCCTGGTCAGCTGCAACAGCGACCGGTTCCGCAAGCGGCGGGTCACGGAGGCTCTGACCGCGGCGCCGCCGGAGGTGGCCGGGCGCGACGAGGCCGTCTCGTGGGCCGACGAGCGCAGCGCCCTGCTCGCGGCGCTGGCCGGACTGCCGCCGAAGCAGCGGGCGGTGGTCGTCATGCGGTACTGGGAGGACCTGTCCGAGGCCGAGGTCGCCGAGGTGCTCGACTGCTCACCCGGCACGGTCAAGAGCCAGGCGTCCAAGGCGCTGGCGAAGTTGCGTACGTATCCGGGGCTCGCGCAGATCGTGGACGAACCCGTCCGCGGCCGAGTGCCGTCCGAGCGGGGAGGCAGGAAGTGAACGAGGAGCAGAGGCAGTTGGGGACGGGAACCGGCGGGGGCTTCGAGGAGCAGCTGCGCGAGCTGCTCGCCGAGGACGCGAACACGATCCGGCCCGTGCCGGCGCCGTACCCGGCGATCCGGCGCCGGGGCACGATCCAGCGGCGCCGCCGGGTGGCGGCGACCGGGGCGGCCCTGGTGACGCTGGCGGCGATGCCGATGGG
>NZ_POTZ01000703.1 GCF_003236365.1 Streptomyces sp. NTH33
CGCGGTCTCCGCGCGGCTGCTGGTGGAGGAAGCGGTGGTGCCGTGAGCGGCGGTACGCGCACGGTACGGGCCGGCCGGCGCACGGTGGAGGTGCACCGGGCGGACAAGGTCCTGTTCCCGGGCGGCGGACAGCTGGGACTTGACGACGGGGACGCGGGCCGCGGTGAGGGCGTCGAGGGCGGTCGCCGGGTCCTCGAAGGAGGTGGCGAGGTGACAGGTGTCGACGCAGATGCCGATGCGGTCGTGGGCGATCGCGGTCAGCGGGGCGATGGCGTCGTGCGTGGTCTCCACGATGCAGCCGGGTTCCGGTTCCAGGCCGACGCGGATGGAGCGGCCGGTCAGCTCCTCCAGGGAGTCGAGGCGTTCGGCCAGGGTACGCAGGGCGGTGCGGGCCCGCTCGGCACGTGCGTCGTCGTACCCGGTGCGCCAGGCCAGGGGCAGGGTGGAGACGCTGCCCTCGGTGACGTCGTCCGGGAGGAGGCCGGCAAGGACGCGGGCGAGGGCGGTGGTGTGGTCGAGGCGTTCGGGGTCGGCCCAGTCGGGCCGGTAGACGCGGTACTTGACCTCTTCGGCGCCGAAGCCCTCGTAGGGGAAGCCGTTGAGGGTGACGACCTCCAGGCCGTGCCGGTCGAGTTCGGCGCGCAGGCCGCGCAGGGCGGACGGGTCGGAGTCGAGCGTGCGGGCGGCGTCGCGGGCGAGCCACAGGCCGATGCCCAGGCGGTCCCGGCCGAGGCGGCGGCGTACGGGCTCGCAGTGGTCGCGGAGTTGGGTGAGGACGCCGCCGAGTGTTTCGGCGGGGTGGACGTTGGTGCAGTAGGCGAGGTGGACGGTGGAGCCGTCGGGGTGACGGAAGCGCATCGCCTCACTCCCCGCCGCGCAGGATGCTGTTGCCCTCGTGCGTGGCGCCGGGCGTGGCGACGTCGAGGTTCAGCCGGCCGCTGAGGCCGTAGAAGGCGACGGGGTTGCGCCACAGCACGAGGTCCACGTCGTCCTCGGTGAAGCCCTCGGCGAGCATGAGGTCGCCGACCTTGCGGGTCTTGAGGGGGTCGCTTCTGCCCCAGTCGGCGGCGGAGTTCACCAGCACCCGCTCGGGGCCGTGGGCGCGCAGGATCGCGACCATCCGCTCCTCGTCCATCTTGGTGTCGGGGTAGACGGAGAAGCCGAGCCAGCAGCCGCTGTCCTTGGCCTCCTTGACGGTGGTCTCGTTGAGGTGGTCGATCAGGACGCGGTCCATGGGCAGCGCCGACTCCCGCACGACGTCGAGGGTGCGGCGCAGGCCGGCGAGCTTGTCGCGGTGCGGGGTGTGGACGAGGGCGGGCAGCCCGTGGTCGGCGGCGAGCTGCAACTGGGTGACCACGGCCTTGTCCTCGGCCGGGGTCATCGAGTCGTAGCCGATCTCGCCGACGGCGACGACCTGGTCCTTGACGAGGTAGCGGGGCAGTTCGTCGAGGACGGGCAGGCAGCGCGGGTCGTTGGCCTCCTTGGGGTTCAGGGCGATGGTGCAGTGGTGGGCGATGCCGTACTGGGCGGCGCGGAAGGGTTCCCAGCCGATCAGGGAGTCGAAGTAGTCGAGGAAGGAGGCGGGCGAGGTGCGGGGCTGGCCGAGCCAGAAGGCGGGTTCCACGACGGCCCGGACGCCGGCGGCGTACATGGCCTCGTAGTCGTCGGTGGTCCTGGACGTCATGTGGATGTGGGGGTCGAAGATGCGCATCAGGACTCCTTGCCGTGGGGGTCGACCGGGCCGTGCGGCGCGGTCTTGGGCTCGGGCGCGGTCTCGGGCTCGGGCTCGGGCTCGGGCTCGGTCTCGGGCTCGGGCGCGGGCGCGGGCTCGGGCGCGGTCAGGGTCAGTACGCGGTGCAGGTCCTCGGGGACCGGGCGGCCGGCGGCGGTGCGTTCGGCCGCGTAGTCGCCGAGCATGCGGGCGAGTTCGGCGTCGCCGCGGGCGCGGCGGGCCAGGTCCGCGACACTGTCGACGGGTACGCCGGTGAACAGGCACTTCAGGACGGCGTGCCGCCACGGGTGGGGTGCCAGGTGCCGGGCGGCGTACGGGCCGGCCGCGGCGGCGAGCAGCCGGGTGTCGTTGGTGCGCAGGGCGTCCTCGACGAGCGGCACCGCCTCCGGGCCGGGCACGAGGTGCGGCAGGGCGTGCAGGACGGCGCGGCGCTCGTCGGCGGTGCCCTGGCGGTAGACCCGGGTGAGGGCGTCCAGGTCGGCGCGGGCCGCGTGCAGGATGAGGACGCGGGCGGCGTCGGCGTGGGCGGCACCGCAGCGGCGGCCGGCCTCGGCCAGGCGCAACTCCCACGCGGAGATGGGGCCGTGGCCGCCGAGATGCTCGGCGGCCTCCTCCAGCGCCTGGTCGAGCCAGACGCGGGCGGCCGGGCCCAGGCGGGCGGTCAGAAGGGTGTGCAGCTCGTCCACGGGGGTGAGGGCGAGGGCGGTGCCGGTCGCGGAGGTACCCGTGGGGTCCTGCGGGTGGGTCATCGGGTGCTCCCTTCAGTGGTGGCCGCCTGGCGGAGGAAGGGCAGGGAGAGTGCGGCGAAGTGGGGGCCGGCGTGGGAG
>NZ_POTZ01000704.1 GCF_003236365.1 Streptomyces sp. NTH33
GCCGTGGACCAGGCCAGGCGGACCGCGTCCTCCGAGAGGTCGCGCACCTCGGCGGCGCACGGGCCGCACTTCCTCACGTGCTTCTCGAAGCGGGCCCGTTCGGCGGGCTCCAGGGCGTCGAGGGCGTAGGGTGCGGCCAGCGAGTGCAGGTCCCCGCGGCGCAGCAGGCGGTCGAGCAGGCTCACGCGACACCTCCCAGGCACTCGCGCAGCCGGGTGAGTCCGTCGCGCATCCGCGTCTTGACCGTGCCCAGCGGCAGGGACAGCCGCTCGGCCACTTCACGGTATGTGTAGCCGTCGTAGTAGGCGAGGGTGACGGACTGGCGCTGCAGCGCGGTGAGGCGGTTCAGGCAGCGCCGTACCCACTCGCGTTCCAGGCCGGCCTCGACCTCCTCGGTGACGTGGTCGAAGGCGGGCGAGGCGGCGCGCAGCGCCTCGCGGCGCTCGCGTTCGCCGGCGGCGCGGACGCTGCGCACCCGGTCGACGGCGCGGCGGTGGGCGAGGGTGAGCACCCAGGACAGGGCGCTGCCCCGCTCGGGGTCGAACCTGGCGGCGGAGCGCCACAGTTCGAGCAGCACCTCCTGGGCCACCTCCTCGGACTGGGCGGGGTCGCGCACCACGCGCCGCACCAGCCCGTAGACGGGCCCGGACACCAGCCCGTACAGCTCCTCGAATGCCATCTGGTCGCCCCCTGCCACGAGCACCAGAAGCTCGTCCGCCTCCACTCGTCGCCCCCTCTCCGCGGCCGCCGTGGGCCCGTCCTGTCGCATGCGGCGCGCGCGGCGGGCGCGCCCTTCGAGTGAGGTACGGATCAGCGGGCCGAAAACGCGGGTCGAGCAGGGGGAAAAGAATTTTCCCGGCCGACCAATCCGGCCCGGCCCGGCCTCCGAATCCCCGAGCGACAGACCAAGTTGGCACTGAGGACGGATCGGCATGACACCTTTCTCCAGTCTCTCCAGGGGCGATGGGGGCACGCCCGGGCGCTCCGCTCCGCGGGAGGGCCACCGGGGCCTCGCCTCCCTCATCTGCGGCGCGCTGGCCGCCGGGGGGCTCGCGGCCGCCGGCGTGGCCACGCTGGAACCGGGGGAGGCCGCCGCCTCCAGCCACCGGGAGGCCCCACTCGTCTCGGGGGCCCCGCAGTACGACAACACGGACCTGTACGCGTTCGTCAGCCCGGACCGGCCCGACACGACGACGATCGTGGCGAACTGGATCCCGTTCCAGGAGCCGGCCGGCGGCCCGAACTTCTACACGTTCGCGGACGACGCGCAGTACGACCTGCGCATCGACAACGACGGTGACGCGCAGGAGGACCTGGTCTTCCGCTACACCTTCAGGACGCACGTCAAGAACAAGGACACGTTCCTGTACAACACGGGCCCGGTGCACAGTCTGAAGGACCCGACGCTGAACGTGACCCAGACCTACAGCCTCGACCTGATCAAGCTGCGCCACCGGAAGCAGGTGGCCAGGACCCGGGTCGCGGACGGTGTGCCGGTGGCGCCGTCGAACGTCGGCAAGGCGTCGATGCCGGACTACGGCAGGCTGCGGGCCGAGGCGGTCCACAAGACGGCGGGCGGTGCGGCGACCTTCGCCGGGCAGGCCGACGACCCGTTCTTCGCGGACCTGCGCGTCTTCGACCTGCTGTACGGCGGGAACCTCTCCGAGGTCGGCAACGACACGCTCAAGGGCTACAACGTCAACACGATCGCGCTGCAGGTGCCGAACGACCTGATCCGCGAGTCGGAGAAGCAGCCCGTGGTGGGCATCTGGTCGACCACCCAGCGCGGGAACGCGCGCGGCGGCTTCACCCAGGTCTCCCGGCTGGGCAACCCGCTCGTCAACGAGGTCGTCAACCCGCAGAAGGACAAGGACGGGTTCAACGCGTCCTCGCCGTACGACGACGCGCAGTTCCTGAAGAACGTCACCCATCCCGAGCTGCCGAAGCTCATCGAGCAGATCTACAAGATCCCCGCTCCCGCCGAGCCGCGCAACGACCTCGTCGACGTGTTCCTCAAGGGCGTGAAGGGCCTCAACCAGCAGCCGTACGTGCGCCCGTCGGAGCAGCTGCGCCTGAACACCTCGGTCGAACCGAGCGCGCACCCCAAGCGGCTGGGCGTCCTCGACGGCGACAACGCGGGCTTCCCGAACGGCCGCCGGCTCACCGACGACGTGATCGACGCCGCGTTGCAGGTGGTGGAGGGCGAGCTGGTCGGCGCGAAGAACGACCTGGGCGACGCGGTCGACGCGAACGACAAGAAGTTCGAGAAGTCCTTCCCGTACGTCGCCGAGCCGACGGCCGGTTCACGCGGGCGGCTCGCCAAGGGCACGCAGAGCGGTGCGGACGTGCGCAGCCAACTGGGCGACGCGCTGCGGCCGGCGGGGTCCTCCGGCTCCGGCGACACGGTGCTGATCGCCGGCTCGGCGGCCGCGGGCGCGGCCGGCGTCCTGCTGATCGGCACGGCCCTGGCCTGGTGGCGCCGCCGCATGCAGCGCCCGTACTGACAGCCACCCCCCACCCACCGACTGGCGCGGCCCGCGCCGTGGGGGGTGGA
>NZ_POTZ01000705.1 GCF_003236365.1 Streptomyces sp. NTH33
CGCACGGTTCTCCCCACCAGTGCGCCCGGGCCAGGTGGGGAGAACCGTGCGGATGCGCCGGCGCTTCCGAGGCGTCCGCGCAGGACTGGTTCGTTCCGTCCTCTGGCTGAGCGGCAGCAGGCTCCTGCGACGGCCGCGACGCCTGGGCTGGCAGCCGCCTTCCGCAGCGGCGTTCAGGCCGGCAGCACCGGCGGAGCGCCCCCCGCGCCGTCCGAACCACCGAGGCCGTGACTCTCCCTGTCCCGTATTTGTCCGTCCACGTTTCCGGTGGCCCGGTTGCGACCGCCGGCCCTTCCCCTTCTGGAGCAATCCGAATGACCACCAACCCTGACATGAGCAGCGTGAGCAGCGGCCACGGCGCGTCCGGCGCGGCAACGGGTGGGCCGCAGACGGACATGGTCTGGCTGCTGCGGCAGTTCGCCGCCGATATCCCCGGAGTCACGCACGCGGTGCTGCTGTCCCGGGACGGGCTGCGGCTGCTGGACAGCGAGGTCAACAAGGACTGGGCGGACGAGCTGTCAGCCGCGATCAGCGGGGTGGCCTCGATCGCCGCGAACATCACCGGCCCGACCCACGAGAAGCACCCGGCCAAGCAGGTCATCATCGAGCGGGACGACTGCCTCTTCTTCGTGCAGGGTGCCGGCCGGAGCGCCGCCTTCAGAAACTACCCCGGCAATACGCGCGGCGTGGTGGACACCGTGCTGCTCGTGATCACCACCACGAACGCCGATGTCGGCACCGTCGGGTTCGAGATGGGGCGCCTGGTGGACCGGTTCGCCCCCTACATGGACATCCCCGTGCGCGTCGCCGTGGGCGATGAGGTCCAGTGAGTGTGCACGGCAGCGCGGCTGAGGAGTCCGCGTTCGTACGGACCTACACGCTCACGGGTGGACGCACCCGGCCGCGGCATCTGCTGGGCCTGGAGACGGTGCTCGAGGCCGGACCCGGGCGGCCCGGTCCCAGCCAGGCCGACGAATGCCGGCAGATCCTCGCCCTGTGCCAGGAGCGTCGGCGCTCGGTGACGGAGCTGGCGGGCAGACTCGGCCGCCCCGTCACCGCCGTCAAGATCCTCATCTCAGACCTCCTGGACGCCAACGCCCTGGTCCTTCCCCTGACCGATCCCTACACCTCATCCGACGACGATCCGCGTCCCACCGTGCAGCTGCTGGCGGCCCTCTCCGCGGGCCTGAGAAAGAAGTTTCCCGATGCCATCGCCTACCCCCAGGCCGGCTGATACCGCCGCGCCGCCCAGGACACCGCCGCTTCCCCAGGGCGGTGGACCGGTCGTGCTGAAGATCGTGATCGCTGGAGGATTCGGCGTGGGCAAGACCACCGCCGTGGGAGCCGTCAGCGAAATCCCGCCCCTCAGCACAGAGGAGTACCTGACCGAACCCAGTTCAACAGTGGACAGTCTTGAAGGCGTTGAGGCCAAGCAGACCACCACGGTGGCTTTCGACTTCGGCCGCATCACCTTCCACGACGCTCCCGTGCCGGTGGAGCTGCTCCTGTTCGGTGCTCCCGGCCAGGACCGGTTCGTGAACCTGTGGTATGACCTCGCCCGCGGAGCGGTCGGCGCGGCCGTCCTGGTCGACACCCGCCGCCTGGAGAACAGCTTCACCGCGGTGGACTTCTTCGAAGACATCGGCCTGCCCTTCGTCGTAGCCCTCAACCAGTTCGACGGCGCACGCCGCTACCACCCCCAAGAGGTCCGCACCGCCCTTGAACTGCCCGATGACGTGCCGGTGGTCACCTGCGACGCGCGCGCTCGGGACCACATCGCCGGAGTCCTGCTGACCCTCGTCGGCCACGCCGTCAAGAGCGCGCCGACGAGCCCGGACCACCCGACCTTCCCGACCGCCCTACAGGACGCCTGATGACCCATCACCCCCACCACCTGCCCTCGACACCGCAGACCGACGTGCCCACACAGCCGCTGCCCTACCGCGCCGCACGCGACACGACCATGCCGTCCCAAGGCCGGCTCGCCCCGACCAGCACGGCCTTCCGCGGCCCGCAGGCCCCGCAGTCGACCGAGCTGGCGGAGCGGTACGAGCTGGTCCGGCGCCTTGGCCTGCCCACCGTGGCCGACCCGGACTTCGACGAAGCCGCCCGCGACATGGCCACCCGGACGGGCTTCCTGTACGGCTTCGTCAACCTCTTCCTGGCCGAGCAGACCTTCATCGGGCTGCATCAGCCGCCCGCCGACAGCGGGTACGTCATCGTCGGCCGCACCATGAGCCGCGAGCACGGCTGGTGCCCGGAGGTCATGGCCCGCAGGAAAGCCCTCCCCCTCCACGACGTCCACGCCAGCCCCCGCTTCAGCGGCAACCACGTGGTCGACGCGGTCGGCATCCGCGCGTACTTCGGCGCCCCCCTCATCCACGACAGCGGCACCGTTCTGGGCACCGTGTGTGTCATCGATCCCGAAAAGCGGTCCCTGAGCGATGCCCGCCGACTGAGAGACATCGTGCTCGACACCGGCGATCAGGTGATGCGCCACATCACCCGCGCCCCCGTGCGCTGACCCCCTTCGCCAC
>NZ_POTZ01000706.1 GCF_003236365.1 Streptomyces sp. NTH33
TCCAGAACGAGGTCAGGAAGGCCGAGGCCCTGCGCGGCAGGATCGACGATCTCGATGTGCTCTTCGAGCTCGCCGAGGCCGAGGACGACCTCGACACCCGTGCCGAGGCCGAGGCCGAGCTCGCCGAGGTCAGGAAGGCACTGGACGAGATGGAGGTCCGGACCCTCCTGAGCGGCGAGTACGACGCCCGCGAGGCGCTCGTCAACATCCGCGCCGAGGCCGGTGGCGTCGACGCCGCCGACTTCGCCGAGCGGCTGCAGCGCATGTACCTGCGCTGGGCCGAGCGGCACGGCTACAAGACCGAGATCTACGAGACGTCGTACGCCGAGGAGGCCGGCATCAAGTCGACCACCTTCGCCGTGCAGGCGCCGTACGCCTACGGCACCCTCTCCGTCGAGCAGGGCACCCACCGGCTCGTCCGGATCTCGCCCTTCGACAACCAGGGGCGCCGCCAGACCTCCTTCGCCGGCGTCGAGGTCCTGCCCGTCGTCGAGCAGTCCGACCACGTCGACATCGACGAGTCCGACCTGCGCATCGACGTCTACCGGTCCTCCGGGCCCGGCGGCCAGGGCGTCAACACCACCGACTCCGCCGTGCGGATCACCCACATCCCCACGGGCATCGTGGTCTCCTGCCAGAACGAGCGCTCGCAGATCCAGAACAAGGCCACGGCGA
The DNA here is from genome assembly GCF_003236365.1 of Streptomyces sp. NTH33. Lineage (GTDB taxonomy): Bacteria > Actinomycetota > Actinomycetes > Streptomycetales > Streptomycetaceae > Streptomyces. The sequence continues at coordinate 676 of NZ_POTZ01000706.1, forward strand.
TGAACGTCCTCCAGGCCAAGCTGCTCGAGCGGCGCCGCCAGGAGGAGCAGGCCAAGATGGACGCGCTCAAGGGCGACGGCGGCAACTCCTGGGGCAACCAGATGCGTTCGTACGTCCTGCACCCGTACCAGATGGTCAAAGACCTGCGCACCGAGCATGAAGTCGGCAACCCCGAGGCCGTGTTCAACGGCGAGATCGACGGTTTCCTCGAGGCCGGTATTCGCTGGCGCAAGCAGCAGGACCAGCAGAGCAGGTAAGAAGAAACGGACGCTTTGTCGACAAGGCAACTGCCGCCACAGATGCGGCAGTTGCCTTTTTCATGTCCGGCTGCGTGCGTTTTGCGTCACACTTGCGACGCCGCTCTCCGGCAAAGAGCCCGTACCGGGACATGGCGTGCGCAACGGCCTTGACGTTGCTTTGAAATATGGGAAGGGTGAAGCGCGGCATGCGTTCTGCGGGGCGCATGTGAACCGGGGGGCTCCATTGTTTCAGCTACCTCCGTCGATCACTGCCCCGAGCGCGGCCTCATTGACGATCAGCTACTGGGGGTAGCAACTACATGACAAAGAAGACGCGGATCCGTGTCGCGCGTATAGCCGCCGGCGCCGTGATCGCGGCCGGTGCCTCGCTGACCGTCGCGGGCGCCGCCTCAGCCCTTGAGATCGGCGTCAGCGCCGGTGTCGGTGGCAGTGGCGTCAAGGCGAACGTGGCGCTCGAGGGCAACGAGTCGGACGATCCTTGCGAAATCGTCGTCGACCCGACGTGTGAAGAGTCCGGCGGCGGTACCGGCGGTGACGAGTCCGGCGGTGGCACTGGCGGTGATGAGTCCGGCGGCGGTACCGGCGGCAATGAGTCCGGCGGTGGCACTGGCGGCAATGAGTCCGGCGGTGGCACTGGCGGCAATGAGTCCGGCGGCGGTACCGGCGGCAATGAGTCCGGCGGCGGTACCGGCGGCAATGAGTCCGGCGGCGGTACCGGTGGCAATGAGTCCGGCGGTGGCACTGGCGGCAATGAGTCCGGCGGTGGCACCGGCGGCAATGAGTCCGGCGGTGGCACCGGCGGCAATGAGTCCGGCGGCGGTACCGGCGGCAACGGCGGCTCCGGCGGCAACGGCGGTGGCGACACCACCGGCGGCCCCGGCCCCAACGGTGGCGGCAGTAACGCCATCCCGCAGCAGGAGGGCTCCTCGGCCCTCACGGACACCGGCTCCGCCTCGAACGCCACGCCTCAGGGCAACGGCAAGGAGCTCGCCGAGACCGGTGCGGCCCAGACCACGTTCCTGCTGGTCGGCGCCGCGACGATGATCGCCGGCGGTGTCGGCTTCCGCGTCCTGCCGCGCCTGATGGCCGGCCGCGGCGGCGCCGTCGCCTGACGGCGGCGTCAGCGCCAGCGGTACAGCGGCGATCGTACGCACCGTACGTACTGCGTACGCCATGAACGCAGAGGGGGCCCGGAGCGGCAAGCTCCGGGCCCCCTCGCGTGAAGTTCGTGTGCGCGCCCTACGCCGTCTGGTGCGCCAGCAGCGCCACCGAGGCGATCAGCACCACCAGCAGCGCGATCAGCGCCATCGGGTTCAGCCCCGCGAAGAAGTTCTCCTGCTGCAGCCGCTCGCGGCTCGCACGGCACACGGGGCACCGGCCCTCACTCACGGGCGCCGCACAGTTCGCGCACACCAGCCGGTCGTACGTCATGCGCTCACCCTCCTTGCACCACCGCAACGCCGGTTCTACTCCAGTCAACGTTCACGGACACGCGAACGTTCCCCGTCCACCATGCCAGGTTCTCCCGAGCGGTGCGCGGATCGCTGCCCGGGGCAGGCCCCGTACAAAACGCACAACCCGCACCCAACCCGCAC
>NZ_POTZ01000707.1 GCF_003236365.1 Streptomyces sp. NTH33
GCGCGTAGCGGGCGGGCATGTGGGTCATGGGTGGGTGGCGCCACAGCACCTCGTCCAGGGCGTCGTCGACGCCCAGGCGCCCGCCGCGCATCCGTCCGGCGAAGCGCGGGTCGGTGAGCATCAGTTCCAGGGTGCGGGCGATCCAGATGGTGGTGGTCTCCTGCCCGGCGGAGATCATCACCACCATGGACTGCAGGACCTCGGGGTCGTCGCGCAGGCCGGGGTGGGCGAGGAACCTGGAGGTGAGGTCGTCGGTGGGTGCGTCCCGGCGGGCGTTCATGACGTCGGCGAGGATCTCCTCGAACCGGCGGTTGCCGACCTGCGAGTCGTCGGCGGAGCCGAACAGGGCCGCCAGACCGGCCAGCAGCTCGTACCGCTCGTCCATGTCCAGGCCGAACAGGGCGGCGATGGCGAGCAGCGGTATGGACTGCGCGTACTCGGCCACCAGGTCGGCACTGCCGCGGCCGGCGAAGTTGGCGATCAGGTCGGCGCACATCGCCTGGACCGACCGCCGCATCCGCCGCTGGTCGATCGCGCTGACCCCGTCGTCCAGCGGCCGGCGCAGCCGCCGGTGCTCCTCCCCGTCGGCGCCGATGACATTGGCCCGCCAGAACATCATCGGACCCAGCCCGGAGTCCGGGGCGACCACACCGGTCCGGAAGTCGCCCCAGTTGCGTGCGTCGCGGGAGTAGAGCTGCTCGTTGCGGGTGATGGTGAGCAGCTCCTGGTAGCCCATCACGAGCCAGGCGGACACACCGGGTTCCAGCTCCACACGGGCGACGTCGCCCCACTCCTCGCGCAGCCGGCGGTAGACGCCGTGCGGATCGGCGGCCGCCGTCACCTCGGACAGGGAGGTGAGCCCGGCCGTCGTGGCGCGGGCCGGGCAGCCCGGCGGGGGCGAGGGCGTCATGAGGCCACCTTTCGCGTGAGGGAGAGGTCGGTCGCGTGCTGGACGAGGGCGATCAGCACATCCATCGCCTCGGTCCGGTCACGGGCGTCGCACTCCACGATCGGGGTCTCGGGCAGCAGGTCCATCGCCTGCCGCAGCTCCTGCTCGCTGTACCGCCGGCTGTCGGGGAAGCGGTTGACCGCCACGACGAAGGGCGTGTCTCCGCGCAGTTCGAGCTGGTCGAGCACCTCGAAGCTGTCCTCCAGACGGCGTGTGTCGACCAGGACGAGCACCCCCACGGCGCCCTCGGCGAGGCCCTCCCAGAGGTTCCAGAAGCGGCGCTGACCCGGGGCGCCGAACAGGTACAGCACCAGACGGTCGTTGAGGGTGATACGGCCGAAGTCCATCGCGACCGTGGTGGTGTGCTTGTCCGGCAGACCGGCCAGGCGGTCCACCCCCGCGCCGACCTCGGTCATGGTCTCCTCGGTGCTCAGCGGCCGGATCTCACTGACCGAGCCGACCAGCGTGGTCTTGCCCACGCCGAGGGCGCCGACGACGAGGATCTTCACCGGCTGCTGCACGGTTGGGGGCAGGTAGCGGTCAGCGGAGCTTGCGGAGACCATGCAGTACCTCCTCAAGGAGTGACGGGTCGGGGGAGGAGGCGGCCGGGATACCCGAACGCGCCTGCAGATGTCCGGAGTCCACCAGGTCGGACGCCAGGATGGTGACGATGCTCACCGGAAGCTCCAGGTGGACGGCGGCCTCCGCCAGGGAGAGCAGCCGCGCGCACATCGTCAGCAGTGCCCGCTCCTGACGGCTGGCCGAGACCGGCAGGGGCTTGTCCGGGTCGGCCAGCAGCAGGGTGTCGACCCGCAGGGTGTTGCGGGTCGGCCGCGACCGCCCCCCAGTGAGCACATACGGCCGCAGCGGGTCGTCCCGGTACTCCTGGGGGTTGCTCATGCCTGGGCTTCCTGGCGGGCCGGAGTCGCCAGCCCCCGCTCCCCGAGCTTGAGGACCTGGGCCTGCATCTGCTGAGCCACCAGGGCCGGGTCGACGACCGCCTCGGTGACCACCGCCAGGTGCGAGCCGGTGGCCGCGGAGCGGATGAACAGAAAGCCGCCGTCCCACTCGGTCAACTGCTGGCGCACCGCCTGGTTTCCGGAGCCGAACTCCTGCGCCAGGCTCTTGCCCAGGGACTGCAGTCCGGAGCAGGCCGCGGCCAGCCGGTCGGCGGTCTCCCGGTCGGTGCGGTCGCACCATGTCACCGGAAGCCCGTCCGAGCTCAGCACCACGACGTGCCGCACCCCCTGCACCGACGTGACGTCGGCGACCATCCAGCTCCGCTCCTGCGTCATGTGCTGGTCCTGCGTCATCGGTCTTCCTCACTCCTGCGTGTTGTTACGGACGTTGTCGCCGGCGTCACCGGCCGTGTCACCCGGATCCGGGTCCGCGCCCCGTCCTCCGTGGAAGTAGGCGCTCATCCAGTTCGCCGCCTGTTGCGGCGTCAAGGCCGGCGAGACATCCGCCGCCGCGGCCGAGGAGGCGGTCTTCGGTGTGCCCCGCAGGGAGCGCCGCTGCGGGAGCTGCGACGGCGCGGTGTCCTCGGCCGCGTCGGGGGCGGGGTGTCGCGAGGGGG
>NZ_POTZ01000708.1 GCF_003236365.1 Streptomyces sp. NTH33
GGGCGGGGCCTCGGGGCCGCCCGCGGCGCGCCAGCGGGCGGCGACGGCCGCGAGCTCGCGGCCGTCCTGTGCCGCCTGGCGCAGCTCGTGGCCGAGCAGGTCCTCCGGCTGGACCCAGGTCAGTCGGAGCATCCCGGCTCTCCCATCCCGGCGAACGCCCGCTCGTGGGCGCGGCGCCGCCGTACGTCCCGCTCGAAGATCTCCCGGGTCGCTTCGGCCAGCGTGCGCCCCGGCTCCCACAGGTCCAGGCGGCTGGCCTCCGCCACCGTCTTCGCCCAGTCCTCCGGGACCGGCGAGCCCAGCGCTCCCGCCAGCGCCCCGGCCATCGTCGCGATGGAGTCGCAGTCGCGGCCGTAGTTCACCGCGCCGAGGACGGCCTGCCGGAAGTCGCCGCGTGCCACCGTCAGCATGCCCAGCGCGACGGGCAGTTCCTCGATCGCGTGCAGCCGGGACGGGCGGCGGGCGCCCAGGGAAGGGCTGCGGTAGTCCGGGCCCACCGTGTCGTACGGCGCGACCGCCTTCCGCAGGGGGCCCAGCGCCGACTCGAAGCCGGTGTGGCGGCGGGCCACGTCGCAGACCTTCTCGATCGCGTCCCGGGTGCCGTCCTTGGCCAGCGACAGGCACGCCGTCACCACCGAGTCCGGCGTAGCCCCCGGCGCGCACGCCGCCGCGACCCCGGCCGCGAGGACGCCCGCGGCCTCCCTGCCGTACGAGGACTGGTGGGCGCCGGCGATGTCGAGGGCCTCGGCGTACGCGGCCGCCGGGTTGGCCGCGTTGACCAGGCCGACCGGGGCCATGTACATCGCGGCCCCGCAGTTGACGATGTTGCCGGTGCCGGCCTCGCGCGGGTCGACGTGGCCGTAGTGCAGCCGTGCCACCAGCCACTTCTCCGCCAGGAAGATCCGGTGCAGCGGCAGCGCCTCCGCCTCCAGCTCCGGAATCCAGCGCGGGTTCGTCATCAGGTCGGGGACCAGGTGGTCGGCGATCGCGTAGGCGTCGAGGTGGTCGCGGACGCGCGCGTACACCCGTACCAGGGCGTGCGTCATCAGCGTGTCGTCGGTGACGTGGCCGTCTCCCTTGTGGTACGGGGCGATGGGGCGGGCGGTGCGCCAGTCCTCGCCGTGCCAGGGGCCGACGACGCCGTGCACGCGGCCGCCGTGGCGCTCGAGGATCTGGTCGGGGGAGTGGCCCTCGACGGGGCCGCCGAGGGCGTCGCCGACGGCCGCTCCGACGAGCGCGCCGGTGATCCGCTCCTCCAGGCTCGTACCCCGGACCGCACCTCGGAGCGCACCTCGGCTCTGTTCTCCTCCGGGTGTGTCTTCTTTGGGTGTCATGCCCCGAATCATCCCCCCGGAGGCGCTGGTTGTTCGGCTTCCAGGAGTCCGGCGAGTTCCACGAGGTCGGTGCCGGTGAGGTGGGGCAGGACGCAGCCGGACAGGGTGCGGCAGGCATCCCGCCAGGACTCCGGGATGGCCTCGGCGCCACCCAGCGCACCGGTGAGCGCGCCCGCCAGGGCCGGGGCCGAGTCGGCCACCCGGGACAGGCAGGCGGCGGCCGGCAGCGCGTGGGCGATCCGGCCGCCGGCCGCCGTGGCCAGGGCGAGGGCGACCGGGACCGTCTCTGCGGCGGCGACGCCGTAGCTGTAGACGTGGTCGACGATCTGGTGCTCCAGCAGCGGGACGAGCGCGAACGCGCTCTCGGTGTCCTGGACGTCCTGGATGTCCTGGGCGAGGCGCAGGGCGTGCCGGGCGTTGCGGCCGATCTCCGTCTCCTCGGGCAGTTCGGCCAGCGCGGCCGTGACGCAGTGCCCGACCTCCGCGCCGGTCAGCGCCAGCGCGAGCGCCGCCGCCATCGCGCGGGCGCCGTGGACGCCGTCGCCGTCCTGGGTGTAGCGGGCGTCGAACTCGGCCAGTGCGGCGGCGCGGAGGGGGTCGCCCGGGTGGGCGGCGGCCAGCACGCAGGCCCGTACGCAGGCGGCGTCGTCGAAGTAGTGCGGGTTGTCGTGGCCGGTGGCGGGCGGGCGCAGCCCGGTCGCCAGGTTGCCGAGGCTGGCCCGGACGGAGATGCGGGCGCGCAGCGGCAGCACCGCCGACTCGATCTCGGGGGCGCGTTCGGCCGCCGCCGCGACCTGGCCGGCCAGGGTGTTCCAGGTCAGGTCGATCGCGGCCCTGGTACGCCGCTCCCGGCTGAGGTCGCCGAGCACGTCGTCGTCCCCGGCCCGCAGCAGGGCCTCCGCCGCGAACACCGCCCACTCGGCGTCGTCGGAGGGGCCGAGCCGCAACGGCTCCGGGGGCTGGTTGAGCGCGATGGGGACGGGAAGCGTGGTCGTGGCGTTCTGCTCGGCGAAGGCGTCCAGCTCACGGGTGAGCCGCCGCGTCCACTCCGGCATCCGGGCCGCCCGGTGCCGCCCCGCGGGCCACCCGGCGGCGTCCCCCGCGGCCAGCCCGAGCAGCAGCCCCTCGATCCGGCGGGTCACGACCGGACCTCGCCTTCACCCACGGCGAGGGCGCGGGAG
>NZ_POTZ01000709.1 GCF_003236365.1 Streptomyces sp. NTH33
GGGCGGCGGCCGTCGTGGCGGCGGCCGCCGTGGCGGCGGCCGTCGTGGCGGCGGCCGTCGTGGCGGGTGCGGGGCCGACGGCTGTCGGCACGGTCGGTGCGGTCGATGCGGTCGGCACGGTCGATGCGGTCGATGCGGTCGGCACGGTCGATGCGGTCGGTGCGGCGGTCACCGACGGATACGGGGTCGGGGACGCCGTACCGGTCCCGGCGGTGCGCGTGACGGTTTCCGGGTGGTTTCCGACCGCCTGCGTGGGCACGTACGCCTGTGCGCCGCTCGGCCGTCGTCCCTCGGCGGCCTCGGCGAGCATCTGCTCGGCCGCCTCCGCCGGCGGCCGCTCGGCCGGATCCTTGCGCAGCAGGGCGGTGATGACCGGGCCGAGCGAACCGGCGTACCGCGCCTCGCGGGGCTCCTCGTCGACGACCGCCTGCATGGTGGTCAGCGGTGAGGTGCGGCGGAACGGCGACAGGCCCTCCACGGCCGTGTAGAGCGTGGCGCCCAGCGCCCACAGGTCGGAGGCCGGGCCCGGATCGTGGCCGCGGACACGCTCGGGGGCCAGGTAGTCGACCGAGCCGACGACCTCCCCGGTGCGGGTGATGGTCGTGTCACCCTCTATCTGCGCGATGCCGAAGTCGGTGAGCAGGACGCGGCCGTCCCGGCCGAGCAGGACGTTGCCGGGCTTGACGTCGCGGTGCAGCACCCCGGCGGTGTGCGCGGCGCGCAGGGCGCGCAGCACCCACAGGCCGGTCCGGGCGGCTTCCTCCGGCTCCAGCCGGCCCCGCTCCTTGAGCGTGTCCGCCAGCGAGCGGCCCTCGACCAGCTCCATCACGATCCAAGGGCGGCCGTCGTGCTCCAGTACGTCGTGCACGGTGACGACCGCGGAGTGGTTGATCCGCGCGGCGGCGCGCGCCTCGGCCCGGGTGCGCGCGAGCAGGACCGCCTGGTCGTTCCCGGCGGCGTAGAGCGCGGCGGTCAACTCCTTGATGGCGACGGCCCGGTGCAGCACCTCGTCGTGTGCGCGCCACACCCGGCCCATGCCGCCGCTGCCGATGGCGTCGGCGAGCCGGTAGCGGCCCGCGAGGAGCGGGCCCTGCGTCTGATTCACGTTTCCCCGCAATGGTCTTGACAGGGCCAGGGTAAGTTCAGGCCACCCCACGGGGAACCAGCGGGGCCCCGAGGAGTCCCGACTGTGACGGTTGTCGCTTCCCGGGGCCGGTGGGCCCTTCCGTGCTCACCCCGTGTATTGATACGTCGCCGACGCCTGCTCGTACAGCCTGGTCACCTGGTCCCGCTGGGCCTCGGGCCCCCGGACCTGCACGACGTGGTACCTGCCGTCGATGAGGACGGCCAGGTTGCGCACGAAGAGCTGCTGCCCGTTCGCGCCCGTCCACGTGAACTGCCCCTCGGCCATGGTGCGTCCGCCCACCTGGATGGTCCGCAGCCCGGAGGAGGTGGCCCAGCTGGAGGCGCGGTAGCCCTGCAGCTCGCTCTCCTTCTCCCGCTGGTACGCCATCGGGTCGCTGCCCAACTCGGCGGCGCTGTCCCGCCCGGGTACGACGATCAGCTCGAACGCGCCGTGTGAGTAAACGACTTGGCCCCGGTCGTTCTTGGGCGTACGGGTCCAGCCCTTGGCGACGGCGACCTGGAAACCGGCGGGGTCCACGCGGAGGGTGAAACCACCGGCGAGGTCGGGGGCCGTGGTCTGCGCCTCGGTCGAACCTGCGGACCTGGACGGGCTGTTGCCGGTGCGGGACGAGGACGGGGAGGGCCCGGGCCGGGACGCGCCGTCCGTCTCCGCCGGGGCCGGGTCCGCCTCGCCGGCGGTTCTGGTGCGATCGCCGCCCGCCGCGCCGCTGTGGCCGGCCTTCGGCATGAACAGCATCGCGTACGCGATCGCGGCGGTCAGCAGGAGCAGGATCAGCAGGAGCAGCGTGCGGCCCAGACTCCGCGGCGAACGGGACCGCTGCTTGGCCCGCTTGTGCCGTCCGTGCGGGGCGGGCAGCCCGGCACGCCGCCTGCGCACCAGCTCGCCGCGGCGGCGTACGACCGGCAGCCGGCTGGAGTCGGCGGGCGGGGCGGCGATGACGTGCACGCCGGCCTCCGGTTCGGGCGCGGACCGCACCAGTGAGCGCAGCCAGCCGCTCAGCTCCTCGAAGTCCGGGCGTTCGGTGGGGTCCTGACGCAGCAGCGACTCCACGACCGGGCGCAGCGGCCCACACTCCTCCGCGTAGGCGGGCGGCTCGGCGCACACCATCTGCACCAGTTCGGCGGTCGACTCCTCCGGGTACGGCGCGTGCCCCTGTACGGCCCTGAAGAGCAGCGCGCCCAGCGCCCACAGGTCGGTCGCCGGTCCGATGGGCGCGGCCAGCTGCCAGTTCTCGTGGACGGGCCCGGCCTGCTCCGGCGCCCACCGCTCGGTCACCGGTCCCACCACGGCCATCCGCGCCTGCCGGGCCCGCTCGGCCGCGAGCGCGGTGGCGGGTCCGCGTGGCACGGGGGTGCCGGCGACGGGGC
>NZ_POTZ01000070.1 GCF_003236365.1 Streptomyces sp. NTH33
CCCGCCGACCTGCTCGTACCGCTCGCGCCGGCCCCGCCCGGGATAGCCGCCCACCGGCCGCACCGGGTCGCCGACCTGCTGCCGGTCCTCACCCATCGGGTGAGGACAGCCCAGCTCATGAGCTCCCCTGCCTGACATCCCGCCCTTCGAGCACCCTCGTACCCCGCTGCCGGATTCCCCGGAGGCGGGGTACGAGGCCGTTCAGCCCGGAAAAGAGGCGGGTGCCGTCGGACCAGCCCCATCCGGCCGCCACGAACCGCCCGAAGTGACAGTGTCGTTGGGATGAACCGCTCGTCCGTGCGACGCGTCTCCAACCCATGAGAAGCGGTGCCGCGAAATCCCTGCGGAATCACGCCCGCGGGGGAACACTGGTTTCCGACCGACTCGTCGAACGGGGGAGGCTGCCATGGCGGATGCCACCAGCCGCAGGACGCACACGTCAGCCGACACGGACCACACGACAGAGCGAAAGAACCCATCCATGTGCCAGCACCAGCCACCGTGCCCCTCAGCCGACTCCGCCGACCGGGAGTCCGCCCGTCTCGTGGCGCACCACCCGGAGCAGGGCTGGAGCCTGCTGTGCAACGGCGTCCTGCTCTTCGAGGACACCGGTGAGCTCCTGCCGGACGGCCGGGTCATCGCCCCGCACCGCCCGCTGGACACCGGCCAAGTGGCGACCGCCGCCTGAGCACCCGGGCGGTTCCGGGCGAACCGCCCGCGGATCACTTGCGGCAGGCGGTGGCACGTCGTCCGCGCGAACGCCTCCAGGGCATAGTGGTATGCCTCGTCCACGCGGACGGAGAGTCCGGACCGCACCGGCAGCGGCCCCTCCAGCGCCTTGCCGGACACCGGGCCGCCGCCAGCGGCCCGCGGTCAACTCCCTGAGCGCGAGGTTGAGTCGGAGGACGTTGACACGCGGCTCGCCGATGAAGCCGAGGGTGCGGCCCTCGACGTGCTCCCGCACCAGCCGCTCGACCCGGGCGACCGGCAGGTGGTCGCGCTCGGCGACCCGGTGGACCTGGAGACGCGCGTACGCCGGGGAGATGTCCGGGTCGAGGCCGGACCCGGAGGAGGCCACGGCGTCGGCCGGCACCGGGGAGGGCTTCACCTTGTAGCCGGGCGTGGAGTTGGCCCTCACCACCCAGGCCCGGGCTCGCTCGACCGCCTTGACCAGCCTGGGGTCGTCGGCGGCGAGGTTGGTGGCCCCGGACAGGACCGGCGAAGGCCGAGCCGTTCTTCTTGCCCAGGTACTCGGGTGTGCGCCCGACCATCAGACCGGCGATGAACACGGCGATGACCGCCGTGACGAGGATGTCGTCCAGGCCCGAGCCGACACCGCCGGACGCGATCCCGCCCGGCATCATGCCGGGCATCGCGACGCCGCCCCGAACCCGGTGAGCGACGAGTGGGCGGAGTCGACGGTGCCGGTCGAGGTGAGCGTGGTCGACACCGCGAAGATCGAGGAGGTTCCGGCGCCGAAGCGGGCCTCCTTGCCCTCCATCGCTCCGCCCTCGATCCGCAGGGCGCCCTCGTGGTGGGCGAACTCGGTCCACATCATGAGGGTGACGAAACCGAGCCGGACGGCGGCCATGGCCGTGAGGATCGTGCAGCCCTGCCGGACCGAGCCGACCATGACGCCGAAGGCGCGGGTCAGGAAGAACGGGATCGCCAGGATCAAGAAGATCTCGAAGAGGTCGGTGAACGGTGTCGGGTTCTCGAAGGGGTGAGCGCTGTTGGCGCTGAAGCAGCCGCCGCCGTTCCACTGCTGCGAACCGCCCAGGCCGTGCCCGTTGAAGAATCGGCCGACCTCGTGGATGCCGGAGAAGTCCTGGATCGCCCCGCAGGCCACCAGCACGACCGCGGCCGCGGCGGCCGGCGGGAGGAGGACGCGTACGGTGCCGCGCACCAAGGCCACGGCCAGGCCGACGACGCTCTCGGCGGTCACAGCCTCGTCACCCCCTTGACGACGAAGGCCGGGTCGGCCATCGCGGACTCCTGGAGTGAGGTGACGAACGGACATCGACGCTTCGAGGAAACGACCTCCCCGCCCGAATCCGACCACCGTTGGCGGCTCCCTCACGGCGCTTCCCCCACCCTTGACGAACCCCTTACGGCTCGCCGCTCGGCGGCGCCGTCGGTGTGGCGTCAAGAAGAGGCGTGCGCGCGTCAGGGGCGTGTCAAGGGCCGGCGCCACAGCTCTCGAAGGGCCCTAACGTCAGACGCATGGGACACGGCGCCGACGCGGCCGGGCGGGACCCGGGCCGTATGGTCCGCGACCGCCGCTGGGCGCGAGACCTGCGCACCTCGGTCCGCTGCTCGGTGGCGCTGCTCGGCCTGCTGCTTCTGACCGACTGGGGCACGGGCGGCCTCACATGGTGGCGCGGGGCGCTCTGGCTCACGCTCTCGGTGCTGCTCTTCGTGGCGCTGTGCCCGCCCCGCGTCCGCGTCGGTCAGGGCTGGGTCGCCTCACGGTCACTGCTGCACAGCCGCCTGGTCCGTACCGACCTGCTGGTGTCGGTGCGTTCGGTGGACGGCGTCTGCCGGCGGCTGGTCCTGCTCGACGCCCTCGGCGGGCGGGTGGAGCTCGACCTCGAGGTCCTGACGGACAATCCCGCGGTCTGGCACCGCCTTGACGAGGACGTACGGCTCTCCGCGGCGGCGGGCCTTCTGCGGTGCGGTGCGAAGGAGCTGCGCCACCTGTCCGAGCAGGTCGACCGCGAGACCGCGCTGGCCGTGTTCCGGGTCTCCGGTCTGGAACCATGACGCTGGGTGTCCGCCCCCGGTCCCGGCGTCCCGCGTCCGCCTCACCGTCCAGGACGGCGTGAAACCCGAGAGCCTGCTGGTCCAGCGGTGACTTCGCCGGCGTCGCGGCCTTTCTTAACGGAAGATTGACGGTTGCCCGCCCGGGTATCCGTGGGCCCCTGTGTCACTCTCCGCATACGCTGGTTGTCTGTCCGCGTGATGGCCCGATCCACACGCCGAGCCGTCCCTCAGGAGCAGGGCCATGGCCACCATCGAACGCCCTCCCAGTCGTCTGCGCACCTGGATGCTGGAGGGCCTGTCCGACATGGGCAAGGGGATCCAGCAGGCCCCGCACGCCGTGCCGGAGCACCCGCACGAGGGACAGCGGTGGTACAGGGTGATGTGCCTGACCGGCGTGGACTACTTCTCGACCCTCGGCTACCAGCCCGGCATCGCGGCCCTCGCGGCCGGCCTGCTGTCTCCGATCGCGACCCTCGTCCTGGTCCTCATCACCCTCGTGGGCGCCTTGCCGGTGTACCGAAGGGTGGCCGAGGAGAGCCCGCACGGCGCGGGGTCGATCGCGATGCTGGAGCGGCTGCTGTCGTTCTGGCAGGGCAAGCTGTTCGTGCTCACCCTGCTCGGCTTCGCCGCCACCGACTTCCTGATCACCATGACCCTGTCGGCCGCCGACGCCTCCACCCACCTGGTGCAGAACCCGCACCTGACGAACGCGCTGCACGGCCACCAGATGCTGATCACACTCCTGCTGGTGGCCCTGCTCGGCGCGGTGTTCCTCAAGGGCTTCGTGGAGGCGATCGGCGTGGCGTTCGCGCTGGTCGGCGTCTACCTGGCGCTGAACGCCGTCGTGGTGGTCGTCGGCGTGGGGCACGTCCTCACCGCCGGTCATGTGATCACCGACTGGACCAGTGCCCTGACCGCCCAGCACGGCAACGTCTTCCTCATGGTCGGCGTGGCCCTGCTGGTCTTCCCCAAGCTCGCGCTGGGCCTGTCCGGCTTCGAGACCGGCGTCGCCGTCATGCCGCACGTCCGGGGCGACCCGGACGACACCGAGGAGCGGCCGACCGGCCGCATCCGGGACACCAGGAAACTGCTCACCACGGCCGCGCTCATCATGAGCGTCTTCCTGATCACCAGCAGCTTCATCACCACGCTGCTGATCCCGGCGAAGGAGTTCAAGCCGGGCGGCCAGGCCAACGGCCGTGCGCTGGCCTACCTGGCGCACGAATACCTCGGCAGCAGCTTCGGCACGGTCTACGACATCTCCACGATCCTGATCCTGTGGTTCGCGGGCGCCTCCGCGATGGCCGGACTGCTCAACCTGATGCCGCGGTACCTGCCCCGCTACGGCATGGCCCCGCACTGGGCCCGGGCGGTCCGCCCGATGGTCATCGTCTTCACCCTGATCGGCTTCCTGGTCACCTGGATCTTCGACGCCAACGTCGACAAGCAGGGCGGCGCGTACGCCACGGGCGTGCTCGTCCTGATCAGCTCCGCGGCGATCGCGGTGACCATCGCCGCCCGCAAGGCCGGCCAGCGCAACTGGACCATCGCGTTCGGCGTGATCTCGGCCGTCTTCCTCTACACGACCGTCGTCAACGTCATCGAGCGCCCCGACGGCGTGAAGATCGGCGCCTGCTTCATCGCCGGGATCATCCTGGTCTCGCTGCTGTCGCGGCTGGCCCGCTCCTTCGAGCTGCGGGTGACCAGCGTGACGCTGGACGACATGGCGGAACGGTTCGTCAGGGACATCGCCAGCCGCAAGATCCGGTTCATCGCCCACGAACCCCGCCAACAGGACAAGGCCGAGTACCGCGACAAGCTCGAGCAGATCCGCAGCGACAGCGACATCCCGCCCACGGAGGACTTCGTCTTCGTCGAGGTGACGGTCACCGACCCCTCGGAGTTCGAGACCGGCCTGACGGTGCGCGGCGAGGTCGTGCACGACCGCTACCGGGTGCTGGCCCTGGAGTCCGCCTCCGTCCCCAACGCCCTGGCCGCCCTTCTCCTGCACGTCCGGGAGAAGACGGGGTGCATCCCGCACATCTACTTCCAGTGGACGGAGGGCAACCCCCTCGCCAACTTCCTGCGCTTCTTCCTCTTCGGCCAGGGCGAGGTCGCCCCGGTCACCCGTGAGGTGCTGCGCGAGGCGGAGCCGGACCGCGCCAGGCGCCCGCGCGTGCACACCGGCTGAGCGCCACGCCCGCCGGCGGCCGGCCCCGGGTCACCGTGCGCCGTCCGCAGCCCTATCGTGGCCGGCATGCAGTCCTACACGATCGGGCAGGCGGCCCGACTGCTCGGCGTCAGCCCGGACACCGCGCGCCGCTGGGCGGACGCCGGCCGGGTGGCCACCCACCGCGACGACAGCGGGCGGCGGCTCATCGACGGGCGGGACCTCGCCGCCTTCTCCGTCGAGCTCGCCAGGACCGGGGGCGGTGAGGAGGCTCCCTCGTACACCTCGGTCCGCAACGCCTTCCCGGGGATCGTGACCGCCATCAAGCTCGGTGACGTCGCGGCCCAGGTCGAGATCCAGGCCGGCCCGCACCGCCTGGTCTCGTTGCTGACCCGGGAGGCCGTCGAGGAACTGGGCCTGGAGGTCGGCATGGAGGCCACCGCCCGCGTGAAGTCGACGAACGTCCATGTCGACCGCGCTTGACCGGCCATCGCACACAAACGCACATGCGAGACCTAGACGGCTTTTCCCGGGCTCATGCGAGCCAACAAGAGAGTCGTACCTGGCAGTTGCGGCAGTATCATCACGGCATGACGATCCGTTCCGCACACCGGACCAGGACGCTGCGGATGGCCAGTACGGGCGTCGCGGCGCTGCTGGCGCTGAGCGCGTGCTCCTCCTCCAAGGGCTCGTCGTCGGAGGACTCCGGCTCCTCGGCACACGGCACGCCGAAGCCGTCCGGCACGGTGACCGTCTTCGCCGCCGCCTCACTGAAGGAGAGCTTCACGACGCTCGGCAGGAAGTTCGAGCGGCAGCATCCGGGCACCAGGGTCACCTTCAGCTTCGGCGGCAGCGACACGCTCGCCGCGAGCATCACCAACGGCGCCCCCGCCGACGTGTTCGCCGCCGCCAGCGCCAGGACCATGGCGACCGTGACCGACGGGAAGGACGCGGCCGGCACTCCGGTCACCTTCGCCCGCAACCAGCTGGAGATCGCGACCCCGCCGGGCGACCCGCACAGGATCTCCTCCCTGAGGGACCTCACCCGGCCCGGCCTGAAGGTCGTTCTGTGCGACAAGGCGGTGCCCTGCGGCGCCGCCGCCCGGAAGGCACTGGACGCGAGCCACCTCAAGCTGACGCCCGTCTCCTACGAGCAGGACGTCAAGAGCGCTCTGACGAAGGTCGAGCTGAACGAGGCCGACGCGGCCCTCGTCTACAGGACCGACGTGAAGGCCGCCGGCGGACGGGTCCGGGGCGTGGGGTTCCCCGAGTCGGCCGAGGCCCTCAACGACTACCCGATCACCCTGCTCAAGAACGCGCCCAACGCCACCGCGGCCAGGGCGTTCATCGAGCTGGTGACGTCCGCCGAGGGCCGGCGGGTCCTGACCCGGGTGGGGTTCCTGAAGCCATGACCGAGGTCGACAAGGCCCGCACCGCGGCCCCGGAGAACGGGTCGCGGCGCGCGCGTGCCCTCGGCGGCGTACCGCTGCCCCTCCTGCTGCCCGCCCTGGTGGGCCTCGCCTTCCTGCTGCTGCCGCTGCTCGCCCTGCTGATCCGGGCCCCCTGGCGCAGCCTGCCGGAGCAGCTGACCAGCGCCGAGGTGTGGCAGGCGCTCCAGCTGTCCCTGGTCAGCGCCACCGCCGCCACCGCCGTGAGCCTGGTCCTCGGCGTCCCGCTGGCCTGGCTGCTGGCCCGTACGGACTTCCCCGGGCGCGGACTGGTACGGGCCCTGGTGACGCTGCCGCTCGTGCTGCCCCCGGTGGTGGGCGGTGTGGCCCTGCTGCTGGCGCTGGGCCGGGGCGGCGTCGTCGGGCAGTGGCTGGACGCCTGGTTCGGGATCACGCTGCCGTTCACCACCGCCGGGGTGGTGGTCGCGGAGGCGTTCGTGGCCATGCCGTTCCTCGTCATCAGCGTCGAGGGCACGCTGCGGGCCGCGGACCCGCGCTACGAGGAGGCGGCCACCACGCTGGGTGCCTCCCGCTTCACCGCGTTCCGCCGGGTCACCCTGCCGCTGATCGCGCCCGGCGTCGCCGCGGGCGCCGTGCTCGCCTGGGCGCGGGCGCTCGGCGAGTTCGGCGCGACGATCACGTTCGCGGGCAACTTCCCCGGCCGTACGCAGACCATGCCGCTGGCGGTCTACCTGGCCCTGCAGAACGACCCGGCCGCCGCGATCGCCCTGAGCCTGGTGCTGCTGGCGGTGTCGATCGCGGTACTGGCCGGTCTGCGGGACCGTTGGATGACGGCCTCCACGTGACCACGGCCTTGTCCCCTACCATGATCCGCCCCGCGTCCAGGACGATCGCCTCATGACCGACATCGACGAGACCCCGGCCGGCCTCCGCGACCGGGGCCTGCCCGGCGAGGGCCTGGACGCCCGTCTCGTCGTCGACCGCGGCGCCTTCCGCCTCGATGTGGCCCTGACCGCCGCTCCCGGGGACGTCGTCGCGCTGCTCGGCCCGAACGGCGCCGGCAAGACCACGGCCCTGCGCGCGCTCGCCGGCCTGGTCCCGCTCACCGACGGGCACCTGCGCCTGGACGGCGCCGCCCTGGACCGTACGCCGCCCGAGGCGCGGCCGGTCGGGGTCGTCTTCCAGGACTACCTGCTCTTCCCGCACCTGTCCGCCCTGGACAACGTCGCGTTCGGACCGCGCTGCCAGGGCGCGACCAAGGCCGAGGCCCGCGCGCAGGCCGCCGGGTGGCTGGCCCGCATGGGCCTGGCCGGTCACGCCGGTGCCAAGCCCCGCCGTCTGTCCGGCGGCCAGGCCCAGCGCGTGGCCCTCGCCCGAGCCCTGGCCACCCGGCCCCGGCTGCTGCTCCTGGACGAGCCGCTCGCCGCGCTCGACGCCCGTACCCGCCTGGAGGTCCGCGCGCAGCTGAGGCGGCACCTCGCCGAGTTCGAGGCCGTCGCCGTCCTGGTCACCCACGACCCGCTGGACGCGATGGTGCTGGCCGACCGGCTGGTCGTCGTCGAGCACGGCCGGGTCGTCCAGGAGGGCACCCCGTCCGACATCGCCCGCCGTCCGCGCACGGACTACATCGCGCAACTGGTCGGCCTGAACCTCTACCGCGGCCAGGCCGACGGGCACACCGTCCGGCTGGCGGCCGGGCCCGCCCTCACCACCACCGAGGACCTGTCGGGACCGGTGTTCGTGGCCTTCCCGCCGGGCGCGGTCACCCTCCACCGGGACCGCCCCACCGGCTCCAGCGCGCGCAACCTGTGGCGCTGCGAGGTCGCCGGCCTGGAGACGCACGGCGACCAGATCCGCGCGGACCTCACCGGTTCCCTCCCCCTCACCGCCGATCTGACGACGGTCGCCGCCGCCGAACTCGGTCTGCACCCGGGTGCGGTGGTCTGGGCGACCGTCAAGGCGGCGCAGACGCACGCCTACCCGGCCTGACCCGACCGCGCCCGCACGGACGAGGGCCCCGCCCCGGCCTCGAAACGGCCGGGGCGGGGCCCCTCACGCGTGCTACGGCGCTCAGTCCTCGTACGCGTCCAGCGGCGGGCAGGAGCAGACCAGGTTCCGGTCGCCGAAGGCCTGGTCGATACGCCGCACCGGCGGCCAGTACTTGTCGGCGGCCGAGACACCGGCCGGGAAGACGGCCTCCTCACGGCTGTAGGCGTGCTGCCACTGGCCGCCGAGCGCGGCGGCGGTGTGCGGGGCGTTCCGCAGCGGGTTGTCGTCCGCGGGCCACTCGCCGGAGGCGACCTTCTCGATCTCGGCGCGGATCGCGATCATCGTCTCGCAGAACCGGTCCAGCTCGGCCAGGTCCTCGGACTCCGTCGGCTCGATCATGAGCGTGCCGGCGACCGGGAAGGACATCGTCGGCGCGTGGAAGCCGTAGTCGATCAGCCGCTTGGCGATGTCGTCCACGGTCACGCCGGTCGCCTTGGTCAGCGGCCGCAGGTCGATGATGCACTCGTGCGCGACCAGGCCGCCGGGGCCGGTGTAGAGCACCGGGTAGTGCGGCTCGAGGCGCTTGGCGATGTAGTTGGCGGACAGGACGGCCACCTGCGTGGCCCGCTTGAGGCCCTCGCCGCCCATCAGACGGACGTACGCCCAGGAGATGGGCAGGATGCCCGCCGAGCCCCACGGCGCGGCCGAGACCGGGCCGACCCCGGTCGCGGGACCGGCCTCGGGCTGCAGCGGGTGGTTGGGCAGGTACGGCGCCAGGTGGGAGCGTACGGCCACCGGGCCGACGCCCGGACCGCCGCCGCCGTGCGGGATGCAGAACGTCTTGTGCAGGTTCAGGTGGGAGACGTCGCCGCCGAAGTGGCCCGGCTTGGCGAGGCCGACCAGGGCGTTGAGGTTGGCGCCGTCGACGTACACCTGGCCGCCGGCCTCGTGGACCTGCGCGCAGATGTCGGCGACGTGCTCCTCGAACACGCCGTGCGTGGACGGGTAGGTGATCATCAGTACCGCGAGCTCGTCGCGGTACTGCTCGATCTTCGCCCGCAGGTCCTCGACGTCGATCTCGCCGTCCTCGGCGGTCTTGACGACGACGACCTTCATGCCGGCCATCACGGCGCTGGCGGCGTTGGTGCCGTGCGCGGAGGACGGGATGAGGCAGACCGTGCGCTGCTCGTCGCCGCCTGCACGGTGGTAGGCGCGCACGGCGAGCAGACCGGCCAGCTCGCCCTGGGAGCCGGCGTTCGGCTGCAGGGAGACCTTGTCGTAGCCGGTGACCTCGGCGAGACGGTCCTCCAGCTCCCGGATGAGCGTGAGGTAGCCCTGCGCCTGCTCAGCGGGCGCGAAGGGGTGCAGGCCACCGAACTCCGGCCAGGTGATCGGCTCCATCTCCGTGGTCGCGTTGAGCTTCATGGTGCAGGAGCCCAGCGGGATCATGCCGCGGTCGAGCGCGTAGTCGCGGTCGGCGAGCCGGCGCAGGTAGCGCAGCATCGCGGTCTCGGAGCGGTGCTGGTGGAAGACGGGGTGGGTGAGGTAGGCGTCGGTGCGCAGCAGCGCCTCGGGCAGGGCCTCCTCGGCCGCGGCGTCCAGCGCCTCGATGTCGCCCTCGACGCCGAAGGCGGTCCACACGGCGCTCAGCTGCTCCCGCGTGGTGGTCTCGTCGCAGGCGATGGAGACGTGGTCGGCGTCGACGAGGCGCAGGTTGACGCCGCCCTCGCGCGCGGCGGCGACCACCTCGGCGGCCCGCCCCTCGGCCTTGACGGTCAGCGTGTCGAAGTAGGCGCCGTGGACGACCTCGGCACCGCCGGCCTTGAGTCCCTCGGCCAGGATCGTGGCGTAGCGGTGGGTGCGCCGGGCGATGCCCTTCAGGCCCTCGGGGCCGTGGTGGACGGCGTACATGCCGGCCATGACGGCGAGCAGCACCTGGGCGGTGCAGATGTTGCTGGTGGCCTTCTCGCGGCGGATGTGCTGCTCACGGGTCTGCAGGGCGAGGCGGTAGGCCTTGTCGCCGTCGGCGTCGACGGAGACGCCGACCAGGCGACCGGGCAGGCTGCGGGCGAACTTCTCGCACACCGCCATGTAGCCGGCGTGCGGGCCGCCGAAGCCCATCGGCACGCCGAAGCGCTGGGTGGTGCCGACCGCGATGTCCGCGCCCAGCTCGCCCGGCGACTTCAGCAGCGTGAGGGCGAGCAGGTCGGCGGCGACGGTGACCAGGGCGCCCAGTTCGTGCGCCTGGTCGATGACGGGCTTCAGGTCGCGTACGGCACCGGAGGCGCCCGGGTACTGCAGGAGTACGCCGTTGATCTCGCGTTCGGCGATGTCCGCCGGGATGCCCTCGGCCAGGTCGGCGACGACGACCTCGACGCCGGTCGGCTCGGCACGGGTCTGGATGACGGCGATGCTCTGCGGCAGCGCGTCCGCGTCGACCAGGAACAGGCCCTTCTTGTTCTTGCCCATACGCCGGGAGAGCGCCATGGCCTCGGCGGCGGCGGTGCCCTCGTCCAGCAGGGAGGCGCCGGAGGTCGGCAGGCCGGTGAGGTCGGCGACCATGGTCTGGAAGTTCAGCAGCGCCTCGAGGCGGCCCTGGGAGATCTCCGGCTGGTACGGGGTGTAGGCGGTGTACCAGGCCGGGTTCTCCATGACGTTGCGCAGGACGACCGGCGGGGTGAAGGTGCCGTAGTAGCCGAGTCCGATCATCGAGCCGAGGATCTGGTTGCGGCCGGCCAGTGAGCGCAGCTCGGCCAGCACCTCGGCCTCGGTGCGGGCACCCGGCAGGTCGAGCGCGTCGGCGTTCTTGATGACATCGGGCACCGCGGCGGCCGTGAGCTCGTCGAGCGAGCCGTAGCCGACCTGCGCGAGCATCTTGGCCCGCGCCTCCTGGTCGGGCCCGATGTGGCGCTGCTCGAAGGGGATGCCCTGTTCGAGCTCGGAGAGCGGAATGCGCTGGGGGGTCATTGCGGAGGCCTCCTGGTCTGACACGACCTTCGAGGGACACCACGGCGCGGGTGCCCCGACGGCCTCCCCCTCTGTCATCTCAACCTGAGAGCTTCACCGGGCCGCCCGCGGGCTCCCGGTTTTCACCGTCGGTGAGAGCGGACGCCGTCGACACCCGCTCTGCTTTCCAGAGTGACCTCGTCCGTGCGGTACGTGGGCCTGAGAGATTCCGGGGAGGATTTGCTCCTTCGGCGCCTCCGGTGGTGCCGGAGGGCTCTCCCGCACGGGGTCAGCAGCCGCTGCCAGCGTACCAGCGGGGCGGGTGCCGGGGCCTTCGAGTGGCCGTCGCGCTGATTGTGCTCTTTCGTAGTGCTTACGAATGAGTTGCGACCATGTGGAGGGACCGTGCAGACCGAGATCGATCCGCGCAACCTGATCGGCCGCAAGGCGTTCGACCGCAATGGCCACAAGATCGGCACGGTGGACGAGGTCTACCTCGACGACGCGACCGGTGTACCGGAGTGGGCTGCCATACGCACCGGCCTGTTCTCCCGGGACGCCTTCGTGCCCCTGGAGCCCAGCGAGCTGGTCGAGGGCACTCTGCGGGTCCCCTTCGACCGCTCCCTGATCAAGGAGGCCCCCGACTTCGGCGTGGGCCGTCATCTCTCCCCCGAGCAGGAACTGCAGCTCTACCACCACTACGGCCTGGACGTCGCCCCTCCCTCCACCTTCCCGGACCGCGACTTCGGCGACCTGGCGGGCTCCGGCTCGGGTCCGGACGAGACCTGACACCCGGACGGCGTCAGCCCCCTTCGACGGCAGCCTCCGAGGGCACGCGACCCTCCGCCCCCGCTCCCGGCACTTCCAGCCCTGCCCCCGGCAGAGCCCTGCCCTCGGAGCCGGGAGGTATGCGGTGCACCAGGGGGAGGGGATCCGCCGGTTCCAGGTCAGGGTCGTCCGTGAGGAAGGTGCGCACCCGGCCCGGCGGGGAGTCGGGGGTCTCGAAACGGACGGTGACACGGCCGAGACCGCTGCCCTGGATCCAGCCGTGGCCGTACTCGGCGTGCCGTACGTCGTGGCCCGCGGGCCAGCGCCGCTCGGCGGGGGCAGGCCGGTCCGCGGCCGGCTCCTCGGCGAGGCTCCCGGTCTCCGCGTCCGCCGCCTGGGCGAACAGGTCCTCCTGGGTGTAGTCGGCGAGTCCGGACACGCCCACACCCAGCAGCCGTACGCCGCCCGTGGTGTCCACGGAGCCCAGCAGCCGGGCAGCAGCCTCCCGCACCACCGCGGGGTCGTCCGTGGGCCCGCGCAGGGTCTCGGACCGGGTCAGGGTGGAGAAGTCGTAGCGGCGCACCTTCAGCACGATGGTGCGCCCCGACAGCCCGGCCTCGCGCAGCCGCCGCACGCACCGGTCGGCGAGCCGCCGCACCTCCATGCCCACCCGCATCCGGTCGTGGATGTCCACGTCGTAGGTGTCCTCGACCGACACCGACTTGGCCTCGCGCTCGGCGACGACGGGCCGCTCGTCGTGGGCCAGCGCCATGGCGTACAGCGCGTGGCCGTGCGCCTTGCCGAGCAGCCGTACGAGTTCGTCCTCACCCGCTTCGGCGAGCTCGCCGACGGTGTGGATCCCGGCCCGCCGCAGATGGTCGCCCGTCGCCGGCCCGACGCCCGGCAGGGTCCGCACGGACATGGGTCCGAGCAGGGCCCGCTCGGTGCCGGGCTCGATGAGCACCAGCCCGTCGGGCTTGGCCTTCTCGGAGGCGATCTTGGCGAGCATCTTGGAGGCCGCCAGTCCCACGGAGCCGGTCAGCCCCGTGACGGCCCGGATGTCGGCGCGCAGCCGGGCCCCCGCCAGCCGGGCCGAGTCCGCGTCCCGGGCCGCTCCCCCGGCCTCCAGGTCCACGAACGCCTCGTCCAGGCTCAGCGGCTCCACCAGCGGCGACCGGACCCGCAGCAGGTCCATCACCTGCTCGCTGATGGACCGGTAGAAGGCGAAGCGCGGCACCAGGTACGCGGCGTTCGGCGCCAGCCGCCGCGCCTGGGCCGTCGGCATCGCCGAGCGGACGCCGAAGACCCGCGCCTCGTACGACGCGGTGGCCACCACCCCGCGCGGTCCGAGCCCGCCCACGACGACGGCCTTCCCGCGCAGGCTCGGTTTGGACGCCTGCTCGGCCGACGCGAAGAAGGCGTCCATGTCGAGATGCAGGATCGTGGGCGCGGTTCTCACATCCACGATGCTGCACCACACCACTGACAACGGACCGCCCGGAGTCGTTCCGGGACCCGGGCTCCGGTCCGCGGGCCGGTCAGACCGCCCGGTTGCGGCGCCGGGCCAGCTCGTCGCCTGGGTTGTGCCCCATCAGCGTCTCCCCGGTGTCGATGCGCTCACCGTGCAGCTGCGACAGCGCGTTCTCCACATCGCGCCACACCACGCCGACCGCGATGCCGAAGATCCCCTGACCCCCCTGGAGCAGGGCGTGCACCTCGTCGGGCGACGTGCACTCGTACACCGTGGCGCCGTCGCTCATCAGCGTCATCCGCTCCAGGTCGCGAAAGCCGCGCTCCCGCAGGTGCTGGACGGTCGTACGGATGTTCTGCAGCGAGACGCCGGTGTCGAGGAAGCGCTTGACGATCTTCAGGACGACGACGTCGCGGAAGCTGTACAGGCGCTGCGAGCCGGAGCCGTAGGCGGGCCTCACGCTCGGCTCGACCAGGCCGGTGCGCGCCCAGTAGTCCAGTTGCCGGTAGGTGATGCCGGCCGCGGCGCAGGCCGTCGGACCGCGGTAGCCGATCTGCTCGGACGCCATGGACGTCGCCCCTCCGCTGCTCGGCACGGCCGTCGGTCGCAGCGGAGCGAGATCGGCCGCGCTGCCCTGGTGGGGGTAACTTCCCCGGACACCGCGTCCGGAGGCACCCCCAGCCGTACCGTCGCCGCTGTTTCTCACGCCGACCTCCGTCCTCGACCTGCCTCCTCGACGGTAGGCAGTCACCAGGGGTGCGTCAACGATCGCCACACTCGGCACGCCGAGTGATAATCACCCTAAGAGTGGTTTCGCGTACCCCCGTGCCGGGAAAGGCTAGCCGAATGCCCGGGCGGCAGGCCGCAGGGCTCCGTGCGACCGGCGGCACGGGGGGCGTTTCACCGGCTGCTGGTTCTCACTGGCTGCTGCTGCCGAAGTCCTCCGGCGAGATCTGGTCGAGGAACTCGCGGAACTTCTCCACCTCGTCCTCCTGCTCGTCCGGAATGGCGATGCCCGCGTCGTCGAGCACCGTGTCGCTGCCGAAGATCGGCGTTCCGGTACGCAGCGCCAGCGCTATGGCGTCGGAGGGCCGGGCGCTCACCTCGACCCCGCTGGCGAAGACCAGCTCCGCGTAGAAGACGCCCTCACGCAGATCCGTGATGCGCACTTCCGTGAGCTCCTGGCCGACAGCCTCCAGCACGTCCTTGAACAGGTCGTGGGTCAGCGGCCTGGCGGGGGCCATGCCCTGCTGGGCGAAGGCGATCGCCGTCGCCTCCCCCGGCCCGATCCAAATGGGGAGGTAGCGGTCGCCCCCCACTTCACGCAGGAGCACGATCGGCTGGTTGGAGGGCATTTCGACCCGGACACCTACGACATCGAGCTCGTTCACACAGCAACCCTAGGCCGTGCCCGGGACGTTTGGGTAGTCGGGCCGGAAACGGGGAGCCGATCCAGCCGCCGCGGCCGGTCCGGTCAGGGCAGCCGCACCCCGAGCGCCGTCTGCACCAGGGCCGCGTGCAGCCGCACCGTGAGCGCCGCCAGCTCCTTCGTGCGGGCCTCGGCATGGGCCCTGGTCTGCGGGTTGCGGTGCCTCTTGAGCGGGGCCACCACCTGGTCGACCAGCCCGGCCTCCCGGTCGGCGGCCGCCTTCATCACCCGCAGGTGACGGGGCTCGATCCCGAAGCGCCCGAGCTCACAGACGAGCGAGGCCACGGTCACCGCCTCGGCGTCGTAGGAACCGTCCGCCAATGGGGTGAGGAGGCCGTACGCCTCCCACTCCTGGAGCTCCGCGTCCTCGATCCCGGCGGCGGCGAGCAGCTCGGCCCGCCCGATCCGGGCCGCCGTGGGCGTCTCGACCACCGGCAGCCCGGCCTCGCCGTCGCGCTGCCGGCCGAGCACCGGAGGCTGGACCGCCTCGCCGCGCTCCATCGCCTCCAGGTGCTCGCGGATCACCTTCAGCGGCAGGTAGTGGTCACGCTGCATCCTCAGGACCAGGGCGAGCCGCTCGACGTCGTCCGCGCTGAACTTGCGATACCCCGAGGGGGTCCGCCACGGCTCGACGAGCCCCTCCGACTCCAGAAAACGGATCTTGGAGATGGTGACCTCGGGGAACTCGTCGCGCAGCATGTTCAGCACCGTGCCGATGCTCATCAGCCCACTGTCCGCGGCGGCGGTGCGGTGTCCCGCACCGCCGCTCGATGTTCGAAGCATGGACCTTCCCTGGGGTCTCCCCGGACCTCGGTCCGGGGAGGGTCAGATGCCCTGCCGGCTCGAGTGGAACACCAGCCGGTACTTGCCGATCTGCACCTCGTCGCCGTTGGACAGAGCCACCTGGTCGATCCGCTCCCGGTTGACGTACGTGCCGTTCAGGCTGCCGACGTCGGCCACCGTGAACGAGCCGTCCGGGCTGCGGCGGAACTCCACGTGGCGGCGCGAGACCGTCACGTCGTCCAGGAAGATGTCGCTCTGCGGATGACGTCCGGCCGTGGTCAGCTCGCCGTCCAGCAGGAAGCGGCTACCGGAGTTCGGCCCGCGGCGCACGACCAGCAGGGCCGAGCCGAGCGGCAGCGCGTCGACGGCCGCCTGTGCCTCCGGAGAGAGCATCGGCGTCTGGCCGGTGGTCTCGGCGTCGTACGCCTCCAGGCCGGAGATGGAGATCGTGGACGTCGTCTCCGAGGCACGCTCCGGTGTCGCACCGGCCCGCAACGGCGCACCGCAGTTGGAGCAGAAGCGGCTGTTCTGCGCGTTGCGATTACCGCACCTCGTACACACCAGGGCCGACATGGGCGAATCCTCCTGCCGCGGCTGCCCCGCCGGGGCATTGGACGCGTACGGGTCGGCGGTAAACCCTCCACCCGTACCTGAGGTTGACGGTTGCCCGAAACCTATGCCGCCCGACTGGGCAGGGTCAACCGACGGCGCGCCCTGACCGCCCGGAATGTCGCTTCCCTGACCGGCCACCTGGTCCCGGAACAGCGGCCGGCCCTCGGCCTCGGGCTGTGCGCGATGGCGGGCCGTCGCGTTGTCGCTGCCCTCTCGCGCGCTCTTGCCGAACAACTTCGCAAACAACTTCACGGGCGATTCCCCTTGACCGAAACAGACCCGCCCGTGGGGCAGGACGAACCCTGACTTCGTACACCGGTCGACCCGGACATCCTCACAACGTCCGTATCCACCAAACAGTTTCCACCACGCACCACCCAATCGGTGCGTCGACCCCCCGCAACCTCATGCCCCTGCCGGACAGCCGCCATGCACCGTCGGTTCACCGCGAGGACGACCGAGCGTAGTCAGGGCGCTTCGCTGCCCGCAAGGCGTCCACGACGATCTTGTCCGACCGTTCGACGGTCACGGTGGCCTGCTCCTTCTCTAGAGTCTGCACCACGCCTCCAGGAATGTTGAGCGCTGGTTCGAGGTCCTGCGGCTTGCCGATGACCTGAAAGCGATAGGGCGCTTCGATCTTGTTCCCGTCGACGTCGACCCTCTTGCCGGAATCGGTCAGGTAGGTGCTCGCGACCACCCGTACCCCGTTGATCTGGATCGCCTCCGCACCGGCCGCGCGCAGTTCCTGTATCGCGTCGAGCAGCATGTCCGCCCGGACCGTCCCCTTCGTGTCCTCGATCGTCATCGTGATGCCGGGTCCCTGCGCGCCCACCGTGCCCGCCAGGATGCCGAGTTGCTTCTCCTTCTCGGCCGTCTGTCTGCGGGCCTCCTCGGCCTGGTCCGAGCTGTTCTCCAGCTCCTGGCGCTGCTTCTCGAGACCCTGCTTCTCGTCCTCAAGACGCTGAGTACGGTCGTCCAGTTCATCGAGGATGCGAACAAGATCCTCCTGTCGGGCGCCGCGCAGCGCGCTGCCGCTGTCGCTGTTGGAGGCGACCTGGACGGCGAGCCCGAAGCCGAGGCCGAACAGCAGCAGGGCGACGACGAGTTGGGCCCGGGTGAAGCGCGGCGGCCACAGGCTCTTCACCAGCCGCTGGCGGCCCGTCAGCGCGGACTCGGAGATCTCCTCGGCGCTCCGGCCGTCGGCAGCGGTCCCCTCCGCCCCGGAGGCGGCATCCGCCTCGGCGGCCACCGGCGGGGGCGCCTCCTCGGGCAACTCCTTGCGCAGCGACTGCCGCTCGGGCCGCTCGTCGCGGATGTCCGCACTCAGCCCCTTCTCGGGCTGTTCGTCCTGGTTGCTCATCGTCCTCATGCCCGGAACACGTGCCGCCGGATCGCCGCGGCGTTGGAGAAGATGCGGATGCCGAGGACGACCACGACCCCCGTGGACAGCTGGGCGCCCACGCCCAACTTGTCGCCCAGGAACACGATCAGCGCGGCGACGACCACGTTCGACAGGAACGACACGACGAACACCTTGTCGTCGAAGATGCCGTCGAGCATGGCCCGCAGTCCACCGAAGACGGCGTCCAGCGCCGCCACGACGGCGATCGGCAGATAAGGCTCGACGACCGCCGGAACCTCGGGCCGGACCAACAGGCCGGCCACCACTCCCACGATGAGGCCCAGTACGGCGATCACGATGTGCCCTTCTCAGTGCTCGGCTGTGCTGTACGTACGATCACACTCGGTGCGGCGGGCAGCCGGAGGTCGCTCTCCACGGAGATGCCGGCCCGGATGCCGTAGTTGTCCCGCAGAGCATCCAGATACAGCCCGTCGGGGCTGTCCTGGAACCGGGTCTTCAGCCCGTTCCCGTCCCCCACTGCGAGCACCGTGTACGGCGGCACCAGCGGCCTGTTGTCGACCAGTATGGCGTCACCCGCGGCCCTGATCGCCGACAGGGCGGTCAGCCGCTGCCCGTTGACCGAGACGGCTTCGGCCCCCGACTGCCACAGCCCGTTGACGACCCGCTGCATGTCCCGGTCGCGCACTCGCCCGGTGTCGGAGAAACCCGATGCCCCGCGCGGGCCGCCACTGCCGCCGCTGCCGACTTCCCTGGCGTCGTCCACGACGAGCTTCACACCGGGCCCGTGCACTTCGGTGGCGCCCGCCAGCACACCCACCAGGTCGGCCCGGGCGTCACCGCCACTGTGCCGGAGAGCCTGGCGCTGCCGCGCGCTCACGTCGTCGCGCAGCTTGTCGACGGCGCCCTCGAGTCTGTCGGCCGCCGCCGTCTCGCGGTCGATGCGGTCGATCAGCTCCTGGCGCTCCTTGGCGACGACCGGGGCCGCCACGCGCGCCTGTGCCGCTCCCAGGGTCACGACGAGCGCGGCCAGCACCAGGCCGGCCGCCAGCCCCAGTTTCGCTCTGAAGGTCTTCGGCATGCCGCTCTCGCCCACGGCCTTCTTCCGCGCGGCGGCCTCGGCGTAACCGTCGTCGAGGCTGTGGTCCATGACATTGGTGATCAACGACATGGAAGCGTCCGGACGGGAGGGCCGCGCGGGGTTGCTCCGAACGGGGGGTTCCTGCGGCATGCCGCACATCGTCGCACGTCGCGACCGAGACCTCCGCACGGCCCCACGGGCATGCCGGACAGGCACCCTTGGGGACACTTGTCCGGCACGCGCGCGTGCTGTCCGTTTCACCGATCGGCTTGTCGGTTTTACCGGCCGGTGCCGCGTTCTACCGGCCGGCGCTGTCCACCACCGCCGACCACTCGTCCAGCAGTGCCTGGGCGGAGGCGTCGTCGGGTCCCTCGGCCCACAGATGGGTGACCGCCTCGGCCGGGTCCGGCAGGACCATCACCCAGCGCCCGTCGGCCTCCACGACCCGCACACCGTCCGTGGTGTCCACGAAGCGCTCTCCGGCCTCCTCGACGACCCGGCGCATCACCAGGCCCTTGACCGCCCACGGAGTCGCCAGGTCCCGCTTGAGGACATGCGCCCGCGGGATCCGGGCGTCGATCTGGCTGAGGGTGAGCTGCGTGCGCGCCACCAGCCCGATGAGCCGTACGAAGGCCGCCGTACCGTCGTAGACACTGCTGAACTCCGGGACGATGAACCCGCCCTTGCCGTCACCGCCGAAGATCGTCCCCTCCTCGCCACCGACCCGCGTGAGGTCGTCGGGAGAGGTCGTCGTCCACTGGACCTGGGTGCCGTGGTAGGCGGCCACCTGCTCGGCGATGCGGGTGGTGGTCACCGGAAGTGCCACCCGGCCGCTGCGCCGCTCGGCGGCCACGAGGTCGAGCATCACCAGCAGCGCCCGGTCGTCCTCGATGATGCGGCCCTTCTCGTCGACGAGCGACAGCCGCTCGCCCACCGGGTCGAACCGCACACCGAACGCGGCCCCGGAGGACGCCACGATCTCGCCGAGCCGCACCAGGCCCGAGCGGCGCATGTCTGCGGTCTCCGTCGGCCGGCCCTCGTCGAGGCCGGGATTGATCGTCAGCGAGTCCACGCCGAGCTTGCCGAGCAGGCTGGGCAGGACAAGACCGGCGCTGCCGTTCGAGGCGTCCACGACGACCTTCAGACCCGACTCGGCGATCCCGGTGATGTCGACGTTGCGCAGCAGCGAACCGGTGTACGCGTCGAAGACACTGGCCGGGAAGTGGAGGTCACCGATCTCGCCCGGGAACGCGCGCCGGTACTCCTGGCGGGCGAAGATCCGGTCCAGCTTCCGCTGGCCGCCCTGGGACAGATCGGCGCCCTGGCTGTCGAAGAACATGATGTCGACCGAGTCCGGCACCCCGGGCGTGGTCCGGATCATGATGCCGCCGGCGCTGCCTCGCGCGGTCTGCTGCCGGGCGACGGGCAGCGGCACGTTCTCCAGATCCCGTACGTCGATCGCGCTGGCCTGGAGGGCCGAGATGACCGCACGCTTGAGCGCGCGGGCGCCACGGGAGTGGTCGCGGGCCGTGGTGACCGTGGAACCCTTCTTGAGCGTGGTCGCGTAAGCACCAGCGAGGCGTACGGCCAACTCCGGGGTGATCTCCACGTTCAGGATGCCGGACACTCCGCGCGCCCCGAAGAGGTGCGCCTGGCTCCGCGACTCCCAGATGACCGAAGTGTTGACGAAGGCGCCGGCCTCGATCGTCTTGAACGGGTAGACCCGCACATTGCCCTGCACGATCGACTCTTCGCCGATCAGGCACTCGTCACCGATGACCGCGCCGTCCTCGATCCGCGCCGCACGCATGATGTCGGTGTTCTTGCCGACCACACAGCCGCGCAGATTGCTGTGCTGTCCGATGTACACGTTGTCGTGCACCACGGCCTTGTGCAGGAAGGCACCGCTCTTCACGACGACGTTGGAGCCGACGACGGTGTGTTCCCGGATTTCGGCTCCGGCCTCCACCTTGGCGTAGTCACCGATGTACAGCGGCCCGCGCAGAACTGCGTCCGGGTGCACCTCGGCTCCCTCGGCGACCCAGACTCCCGGGGATATCTCGAAGCCGTCGATCTCGACGTCGACCTTGCCCTCCAGGACGTCGGCCTGGGCCTTCACATAGCTCTCGTGGGTGCCGACGTCCTCCCAGTAGCCCTCGGCGACATAGCCGTAAATCGGCTTGCCTTCCTTCATCAGCTGCGGGAAGACATCGCCGGACCAGTCGACCGGAACATCGGGCTCGACATAGTTGAACACCTCGGGCTCCATCACGTAGATGCCCGTGTTCACGGTGTCGGAGAAGACCTGACCCCAGGTCGGCTTCTCCAGGAAGCGCTCGACCTTGCCCTCTTCGTCGACGATGGTGATGCCGAATTCCAACGGATTGGGTACGCGCGTGAGACACACGGTCACCAGCGCACCCTTTTCCTTGTGGAAATTGATCAGCTCGGTGAGGTCGAAGTCGGTCAGGGCATCACCGGAGATGACGAGGAAGGCATCGTCCTTCAATGCCTCCTCGGCGTTCTTGACGCTTCCCGCGGTACCGAGTGGCTTCTCCTCATTGGCATAGCTGAGCTCCATTCCGAGCTCCTCGCCGTCGCCGAAGTAGTTCTTGACCAGCGAAGCCAGGAACTGGACCGTGACGACGGTCTCGTTCAGCCCATGCCTTTTGAGCAGCCGCAGCACGTGCTCCATGATCGGCCGGTTGACCACCGGCAGGAGCGGCTTGGGCATGCTCGAGGTCATCGGACGAAGGCGTGTGCCTTCGCCTCCGGCCATCACGACGGCCTTCATGTCGGAAGCGTCCTCCTCCAGAGACGACGATCTGGCCGACTTCACCCGTCCTGATTGTCCCGCACTTTTCCGAAGCGGGCCATCGGAGCCACTGCGGCTGTCTCAATGGGCGAACTCAGTCGGCCATGGCGTCCGCACGAACCAGACGGCGGACTTGTACCACGTAGAGGACTCCTGCCCACCAATAGAGCGTTGTACCCCATCCGGCGAACGCCCATCCGAAAATAGCTGCGAGTGACGCGATCCAACCGCTGCCGTCACTGAGCAGCAACAGCGGGAAGGCGTACATCAGGTTGAACGTCGCCGCCTTCCCGAGGAAGTTCACCTGGGGCGGCGGGTAGCCGTGGCGCCTGAGGACGCCCACCGCCACCAGCAGCATCAATTCCCGCGCCAGGAGCAGCACGGTCAGCCAGAGCGGCAGAATCTCGCGCCAGGTGAGGCCGAGGAGCGTGGAGAGGACATAGAGCCGGTCGGCCGCGGGGTCGAGCAGCCGGCCGAGGCTGCTGACCTGGTTCCACCGCCGCGCGAGCTTGCCGTCCAGGTAGTCGCTGACCCCGCTCAGCGCCAGCACCAGCAGCGCCCAGCCGTCGCTCTTGGGGCCGCCGAACTCAGGCCTGAGAATCAGCCACAGGAAGAGGGGCACGCCAAGCAGCCGTGCCATGCTGAGGATATTCGGGATGGTGAGGACCCGGTCCGTCTGGACGCGGGTCTCCTGGACCTCCACCCGTGGGCCTCCTGGGGAAACGTACCAACGATGCTTCCTGACCTTACCTCAACGCAAAAAAGCTCTGGCTCCTGGGCAATACAGCCCAGGAGCCAGAGCTTTAAAAGGAGTTCGGCGGTGTCCTACTCTCCCACAGGGTCCCCCCTGCAGTACCATCGGCGCTGTGAGGCTTAGCTTCCGGGTTCGGAATGTGACCGGGCGTTTCCCTCACGCTATGACCACCGAAACACGGTGAAACACACCAGCCGGCCGGCCGTACGGCCGGGGCTGTTCGTGGTTTCAGAACCGACACAGTGGACGCGAGCACCTGGGGACAAGCCCTCGGCCTATTAGTACCGGTCACCTCCACACCTTGCGGTGCTTCCAGATCCGGCCTATCAACCCAGTCGTCTGCTGGGAGCCTTAC
>NZ_POTZ01000710.1 GCF_003236365.1 Streptomyces sp. NTH33
TCGAACTCCCGACCCGGCTGGTCACCCGCGGCGCGGGAACCCCACCGCCTCCGCCTCGTAGGGGTCACTCCGCCGGCGGCAGCTCGCCCGAGCCGCGGGTGACCAGCCGGGTCGGGAGTTCGATGCGCTCCGGGGCGAGGAGGGTGCCGTCCAGCTGGCGGAAGAGGCGTTCGGCGGCCGTGCGGCCGAGGGCGGCGGCGTCCTGGGCGACGACGGTGACGCCCGGCTGGAGCAGGTCGGCCAGTTCGATGTCGTCGAAGCCGACGAGGGCGGCCCGGCGCGGCTGCTCGGCCAGGACGCGGATCACGGTGACGGTCACCCGGTTGTTGGCCGAGAAGACCGCGGTGACCGGGTCGGGCCCGGACAGCATCGCCTCGGCGGCCCGGCGCACCCGCTCGGGATCGGTGGCGCCCAGCGACATCCAGGACTCCTCGACCGGTATCCCCGCGTCCTCCATCGCCGCCCGGTAGCCGCGCAGGCGCTCGGCGGCCGTGTGGATGCGCGGCATGTCGCCGATGAAGCCGATCCGGCGGTGGCCGTGGGCGATCAGATGGGCGACGCCGTCGCGGGCGCCGCCGAAGTTGTCCGACAGCACGACGTCGGCGTCGATGTGCCCGGCCGGGCGGTCCACGAACACGGTGGCGACGCCCGCCTTGATCTCCGGCTCCAGATACCGGTGGTCGTCGCCGGCCGGGATGACGACCAGCCCGTCCACCCGCCGGGCGCACAGCGCCAGCGCCAGCTCCTGCTCGCGCTCGGGGTCCTCCGCGCTGGAGCCGTTGATGAGCAGGGCGCCGTGCGCGCGGGCGACCTCCTCCACCGCGCGGCTGAGCGGGCCGTAGAACGGGTCGGCGAGGTCCTCCAGGACCAGCCCGATGCTCGCCGTACGGCCCTTGCGCAGCACCCGCGCGCTGTCGTTGCGCCGGAAACCGAGGGCCTCGATGGCCTCCTGGACGCGCCGCTCGGTGTCCGGGGTGACGCCGGGCTCGCCGTTGACCACGCGGGAGACGGTCTTCAGGCCGACCCCGGCGCGTGCCGCCACGTCCTTCATCGTCGGACGGTTGCCGTAACGGGGCGCGGGGCGGTCTGCTCGGCGGGCGGTCTCTGGCACGGTGCGGCGTCCTGTCCTGTCGTCCGCGGGGATGCGGCGGGCCATGGGTTCGTATGAGGATGTGGCATCGTCGAGCATAGAGCCTGGACAACGTTGTCAGGCGCGCGAGAGACTGTGCACCGCACACTCCGGCCGGCGTCCCCCACCGCGAGACCGGGCTGCGCCCACCTCTTGGTTTTCTCATGGTTGACGGGGAGATTCGACTCTGATGCACACCGACCTCGTGGCCGCGCTGGACATCGGCGGCACCAAGATCGCCGGAGCGCTGGTGGACGGCCACGGCAGCATCCTGGTGCGCGCGCAGCGCGCGACGCCCGCGCAGGAGGACGGCGACACCGTCATGCGGGCCGTGGAGGAGGTGCTCGGCGAACTGGCCGCGTCGCCGCTGTGGGGGCGTGCCGCGGCGCTGGGCATCGGCAGCGCGGGCCCGGTGGACGCCTCCGCGGGCACCGTCAGTCCCGTGAACGTGCCCGGCTGGCGCGGCTATCCGCTGGTCGAGCGGGCCCGCGCCGCCGTCGGCGGGCTGCCGGTGCGGCTGATCGGCGACGGCGTGGCCATCACGGCGGCCGAGCACTGGCAGGGCGCCGCCCGCGGTCACGACAACGCGCTGTGCATGGTGGTCTCCACCGGCGTGGGCGGCGGCCTGGTGCTCGACGGCCGGCTGCACCCCGGCCCGACCGGCAACGCCGGCCACATCGGCCACATCAGCGTGGACCTCGACGGCGACCCGTGCCCGTGCGGCTCGCGCGGCTGCGTGGAGCGCATCGCGAGCGGCCCGAACATCGCCCGCCGCGCGCTGGCGGGCGGCTGGCGGCCGGGCCCCGACGGCGACACCTCGGCCGCCGCGGTGGCCGCCGCCGCCCGGGCCGGCGACCCGGTCGCCGTGGCCTCCTTCGAACGCGCCGCCCGTGCCCTGGCCGCGGGCATCGCCGCCACCGCGACCCTGGTCGAGATCGACATCGCGGTGATCGGCGGAGGCGTGGGCAAGGCGGGCGACGTCCTCCTCGCTCCCCTCCGCAAGGCCCTGACCGACTACGCCACGCTCTCCTTCGTCCGACGCCTGACGGTCGCCCCGGCCCAGATGGGCACGGACGCCGGTCTGGTGGGAGCGGCGGCGACCGTCCTCGGTGCGCGGGCGAACGCGACGGCCGCCGGCGTCTGACGGGGTTCCGAGGCCGGCGGCCCCGGACCGCGGAGGTGGGCGTCCTTCCCGAAGACCGGCCCGAGCCACGGCCAGGACGCCGTCGAGGTCCGGCACGCTCCCCCGAGCTCTTCGAGCAGGCGGTGGCGCCTCCATGACGCCGCTCCTTGACGGGCAGACGACGCCTGCCAGGGCACTGGCTTCACGTCTCCCCATGCATAGGCTGGGGCCGCTGTCGGGCTGGGGCCGGAGGGGGACGGG
>NZ_POTZ01000711.1 GCF_003236365.1 Streptomyces sp. NTH33
GGGGTGGGGGGCGTCGGTGCGGGGTGACGGGACGGCGGTGTCGCGTCCCGTGACGCGGGGGCCCGCCGCCGGTACGCCGGGGGGCACCGCGCTCCGCCCGGCGGCCCTCTCGGCCGCGCTGCCGCCGAAGTCGCCCCCCGCGGGCCGTGTCGGCCGCGGGGGGACGGGGGCGTGGCGCGCTTCCGTGCTCATGCACCCCCCGTTTCCTCGTGCCCGGGCCGTTCCCCGGGCACGGCCGTCCTCGTTGCCCCGCCCGGCGCGGACGTGTCGTCACCGGGCACGCATACCCGTACGAGCGGACCGCCATCCCGGCTCAACTCCGCGACCAGGACCGCTGAGTGTCTCCGCCGCGCGTGCGCGTCACTCTACGGGTTGCTCCCGCCTGAGCGGGAGCCGGTCCACGAGCCCGGGGCATCTGCCCGGAACATCCCCCTACCCTGCGGTAATCCGGTCTGGCAGGCTTCGTTCATGACTGCGCGCGCCGCTGACCGGGCCCGTTACGACCGGGCCACCGCCCATCTGGACGCCCCCGTCGCGATCGTGGACCTGGACGCGTTCGACGCCAACGCGGACGACCTCGTCCGCCGGGCCGGCGGCAAGCCGGTCCGGGTCGCCAGCAAGTCGGTACGCTGCCGGGCCCTGCTGGAACGCGCCCTCGCGAAGGACGGCTTCGCGGGCGTCATGTCCTTCACCCTCGCCGAGTCCCTGTGGCTGGCCCGCTCCGGCTTCGACGACGTCCTGCTCGCCTACCCTTCCGCCGACCGCTCCGGCTACGCCGAACTCACCGCCGACCCCGAACTCGCCCGCGCCGTCACGGTGATGGTCGACGACCCGGCGCAGCTCGACCTCGTCGACGCCTCGCGCGAGGGCGGACGCGAGGTCGTCCGGGTCTGCCTGGAGCTGGACACCTCGCTGAAGCTGCTCGGCGGACGCGTGCGGGCCGGCGCCCGCCGCTCCCCGCTGCACTCCCCCGCCCAGGTCGCCGACATGGCCCGTGCGGTGGCCCGGCGGCCGGGGTTCGCACTCGTGGGGGTCATGGCGTACGAGGGTCATGTCGCGGGCGTGGGCGACGCGGTCGCCGGGCGGCCCCTGCGCTCGCGCGCGATCCGGCTGATGCAGGCCGCCGCGCGCCGGGAGCTGGCCGGGCGCCGGGCGGCGGTGGTGCGTGCGGTGCGGGCCGTGGCGCCGGGACTGGAGTTCGTCAACGGCGGCGGCACGGGCAGCGTGCAGCACACCGCGGCGGAGGACGCGGTCACCGAGGTCGCCGCGGGCTCCGGGCTGTACGTCCCGCGGCTCTTCGACCACTACACGTCCTTCCGCGGCCGTCCGGCGGCCCTGTTCGCCCAGCCCGTCGTGCGGCGCCCCGGTGTCGGGGCCGTGACCGTCCTCGGCGGCGGCTACCCGGCCTCCGGCGCGGCCGGCCCGGACCGGCTGCCGGTGCCGTACCTGCCCGAAGGACTGCGCTACGACCCCCAGGAGGGCCCCGGCGAGGTGCAGACCCCGCTGCTCGGCTCGCCCGCCGACGACCTGCTGATCGGCGACAAGGTGTGGTTCCGGCACGCGAAGGCCGGGGAGCTGTGCGAGCGGTTCGACGCCCTGCACCTGGTCGAGGGCGACCGGGTGACGGCGACCGTACCGACGTACCGGGGCGAGGGCCGTACGTTCCTGTAGCCCGCCGAGCGGCTCGGCCCGGCGGGCGGGCGGTGTTGGCGAAGATGGGGGTGCAGACCATCGCTTGTCAGGGAGGGCCGTGTGACGGGACGACCGCTCATCGGGATCAGTACGTACCTGGAGACGGGGGCGCGCTGGGGAGTGTGGGAGCTGGAGTCGGCGCTGCTGCCGGTGGGTTATCCGCGGCTGGTGCAGCGGGCGGGCGGGCTCGCCGCGATGCTGCCGCCGGACGAGCCGGAGCGGGCGGCGGCGGCCGTGGCCCGGCTCGACGGGCTGGTGATCTCCGGCGGCCCGGACGTCGAGCCGGTGCGCTACGGCGCGGAGCCCGACCCGCGTACGGGGCCGCCGTGCCGCGCCCGGGACGCCTGGGAACTGGCCCTGATCGAGGCCGCCCTGGCCGCGCGCCTCCCGCTGCTCGGCATCTGCCGCGGCATGCAACTGCTGAACGTGGCCCTGGGCGGCACCCTGGTCCAGCACCTCGACGGCCACGCCGAGGTGGTCGGCGCCTTCGGCGAGCACGCGGTCAAGCCGGTCCCCGGCACCCGCTACGCCGCGGCCGTACCGGAGGAGACGACCGTCCCGGCCTACCACCACCAGGCCGTCGACCGCCTCGGTGAGGGCCTGGTCGCGTCGGCGTACGCGGCGGACGGCACGGTGGAGGCCGTGGAACTGACCGAGGGCTGGGTGCTGGGCGTGCAGTGGCACCCGGAGATGGGCGAGGACGTACGGGTCGTGCGGGAGCTGGTGCGGGCGGCGGGCGGCGCTTCCGGTACGGCCGGCTCCTCCGGTACGGCCGGCTCCTCCGGTACGGCCGGCTCCTCCGGTACGT
>NZ_POTZ01000712.1 GCF_003236365.1 Streptomyces sp. NTH33
TCCCCTGTACACCTGGCTCGGTCCCCCGTCTTCCCTGCACCCCTGGCTCGGTCCCCCGTCTTCCCTGCACCCCTGGCTCGGTCCGCTGCCGGGGGTTCATGGTTGGTCGGCTTCTGTCGTCAGCCCGACGGCTGTGGGGGTGTCCGCTTCTCGAACCAGTGGTGGGCGTACGGCTCGTCGTTGAAGGCGGGGACCTCCTGGAAGCCGAAGGAGTGGTACAGGCCGATCGCGGCGCTGAGCGCCTTGTTGGTGTCCAGGCGCAAGGTGTCGCGGCCGTGCTCGGCGGCCCGCGCCTCCAGTTCGGTCAGGAGGCGGCGTCCGAGGCCGAGCCTGCGGGCCCGGGGCGCGACCCACATGCGCTTGATCTCCGCCGGAGCCCCGGGCGGCAGTTTCAGACCGGCGCAGCCGACGGGTTCACCGTGCAGTCGAGCTACCAGGAACAGGCCGTGAGGCGGCCTGAGTTCGCCCGCGTCGGGCAGCAGGCTGCGCGCGGGGTCGAAGCCGGTCTCGAAGCGCTCCTGCAGCTCGGTGAAGTAGGACAACAGGCAGTGCCGGGCGTCGGGGTGGCCGGGGTCGACGACGTCCAGCGTCACCGTCGCGGCGGTCAGCAACCGGTCGACCTCGGCCATGGCCGCGACCAGCCGGTCGCGCTGTGCGGCGTTGAGCGGCTCGAGCAGGGAACCGGCCAGCTCGTCGCTGCGGTCGTCGAGCAGGGCGCGCTCCGCCCGGCCCGCGTCGGTGAGCCGCACGGTGCGCACTCGCCGGTCCCGGCGCTGCGGCTCGACCGTCACCAGGCCGTCGGCCTTCAGGGAGCGCAGCAGCCGGCTGACGTACCCGGAGTCGAGTCCGAGACGCTCGCGCAGGTGCCGCACGTCCTGGCCCTGCTCGCCGATCTCCCAGAGCAGCCGGGCCTCGCCGACCGGCCGGTCGCCGCCCAGGTAGTGGTCATGGAGCACGCCCACGCGTTCGGTGACGGTGCGGTTGAACCGCCGCACCTGGTCGATCTGTGCCGCATCTGTCCGCGCCTGGTTCATCCTCTGACCTTAGTCAGAGAGTTTGGCGTCCGGCCAGACGTCTCAGCCGTTCCAGGCCGGACGGCGCGGGTCGTCCGCGCGTACCAGGACGTCGGCGGTGGCGGCCGGGTCGGTCTCGGCCTCGTAGCGGTCGAAGGCGGGGAGTGTCCAGTGGTCCGCCTCGGGGGTGCGACGGCGCAGGGCGCCCGGGGAGAGGAGGAGGTGGACGGTCAGGTCGAAGGGGAACCAGTGGCGCAGCAGGAGGGGGCCGTGCAGCAGGAGCAGGCCGCCGGGCGGGAGCCGGACGTAGGGGCTGCGGGTGGCGCGGTCGGTGGCCGGGTCCCACAGGTCGGGCAGGACGCGGCCGTCACCGCCGGGTTCGAGCGGGCCGAAGACCTCCCGCCACAGGGCGCCGGTGTCGAGCCAGCCGTCGTAGTAGGAGTCCACGCCCCGGTGGCCGTGCTCCAGGCGGAGGGAGGCCGGGCGCAGGAAGCCCTCGGTGCCGACGACCAGCGAGGGCCGGCCGAGCGGGCGCAGCGCCTCGGCGACGCGTTCGGCGAGGTTGCCGGGGCAGGCGGCGGGGGCGCCGTCGAAGGCGACGCGCGGCCAGGGGCTGCCGTCGCCGGGCTTCAGGTCGAGCAGGCGCTCGGCGAGGCGGTCGGCGAGCCGTTCCCAGGTGATCGCTCGGAGTCGCACACCGTCCATGATGCGGCAGGCCGTACCCCGCGGTGCTCCGCGCGGGCTCCACCCGGGCTCTACACGCGGACCGGCGCCGACGTATCGTGGCCGGGAAGAGGTGGTGCCCAGGCAAGGGGGACGGCCATGGCCGATCCCAAGGGTTTCATGACCACGCCTCGGCGGGAGTGGCCGCGCCGGCCGGTCGAGGAGCGGGTGCGGGACTGGCACGAGGTGTACGTGCCGGGCGGGTTGCTGCCGATCATCAGCAAGCAGGCGGACCGGTGCATGGACTGCGGGGTGCCGTTCTGCCACGAGGCCTGTCCGCTGGGCAACCTGATCCCCGAGTGGAACGACCTGGTGTCCCGGGAGGACTGGCGGGCGGCGAGCGACCGGCTGCACGCGACCAACAACTTCCCCGAGTTCACGGGGCGGTTGTGCCCGGCGCCGTGCGAGGCGGGGTGTGTGCTGGCGATCAACCAGCCGGCCGTCACCATCAAGAACGTGGAGTGCGCGATCGCCGACCGGGCCTGGGAGGAGGGGTTCGCCCCACCGCGTCCGCCCGACCGGCTGTCCGGGCGGACCGTCGCGGTGATCGGCTCGGGGCCGACGGGGCTGGCCGCGGCGCAGCAGCTGACCCGCGCGGGGCACACCGTGGCCGTGTACGAGAGGGACGACCGGCTCGGCGGGCTCATGCGGTACGGCATCCCCTCGTTCAAGATGGAGAAGCACCATCTGGAGCGGCGACTTGAGCAGATGCGGGCCGAGGGGACCAAGTTCCGTACGTCCATGGCGGTGGGGCGGGACGTGGG
>NZ_POTZ01000713.1 GCF_003236365.1 Streptomyces sp. NTH33
TCGGGTACGGCTTGCGCATGCTCATGCCATAACTCAAGCGAACCCCGAACGCCTGACCGGCAGCGATGCCCCAACGTCACACCATCGAGCGATGACAAGGCGGACGGAAGCTCACGTACCGCACTCTCAGCGTTTCCGCTGCTGTCGGGGTCTTCGGGCACCTGGTCCAGGGTGCCCCGGCAGGATTCGAACCTGCGCACACGGTTCCGGAGTGAATGCGTAGATCACCCTTCGCAGCCCTCTGACTTGCGGCGGAGTCGTCAGTCACAGCCCAGCCGCCCGGCATCACCTCAGGTCAAGCAGCAGTCTCCCGCCGGCTACGTTCAGCGTTCTGCAGCGTCCTGCGGGCGGCGGCTCGCAAAGAGGGCCTGCCCGGGTGCCGGAATGCTGGAAGCCAGCCCCTCATGTGTTGCGCTACCAGCGCATGCCGAGGGCCGGGGGACCTCACGGGATGTCGCACAGATGTCGGTGTGGGGCCAAGGGGTGCGTTGGAGGGCGACCATGGCGGCGTCGTCGGCCAGGTGTCCGCTGACGTGGGCGAGCAGGTCGGTGCGCAGGTGGTGGAGGAGTGCCTGGGGGCTGTCGTGCGGTCGGGAGGTGACCCGTTGGGTCAGCGGGTAGAAGGTGCCGCGGGCATCGCGGGCCTCGATGACGCCGTCGGTGTACAGCAGCAGGTCTCTGGGCTCGAGCGGGAAGGTGTCGACGTGGTAGTCGGGGGTGGCCAGTTCGCCCAGGCCCAGGGGCGGCGCGGGATGGGTGGCGCGCAGCGTGGTGGCCTGCCGCTCGCGTAAACGCAAGGGGGGCGGGTGTCCGCAGGTGACCATGTGCATCTGCGGTGTCGCGTCGGGGATGTCGAGGAGGGCGGCGGTGATGAAGCACTCCGCGGCCTGGTCCGCCTCGGTGGGTTCGGCCAGGTTCCAGCAGACGCAGTGCTCCAGGTAGGCCGCGAGGTCGGGCAGGGTGGCCTGGCGGTGCGCGGCCTCCCTGAAGGCGCCGAGCAGCAGCGCGGCGTCACCGATCGCGGTCAGGCCCTTGCCCAGCACATCTCCGATGATCAGTCTGGTGCCGCCCGAGGTGCGTACGGCGGCGTACAGGTCGCCGCCGATCAGGGCCTGCTCCTGCGCGGCCAGATACTCCGAGGCGATGCGCAGCGGGCCGATCCGCCGCGGTAACGGCCGCAGCACTACACGCTGCGTCGTCTCCGATACCGTCCGCACCTGTGCCAGTTCACGCCGGTGCCGCTCCCGCAGGTACCGGCACACCGTGACGATCGCCGAGACCGCCACCAGGGCGATGAGCTCCGAATCGAAGAGCATGGTGCCCAGGATGTGGTGTAACAGGCCGTCGCCGGCCATGGCTGCCACGTCGATGGCACTGATCACCCCCGTGACGAGGCTGCTGGCGAAGGACGCGCTGATCGCCGGCGCCGCGATCAGCAGCGGGTCCAGCGCCAGCACCACACCGTTCGGGCTTAGAGGTCCTAACAGAGTGCTCGCACGCGCCGGTAGAGGATGAGGCAGGTGGCCAGCTGCAGGAAGGCGTCGTGGATGTCGTCGCGGTGCTCCCAGCGGATCCTGAGGTGGCGAAAGCCGTGCAGCCCGGCAAACCCACGTTCAACCACCCAGCGGTGCACGCCCAGTCCGGATCCGTGGGGCTGTCCGCGGCGGGCAATGACCGGGGTGATGCCCAGGGTGCGGACCTTGCGGCGGTAGCGGTCGTGGTCGTAGCCGCGGTCCGCGTACAGCCGTCGGGGCCGGTGCCGGGGGCGCCCGCGGCGGCCGCATACCGCGGGGATCGCCCGGAGCAGCGGGACCAGCTGGGTGACGTCGTTGCGGTTGCCGCCGGTGAGCGAGACGGTCAGGGGGGTTCCGCGCCCGTCGCAGATCAGGTGGTGCTTCGAGCCCGGCCGGGCGCGGTCGACCGGGCTCGGCCCGGTTTTGGGCCGCCCCGCAGGGCACGCACGTGGGAGGTGTCGATCGCGGCGCGGGAGAAGTCCAGCTGGTCGGCGCCGCGCAGCTTGGCCAGCAGGATCTCCTGCAGCCGCTGCCACACGCCGGCCTGGTTCCAGTCCCGCAGCCGGCGCCAGCAGGTCATGCCCGAGCCGAAGCCCAGCTCCTGCGGCAGGAACTCCCGCTGGATCCCGGTGTGCAGCACGAACAGGATGCCCTGCAGCACCTTGCGGTCGTCCAGCCGCCTGCGGCCCGGGTGGTCGGGTCGGCGCTCGACCTTCGGCAGCAGCGGCTCGATCAGCGCCCACAGCTCGTCGTCGATCTCCCAGGGTTTGGGGCGGGCCATCGCGCACCTCCCGACCGGGCAAACCCACACCAGCAAGCCCAGCATACCCAGAATGCCCTATTTTGTTAGGACCTCTTAAGGGCCGACTCGTTCTCGCCGGCCTCGGTCAGCACCTCGACCATGTCATCGAAGATCCGCAGATCCGTGAATTTTGCAGGCCGGGCGTCGAGTTCGGCCCGCAGCGCGCGCTGTGCCTCCTCG
>NZ_POTZ01000714.1 GCF_003236365.1 Streptomyces sp. NTH33
AGGTACTCCTGCCGGGGAATCCGCTTCCCGCCCTCGATCTTGTAGACCAGGTCGTCCCCGTACCCCATCGCCGTCCCGAACTCGGCGACCCGCATCCCCACCGCCTCCCGCCGCAGCCTCAACTGCCGCCCCACGGTGGCGATCACCGCGACCCCCCACTCGTCGTTCGGATCCACCTCCCACCCCGGCTCATCCGCCTCTTCCCCGAGCCGTACCGCCTCGCCGTCCACCGACATGCCGCACCCCTCCGTCGTACGCGTCGTATCGCGACGTATCCGACGGCAGAGGCGTCGGCCACGCGAAGTGACAGGAGTGGCCCGGAGGGCACGCCTACGAGTGAAGTAGCCATGTGGGCGGACAACAAGTGGAGGGTTTGGGCCAACCCGCTGT
Organism: Streptomyces sp. NTH33; assembly: GCF_003236365.1. GTDB lineage: Bacteria > Actinomycetota > Actinomycetes > Streptomycetales > Streptomycetaceae > Streptomyces. The sequence continues at coordinate 391 of NZ_POTZ01000714.1, forward strand.
GGCAAAACCGCAGGTCGCGCCCCTCCGTCGTGGCTCAAACCCTCCACTTGCCTCAGAAAGCCCGCTCGGTGAGGCGATGGCGATCACTTGGTGCGCCTGCCCCATGCTCGGGGTGTGCCCGGTGTCTCCGAGATACCGAAAACGGGGTCCGCCGCCGAAGCCCGGGACCGGCAGGACGGTTAGGCTCTGGCCAGGACGGGCTCGATCCGACGGGAGGCCGGGATGACGGCGCCGGGGCGCAGGAGCAGTACTTTTACGCGGCTGCTGCGGCACGGCTTCATCGATGCCTCGGGGGCCGAGCGGCTGCTGGAGAGCCCGGAGCTGGCCCCGCTCAGGGACGATCCCGGGCTGCTGGAGGCGCTGGGGGCCACCGCCGATCCAGATCTCGCGCTGCGGGGGCTCGTGCGGCTGCTCGAGGCGCAGCCGGCGCCGACGGACCGGCGGGAACTGCTCGACACGCTGATAGCGGCCAAGCCGCTGCGCGACCGGCTGCTCGGTGTGCTCGGCTGCTCCGCCGCGCTCGGCGACCACCTCGCCCGGCACGCCGGTGACTGGCGGGCGCTCGTCACCTACGAGCCGCGCGACCTGCACCCCGGGGTGGAGGAGTTCGAGCGCGGGCTCGCGGAGGCCGGTGACCCCGTCGCGCTGCGCGTCGCCTACCGGCGCTGTCTGCTGTCCATCGCCGCCCGCGACGTGTGCGGCACCACCGACGTGGCCGAGACCGCCGCCGAGCTCGCCGACCTCGCCACCGCCACCCTGCGCGCCGCCCTCCGGCTCGCCCGCGCCGCCGCGCCCGAGGACGACGCGCTGTGCCGGCTCGCGGTGATCGCCATGGGCAAGTGCGGCGGCCACGAGCTGAACTACGTCTCCGACGTCGACGTGATCTTCGTGGGGGAGGCCGCGGCGGGGGCGGACGAGGCGAAGGCGCTGCGCGCCGCCACCCGGCTCGCCTCGCACATGATGCGGATCTGCTCCGAGACCACCGTGGAGGGGTCGATCTGGCCCGTCGACGCCAATCTGCGGCCCGAGGGGCGCAACGGGCCGCTCGTGCGGTCCCTGAGCAGTCATGTCGCCTATTACCAGCGGTGGGCCAAGACCTGGGAGTTCCAGGCGCTGCTCAAGGCCCGGCCGGTCGCCGGCGACCTCGAGCTCGGCGGGCAGTACGCCGCCGCGCTCGCCCCGCTGGTCTGGCAGGCCGCCGAGCGCGAGAACTTCGTCGCCGACGTGCAGAAGATGCGCCGCCGTGTGGTGGAGAACATCCCCGTGTCCGAGGTCGAGCGTGAGCTGAAGCTCGGGCCGGGCGGGCTCAGGGACGTCGAGTTCGCCGTGCAGTTGCTGCAGTTGGTGCACGGGCGGACCGACGTGTCGTTGCGGAGCGGGTCCACGCTGGACGCGTTGCAGGCGCTGGCCGCGGGGGGTTACGTCGGCCGGGTGGACGCCGTGCAGCTCGACGACGCCTACCGGTTCCTGCGCTCCCTGGAGCACCGTATCCAGCTGTACCGGCTGCGGCGCACCCACCTCGTCCCCGAGGACGAGGCCGATCTGCGCCGGCTCGGGCGGTCCCTCGGCCTGCGCAGCGACCCGATCACCGAGCTCACCCGGGAGTGGAAGCGGCACACCGGCGTCGTACGGCGGCTGCACGAGAAGCTGTTCTACCGGCCGCTGCTCGACGCGGTCGCCCAACTCGCTCCCGGTGAGGTCCGGTTGAGCCCCGAGGCGGCTCGGGAGCGACTGGTCGCGCTCGGGTACGCCGACCCGGCCGCCGCCCTGCGGCATCTGGAGGCCCTCGCGTCGGGGGTGACGCGGAAGGCCGCGATCCAGCGGACGCTGCTGCCGGTGCTGCTGGGGTGGTTCGCGGACTCGGCCGATCCGGACGCGGGGCTTCTCAACTTCCGCAAGGTGTCGGACGCGCTGGGGAAGACGCCGTGGTACCTGCGGCTGCTGCGGGACGAGGGGGCCGCCGCCGAGAACCTCGCGCGGGTGCTGTCCGCCGGGCGGCTCGCGCCCGATCTGCTGATGCGGGCGCCGGAGGCCGTGGCGCCTGTCTCTTATAAACATCTGACGCTGCCGACGAATAGCCT
>NZ_POTZ01000715.1 GCF_003236365.1 Streptomyces sp. NTH33
GCCTTGGGCTGGACCTCGGGGGTGCCGCCGATGGGGGTCCCCCCGCTCGAACGGAGTTGAGAGTGGGGGAGGGTCAGCCCGGCCCGTGCCGAACACACCGGCCAGGCGCCGGGGCCCTGCCCGGCGAGGACCTTCTCCGCGACGGCGATCTGCTGGTCGCGGGTGGCCAGGTCCGCGCGCGGCGCGTACCGCGTTCCGCCGTACTCCGCCCAGGTGGACCGGGTGAACTGCAGACCGCCGTAGTAGCCGTTGCCGGTGTTGATGCTCCAGTTGCCGCTGGACTCGCAGGCGGCGACCTTGTTCCAGGTGGAGGCGTCGGCGGCGTGCGCGGCCGAGGCTCCGATGAGCGGAAGGGCCATTCCGGCGCCGCCCGCCGTGACAGTGAGCGAGGCGCGGTTGATCCTGTTGGGCTGGTACCGGCGGTGCCGACCGCGTGCGGCCATGTCTGAAGCCCCCTCGCCATGCGTCAGGAGGGGCGAAAGTAACCGCCGCGAACAGGCCGTGACAAGACGGATGTCGGCCGCTTCGGCACCCCAAGTGGCCGGTAACGGATCCCTGTTGGCCGGATCTGCGGAACGCGCACCGGGACACGGGCTTCTGCCGTGTGGAATGAGCCGCAGGGCCCCCGCGTGCGTAATGGAGCGTGCCGGGTCCGGATGTGCGGGTGCCGTACCGGCACGTCAGGATGGTTGTGAGGGCACGAGCGGCGATACTGGCGGGCACGGACGGCGGCGCGGTCGGCACCGCCGACGGCGGGACCCCGGCGTTCCACCTGATGATCCACCGGATTTTGAGGAGCAGGCGGTATGAGCACTACAGCCCAGATCGGCGTCACCGGACTCGCGGTCATGGGCCGCAACCTCGCCCGCAACTTCGCGCGCAACGGCTACACGGTCGCGCTGCACAACCGGACCGCGTCCCGGACGCACGCCCTGGTCGAGGAGTTCGGACACGAGGGCGACTTCATCCCGGCCGAGACCGCCAAGGAGTTCGTGGCGGCGCTGGAGCGGCCACGCCGCCTGGTCGTCATGGTGAAGGCCGGTGAGCCGACCGACGCGGTGATCCAGGAGTTCGCGCCGCTGCTGGAGCCCGGTGACATGATCATCGACGGCGGCAACGCGCACTTCGCGGACACCCGGCGCCGGGAGCGGGAGCTGCGCGAGCAGGGCATCCACTTCGTGGGCACGGGCATCTCCGGCGGCGAGGAGGGCGCGCTGCACGGTCCGAGCATCATGCCGGGCGGCTCGAAGGAGTCGTACGACTCCCTCGGCCCGATGCTGGAGAAGATCTCCGCGAAGGCGGCGGACGGCGCACCGTGCGTCACGCACGTGGGCCCGGACGGCGCGGGTCACTTCGTGAAGATGGTGCACAACGGCATCGAGTACGCCGACATGCAGCTGATCGGCGAGGCGTACCAGCTGCTGCGCGAGGTCGCCGGCTACTCCCCCGCGCAGATCGCGGAGATCTTCCGCACCTGGAACAGGGGCCGTCTGGACTCGTACCTGATCGGGATCACGGCGGAGGTCCTGTCCCACGTGGACGCGGCGACCGGCAAGCCGTTCGTGGACGTGGTGGTGGACCAGGCCGAGCAGAAGGGCACGGGCCGCTGGACGGTGCAGATCGCCCTCGACCTGGGCGTGCCGGTGTCGGGCATCGCGGAGGCGGTCTTCGCGCGCTCCCTGTCCGGGCACGCGGCCCTGCGGGAGGCCTCGCGGGGCCTGGCGGGCCCGAAGGCGTCGCCGCTGCCGGAGTCCGAGGCGGCGGCCTTCGCGGACCGGGTGGAGCAGGCGCTGTACGCCTCGAAGATCGTGTCGTACACGCAGGGCTTCCACGAGATCGCCGCCGGCGGCGAGGAGTACGGCTGGGGCATCGACCTCGGCGCGGTCTCCGCCATCTGGCGCGGCGGCTGCATCATCCGCGCGGCCTTCCTGGACCGGATCCGCGCCGCGTACGACGCCCGTCCGGACCTGCCGAGCCTGCTGTCCGACGACACCTTCGCCCGGGGGATCGCGGCGGCCCAGGACGACTGGCGCGAGGTGCTGGTCGCGGCGACGCGGCAGGGGGTGCCCACGCCCGGCTTCTCGGCCGCACTGGCCTACTACGACGCGCTGCGCGCCGAACGCCTCCCGGCCGCGCTCACGCAGGGCCAGCGGGACTTCTTCGGGGCGCACACCTACCGGCGGGTGGACCGGGAAGGCTCCTTCCACACGCTGTGGGGCGGGGACCGGTCGGAGGTGACGGCGTAGGGTCGCCGCCCCGGCCGATCGCCCCGGCCGGCCAGGAGTGAGCAGCACGAAAAGGACGGTGGGCGGCTGAGCAGCCGTCCACCGTCGGCGTCTGCGGCGGGCGTGTGTTTCCTGTGCGGCGGGGCGTGCGTTCCCTGCGGGTTCCGTGCTCAGGTCAGGGGCGGTCCCGGTTCGGGGTTCGGGACCGGCTCCGGGCCTGGGGGG
>NZ_POTZ01000716.1 GCF_003236365.1 Streptomyces sp. NTH33
ATCCGGCCGGAGACGGGGTATCAACATATCTGGCGTTGATTTTTGGCACGCTGTTGAGTTCTCAAGGAACGGACGCTTCCTTCGTACTCACCCTCGCGGGCTTTCCTCCGGGCGCTTCCCTTCGGTGTTTCCGACTCTATCAGATCTTCCCGACCCGATTTCCTCGGCGCTTTCCGGGTTCCCGCTCTCGCGTTTCCCTTTCCGGCGGACCCGACTCTATCAGATCCCTTTTCGACCTGACCCCCAGTCAGCGGGGTTTGCCTTCACGGCCGTTGGGCCGTTCCGACGAGTGAGACTTTAGCGGATTCCCTGCCCCCGTGCGAATCGGGGGCTGCGGCCTTTCGGACGCGGATTCCTCATTCCGTGAATACGCACGCCAATGCAACGACAACAGCCAGACTGCACGACTGTCGTCGAGGAGAGGGTGGTACTGCGGAAGGGTTGTCCGGGGACCGACCGGAGTCGGCTCTCACTTCGGGCAACTCGGAGAACACTACGAATCACGGCGGGGTGTGTCAACTCGCTGCCGAACGGCGCTCCCGAGCCGTATCCTGGGGCCATGACCACGCGTACGTGTACCCATCTGTGGTGGGCCGCCTGACGGCGGCCGTACTCACGTATGCATGCAACGGCCGCCGCCTCGGCGGCCGTTCTCGTATCTCCTCCAGGACTCCGGGGGCGGCCGGCCGGGACGGCGGCCTCGACCAGGAGATGGAGTGGAGATGACACGGGTCTTCAGCGGGATCAAGCCGACCGGACACCTGACGCTGGGGAACTACCTGGGCGCCATGCGACGGTGGGCCGAGGTGGACCAGCACCAGTCGGAGGCGCTGTTCTGCGTCGTCGACCTGCACGCGCTGACCGTGGACCACGATCCCGCGCGCGTGCGCAGGCTCAGCCGGCAGGCGGCGACGCTGCTGCTGGCGTCGGGGCTCGATCCGGAGCGGTGCACCGTGTTCGTGCAGAGCCATGTGGACGAGCACGCCCGGCTGTCGTACCTGCTGGAGTGCGTGGCCACCGACGGCGAGATGCGGCGGATGATCCAGTACAAGGAGAAGGCGGCGCGCGAGCAGCAGCGGGGCGGGAGCGTGCGGCTGTCGCTGCTGACGTATCCGGTGCTGATGGCCGCGGACATCCTGGCGTACGGCACGGACGAGGTGCCGGTCGGGGACGACCAGACGCAGCACGTGGAGCTGGCCCGTGATCTGGCCGTGCGGTTCAACCAGCGCTACGGGCACACGTTCGTGGTGCCGAGGGCGACCCATCCGAAGGTGGCGGCGCGGGTGATGAACCTGCAGGACCCGGCGTCGAAGATGGGGAAGTCGGACGACTCCGGGCCGGGCATCGTCTATCTGCTGGACGAGCCGGAGGCCGTGCGGAAGAAGGTCATGCGGGCGGTGACCGACAGCGGGCGGGACGTGGTCTACGACCGGCAGGAGCGGCCCGGGGTCGCGAACCTGCTGGAAATCCTGGCGGCCTGTGAGGGTGGGAACCCGGAGGACCTGAGCGGTGCGTACGCGTCGTACGGCGCCTTGAAGAAGGACACGGCGGAGGCCGTGGTCGAGGTCCTGAAGCCGGTACAGGCACGGCACAGGGAGCTGTGCGCGGATCCCTCCTATGTGGAGGCGGTGTTGCGGGCGGGCGCGGAGAAGGCCAGGGGGACAGCGCGGCCGACGGTCGACGCGGCGTACCGGGCGATCGGGCTGCTGCCCGCCTGAAGAGCGATCCGCCGACCGCCCGGCGGCGGGATCAGCTGTTGCCGGAGGCCAGCTCGCGGCTGCGGTCGCGGGCGGCTTCCAGTGCGGCGATGAGGGCGGCGCGTACGCCGTGGTTCTCCAGTTCGCGGATGGCGTTGATCGTGGTGCCGGCCGGGGAGGTGACGTTCTCGCGGAGTTTCACGGGGTGCTCCCCGCTGTCGCGGAGCATCACCGCGGCGCCGATGGCGGACTGGACGATCAGGTCGTGGGCCTTGTCGCGGGGCAGGCCGAGGAGGATGCCGGCGTCGGTCATGGCCTCGACCAGGTAGAAGAAGTAGGCCGGGCCCGAGCCGGACAGGGCGGTACAGGCGTCCTGCTGGGACTCGGGGACGCGGAGCGTCTTGCCGACGGAGCCGAAGATCTCCTCGGCGTGGGCGAGGTGCCCGGCGGTGGCGTGGGTGCCGGCGGAGATGACGGACATGGCCTCGTCGACGAGGGCGGGGGTGTTCGTCATGACGCGGACGACCGGAGTGCCGGGGGCCAGGCGCTCCTCGTAGAAGGAGGTGGGGATGCCCGCCGCGCCGCTGATGATCAGGCGGTCGGCGGGGATGTGCGGGGCGAGTTCGTCGAGGAGGGCGCCCATGTCCTGGGGCTTGACGGTGAGGATCAGGGTGTCGGCGGTCTTCGCTGCTTCCGGGTTGGTGACCGGGGTGACTCCGTGGCGGGCGCGGAG
>NZ_POTZ01000717.1 GCF_003236365.1 Streptomyces sp. NTH33
ACGACGGCGCGCAGCTTCATCGCGGCGAGCGCGGTCTCCCACAGCTCGGCCTGGTTGCCGAGCATGACGAGGACGCGGTCCCCGGCGGCGACGCCGCGGTCGCGCAGCCAGTTGGCGGCGCGGCTGGAGCGCTCGGCCATCTCGGCGAAGGAGAGGCGGGTCTCGGTGCCGTCCTCCTCGACGATGTGCAGGGCGGTGCGGCCGTTCCCCTCGGCGATGGCGTCGAACCAGTCCAGCGCCCAGTTGAAGTGGTCGGGGCGGGGCCACTCGAAACCGGCGTACGCCGTGGCGTAGTCCTCGCGGTGCTCCAGCAGGAAGTCCCGCGCACCGCGGAAGAGCTCCGTCGCCGTCGTCATCCGTCCTCCTGCTTTCCTGGTCGTTCGCCTCCGGGGCGCTCCGGCCCCGCGGCGCACTCCGTGGTGCCGGACCGTGCCGGACCATTGCCGGGCGGCTCTGTCACATCGTGTAATCAGTGATGCTGGCCCCACTACCCCCGAACGGGGGGTGTAGTGGGGCGGAAGGGCCGTGGCGAAGGGGCGAGCGAGTGACGGCGGACGCGTCCGGGGTGGCGGAGATCCGGGGTGCGCTGGTGCGGTTGCGGCGGGCGACGGGCCTGCCGGTCGCCTTCGGCGGGCTGATCGAGCCGGGCCGGCCGCGGGTGCGGATCAGCGAGCTGACGGGTACGACGACGCTCGCGCTGAGCTCGCTGGCGGTGACCTCGGGCAGCGGGCTGGGCGGCAAGGCGGTGGCGCTGGGCCGCCCGTGCGCGGTGACGGACTACTCGCTCTCCCGCCGGATCAGCCACGAGTACGACGCCCCGGTCGCCGCGGAGGGGCTGCGCTCGGTGCTGGCGGTGCCGGTGGTGGTACGGCGGCGGGTGCGCGGTGTGCTGTACGGCGCGCTGCGCACGGCCCAGCCGCTGGGCGACCGCACGCTGAGCGCGGCGGTGGAGGCGGCGCGGGACGTGGAGCAGGCGCTGGTGGTACGGGAGGAGGCGCGGGACCTGCTGACGGCGGCCCGCGCCGAGCCCGCCACCGACCCCGCCTGGGAGCAGGTCCGCGAGGCCCACGCGGCCCTGCGCGCCCTGGCCCCGCGGATCGGCGACCCCGGCCTGCGTGCCGAACTCCTCAGCGTCTGCGGTCTGTTGACCACGACTCCGGCTCCGGTGGAGGGCGTGAGCCTGACCCCGCGGGAGGTCGACGTGCTGACCTGTGTGGCCGTCGGCGCGACCAACGCCACCACTGCGGCCCGCCTGGGCCTGAGCCCGGAGACGGTGAAGGGCTACCTCCGCTCGGCCATGCGCAAACTGGGCGCCCACACCCGGGGAGAGGCGGTGGCGGCGGCCCGCCGGGCGGGGATGCTGCCGTAGGCGGCGCGCACGGCCCGCCACTCCCGCGCACGGCCCGCCGCCCCCGTACGCGGGCGTCCCGCCGTCCGGAGGACGCGGGCCCGCCTCCGCGGGGACGCCGGGAGGGCGTCGGCGGGAGTACCGTCCGCGGGGGCGTGGCGGTACCGTCGAGGGGCCGCGCGCGTGGGGTTTGTATTCATTCGGTGATGCTTTGAATTCGGTCATGCATCGGCCGTTGTTATTTCCCTCACCGTCCCGGCCGTCCGAAATTCCGGGGCTCGTTGCCTAGAATTTGGCCCGGACACGACACAGGAGGGGAGCGGCGAGCGTGCGACGGGACTTCAAGGGCCCTGCGGGCTGCCGTTCCGACCTGGTCATCGGCCAGGAGGAGCCGTCCGCGGCGGCGCGCGAGCAGCTCGCGCGCGGCGGGAGCGTGCTGCTGCACGGGCCGGCCGGAATAGGAAAGTCGACCGTGCTGCGGGCATTGGCCGCGGAATACGCCCCGACGGCCCGCACCGTGTTGCGCTGCTCCGCCACCGAGTCCGAATCCCACCTGCCCTTCCTGGCCCTGGCCGACCTCTTCGGCCTGGTCCTGGACGAGGTGTCCGGCAAGCTGCCCGCCGCCCAGCACACCGCGCTGGAGTCGGCGCTCACCGGCCGCGGCGAGTCCACCCTGCAGCGCGACGGCCTCGCCCTGCGCCTGGCCGTACTGTCCGCGCTGCGCGCGCTCGCCGCGAAGGGCCCGGTCCTGCTCGTCGCCGACGACCTGCAGTGGCTGGACCCGGCCAGCGCCGAACTGCTCGGCTTCGCCGCCCGGCGCCTGGGCGAGACGCCGGTACAGATGCTGTGCGCGGTGCGCACCGAGGACGAGGAGTACGACCGCCATCTGCGCGCCTGCCCGCCCGACACCCTCTCGGTCCGGCTGGACCCGCTGACCCGTACCCAGGTGTCCGCCCTGCTCGACCACCGCGGCTACGCCGGCCTGCCCCGCTCCACGGCCCGCGAGATCCACCGCACCAGCGGCGGCAACCCCCTGTTCGCGCTGGAGCTGGGCCGCGCCCTGGCCGAGAACCCCACCCC
>NZ_POTZ01000718.1 GCF_003236365.1 Streptomyces sp. NTH33
TGGGTAGGGTGGGCCGCGCGGCGAGGTGCCAGATGTGCTGGTCCTTTTCCGCGCGGCCTCCCTCCGAACCGGACGGGCCCGCTTTCCGGGCATCCGGCTCTCCGGTGACTACTGCGTGAGCGGGGAGGCTTCCCGGTGGTGGATCTGGTCGTGGCAGCCGGCGCAGACCACGAGGGTCTTGCGGCGCCGTTTGGCCATGACTTGCTTCCACCGGGTGGGGTCGGCTCGGTCGAGTTCGTTCAGGGCACGGACGTGGTGGACTTCCACCTGGCCCGTGTGCTGGCAGAGCTCGCACTTACCCCGTTGGAGACGGTCGATCAGTTCTCGGCGGGGGTAGGTGAGCCGCCCCTGGGGGCGGTCGATGACGACCGCGTTCTTCTGCCGTCGCAGCGGAATGCCGCCGAACCTGGCGACCAGCGGTCTGCCGTCCTTCCCACGTTCGACGACGGCTTCGAAGCACGTGCGCGGTCCGTGTGGTGTCTGGATTTTGGCCTTGTGCTTGGCCGCGATCCTGGTGACCGACGTGTGGTGCTTGGAGGCCAGCGTTTTGAGCATGGAGGTCAGCATGACCCACCGCAGCCGGTGCAGGCGTCGGATGTTACCGGCGAGCAGGTAGTACTGGACGATTCCTCGGTACTCGGCTCCGTAGATCCGCACGATGTCGTGGTCGCTGAAGTTGATCACTTGGGAGCGGCGCGCGGGTTTTCCGCGCTTGGAGTAGAGGGCGATCTTGGCTTTGATCACCGATGCCGGCACGTGCAGGCTGATCGCGCCGTTCACGGCTCGTTGGCCGCGTTTGGTGCGTTGCTTGTCATTGCGCTGAACACCGATTTCATAGCCGAGGAAATGTGCCTTACTGGTGTTGGCGTGGGTAATCAGCGTCTTGTCCTGGGACAGTTCCAGCTTGAGGTCTTCACGCAGGAAAGTCGCCAGTCGCTGTTTGATTTCCTCGGCCTCGGCCTTGGGTCCGGTGAACCCGAGCAGGTGGTCATCGCAGTACCGGACGTACCTCAGCCGCCGGTATTCGGGGTCGTGGGTGTCCACGCTCGGCATTGTGCGCATCCGATCGCGTAACTGCCGGGCCTGTTCACGGTCCCCGCGGCGGCGGGCCCGTGCGAGTGCGTTGGCCACTTCCAGGTAGGCAGGATTACGTCCCCTGCGTACCCCTCGGGTGTATTCCGGGATCAGAACCGTTTCGACGAACTCGTCCAGCCGGTGCAGATAGATGTTGGACAGGACTGGGGATGCGCAGCCGCCCTGCGGCGCGCCGCTGAGGGTGGCGTTGAACACCCAGTCCTCCAGGTATCCGGCTTTGAGCATGTTGCGCAGCAGTCGCAGGAACCGATTGTCGTGGATCTTCTCCGACAGGATCTGGATCATCCGGTGATGGTCCAGGGATCCGAAGCAGTCGGCGATGTCTCCCTCGATGAACCAGGTCGTTCCGGCCCAGGTGTTGGCCACCTCGCGCAGCGCGGTGTGGCATCCCCGGTCGGGCCGGAACCCGTGGGACCGGTCGGAGAACCTCGGCTCGTAGTACGCCTCCAACAGCAGACGCACCACCTCACCGACGAGTTTGTCCGACCACGTCGGCAGGCCGAGCGGACGCAATCTCCCGTTTTTCTTGGGGATGTAGGTCCGCCTGGCCGGGCTGAACCGGTAGCGTTCGTGGCGCACCGCATCGATGATGCGGTCGATCTTCGCCCGCGACATGCCGTCCACGGTCTCCCGCGTGGCCCCTCGTGTCATCGCCCCCTTGTTGGAGTAGATGCGTCCGTAGGCCAGCAGATACATCTGCGGGTTGAACAGTTGTCGATACAGTTCGGTGCACGGCAGCCCTTTCCTGCCGCGTTCACGCAGGACACCCAGCACCGTCTCGGCGCTCTGCATTTCGCATACCTCTCGGTTTCTCGATGTCCGATCACCTGGCCCCCTTCGCCCTGCCGACGGTTTTCCCGTCGCCCTTGGTGGGGCGTGACTCCCACGACTACTACGGGGCCTCCGTCGCCTTAGGACTCGCGTCCCTTAGGCGATCCCACGTTCGTCTCTGCCGTACGTAACAGCGCGATGTAGGTGTCCCACTCATCTCCTTCAATACCCTCGCTGGGCATCGTCCCGTTTCCAGAGGGTGCGGCAGTTGAGCTTCATCACCGCCGCAGGGCACGGGCACCGGTTTCAGATGCCATTCCGGAGGATGCGAAGTTCCATCCCTGGAGATTGGGATTCAGGCAATACAGCTTTCACCATGTCGCGCGGGTTCCCCAGCGCACCGCCCCTGGCATCTGGGCCCGGCCACTGGTTTCCTGGCATGCTCTTGTCCCTATAAGCCTTTCGGCATCAGGTCAGCCATCGAACCCAGGAACCTCCCTCCAATTCCTCCCGGCTGGGCCGGGAATACGGCAGAGCGCCTCGTGGCGCACAAG
>NZ_POTZ01000719.1 GCF_003236365.1 Streptomyces sp. NTH33
GGCGGCCGTCGTCGGCGCGCTCGGGCAGGGCCTGGCCGCCAAGGGCAACAGCGCCAAGGACTCCGGGGACGCCGCTCGTTGCGTCGACGCCGGCAAGCCCGACCCGGCCCGGGCGGCGGCCAACGGCGCGGCGTACCTGGCACAGGTCGTCGCCAAGGACGGCCACCTCACCTCCGTGCTTCCCGGCGCCACCGACCAGCCCGACTACGGCAACACCGCCGACGCCGTCGTCGCCCTCGCCGCGCAGGGCGGGGCCGCGCAGGCGCAGAAGCCGCTGAAGTGGCTGGAGCAGCACGCCGAGGCGTGGGCCGACCAGGGCGGTCCCGCCGCCTACGCCCAGCTCGTCTTCGCCGCCCACGCGGCCGGGGCCGACCCGCGCGACTTCGGCGGCATCGACCTGGTCGAGCGGCTCAACGCGACCGGCCCGGCTCCCCAGGCCACCGCCGTGGGCAAGACCGCCGAGGACTCCAAGGGCACCAAGGCCGCCGAGAAGTCCTCGAAGGACGACTCCCCCTTCGGCGTCTGGTGGATCGTCGGTGTCTTCCTCGTCGCGGGCATCGGCATCGGGTTCCTGCTGAGCGGACGCAGGAACAAGCCGTGACAGCAGCCGTGATACGCCGGGTGCGGGTGCTGTCCGTCCTCGTCCTGGCCGCCTTCCTGCCGGCGGCCGGGATCGGGGCCGGGCAGGCGCAGGCCGTCGGGTACCGGTACTGGTCCTTCTGGGACCGTGACGGCGAGAGCTGGACGTACGCCACCGAGGGGCCGTCGACGGCGCGCCCCTCCGACGGTGACGTGCAGGGGTTCCGGTTCTCGGTGAGCGAGGACTCCCAGGACGCGAGCAAGCCGCGCGGGACGGCCGACTTCGGGACCGTCTGCGACAGGACGCCGGCCCGGGAGGGCAGCAAGCGGGTCGCGCTCGTCCTCGACTTCGGTACGCGCGCGGACGCCCCGGCCGGGGAGACCCCGCCGGCGCCGCGGACCGCCTGTGCCCGGGTGCCCGCCGACGCGACCACCGCGGAGGCCCTGGCGTCCGTCGCGGGGCCGCTGCGGTACGACACCAACGCCCTGCTGTGCGCCATCTCCGGGTATCCGCACAAGGGCTGCGGCGAGCAGGTGACCGCCGGGAAGAGCCCCGCCGGGGAGGGCGAGGAGGGGAAGAGTTCCGCCGGGGAGAAGAGCGAGTCCGGGGCGGGCCCGTCGGTGGGTCTCCTCGCCGGTGGTGCCGCGGTGCTCGTGCTGGGCGCGGCGGCGGTGTGGCAGGCGCGGCGGCGCAGGGATGCCTGACACCACCGTGCACGCGGGTGCGTGGTGGCTGTGGGCCCTGGCTCTGGGGACCGCGGCCACCCGCACCACCAACCCGCTGCTGCTCGGCCTTCTCCTCGCGGTCTCCGGATACGTCGTGGTGACCTGCCGTCCCCGCACGCCCTCCGCCCGCTCCTACACCGCCTTCCTCAAGCTCGCCCTCGCCGTCCTCGTCATCCGTCTCGTCTTCGCCGTCGTGCTCGGTTCGCCCATCCCCGGCACGCACGTGCTCGTCGCCCTCCCCGAAGTCCCGCTGCCCGACTGGGCGCAGGGCATCCGGCTCGGGGGCAGGGTGACGGCCGAGGCGGTCGTCTTCGCGCTGTACGACGGGCTGAAGCTGGCCACCCTGCTGGTCTGCGTGGGCGCCGCGAACGCCCTCGCCGCGCCCACCCGGCTGCTCAAGTCCCTTCCCGGCGCGCTGTACGAGACCGGTGTCGCCGTCGTCGTCGCGCTCACCTTCGCCCCGCACCTGATCGCCGACGCCCGGCGGCTGCGGGCCGCCCGTCGGCTGCGGGGCCGGCCCGACCGGGGGGTGCGCGGGCTGCTGCAGGTCGGACTGCCGGTCCTGGAGGGCGCGTTGGAGCGCTCGGTGGCCCTCGCCGCCGCGATGGACGCCCGCGGCTACGGCCGCACCGCCGAGGTCGCGCCCGCCGTGCGCCGTACGACCGCAGCGCTCACCCTCGGGGGTCTGCTGGGCGTCTGCGCGGGGACGTACGGGCTGCTCACCGCCGAGGGCGGCACCTACGGCCTTCCGGTGCTGCTCGCCGGGCTCGCCGCGGCCCTGGCCGGTCTGTGGCTGGGCGGGCGCCGGTCCCCCCGCACCCGCTACCGCCCCGACGCCTGGAACCCGCGGTCCTGT
>NZ_POTZ01000071.1 GCF_003236365.1 Streptomyces sp. NTH33
GGCCCGGGGGGCCGGGGCGGCCTCGGTACGGGACCGTGCCTGTGCCGGCTCCGGCGTGGTCAGCGCCACGGGAAGGGCCAGGCTGAGGCCGAGGACGGCAAGGAGCACTCCGGGTCTGCGGGGCGGTCTGCGCACGACGCGTGTCCTTCGACGGAGGGAGGAGTCAGGAGGCTGCTTGCCCCATCGTGCTCGATCGTGCCGATGATTGGGCGTCAGCATCCACCTGTCAACGCCCGTCGGTCGACTCCCCTCACGCCGACCGGCGGAACCCGATCGTCGGTACGGCCCTGCGCCGCGGCCACGGCTCGACGCAGGCCTCCGGCACCAGGTCCTCCAGGAAGGCGTACCGCCGCAGCGCCGCCGGGTCCTGGCCCTCGACCGACTGCACCCGGCGCCACCAGGCGGCGACCTCGGACCAGCCGGGAGCCGACAGCGAGCCGCCGAACTCCTGTACGGACAGGGCGGCGGTGAGGCCGGCGAAGGCGAGGCGGTCGGCCAGGGGCCAGCCGGCCAGGGTGCCGGTGACGAAGCCGGCCACGAACACGTCGCCCGCGCCGGTCGGGTCCAGCGCCTCCACCGCGATGGCGGGCACCTCGGCGCTCTCCCCCGTGCGCCGGTCGACCGCGTAGGCGCCCTCCGCGCCGAGGGTGACCACCGCGACCGGCACGAACTCGGTGAGCGCGTGCGCGGCGGTGCGCGGGCAGTCGGTGCCCGTGTAGCGCATCGCCTCCTCGGCGTTGGGCAGGAACGCCTCGCAGTGCTCCAGGTCGGTCAGGGCCGCCAGGTCCCAGGCGCCGGTCTCGTCCCAGCCGACGTCACCGAAGACGCGGGTGCCCTCGCCCGCGGCCCGGGCGATCCAGGGGGCGGACCGGCCGGGGGTCAGGGAGGCCACGGCGGCCCGCGCGCGGGGCCGGCACTCCGGGGCGCCCTCCTGGAGGAACACGGCCTCCGGGGGCGGCTCGTGGCCGTGCGAGACCATCGTGCGCTCGCCCTCGTACGCCATGGAGACGGTGACCGGCGAGTGCCAGCCGGACACGGTGCGGGACGGGGACAGGTCGATGCCCTCGCCCTGTTCCAGGGCGTCCCAGCAGTAGTCGCCGTAGTGGTCGTCGCCGAAGGCCGCCGCCAGGGATGTCCGCAGGCCCAGGCGGGCCAGCGCGGTCGCCATGTTGGCCACGCCGCCGGGGCTCGACCCCATCCCGCGCGCCCAGGACTCCGTCCCGCGCACCGGGGCGGAGTCGAGCCCGGTGAAGACGATGTCGAGGAAGACGGTGCCCGTCAGGTAGACGTCCCAGGGCGGGTCGTCCGCCGTGCGCAGCCGGGCCAGCGGGTCGACCTGGGGGTGGAGGTGGGCGTGCGGTGCTCCACCGATGTACTCCCGGTCCTCCGGGTACTCCGGGTACTCCCGGTGCTCCGGGTGCTCCGGGTGCTCCGGGTGCTCCGGTTCCTTTCCGGTGGACGTGCTGGACGGGGTCACGGTGCGCTCCCTGACGTGGTGCGGGTCCGGCCAGTGTGCACCAGAGCACCGACAGCGCGCCGGTGCCGCACGCCGCGGGAGGCGCAGGCCCCCTCGGCCTACCGGCGCGGGGTCGCCGGGGCGGTCCAAAAGGAGACGGATATACCCCGTCAACGGGGCCGGTCTCTAAGGGAATTCGTACGCCTCCACCTCGGCCAGGTACCGCCGGCGCCGCTCCTCGTCGTGTTCCAGGAAGGAGGCGAGGAAGGAGTTGCGGGCCAGTTCGCGCAGGCGGTCCTCGGTGAGGCCCAGGGTGTCGCGCACGGCGTCGAAGTTGTCGCCGACGTAGCCGCCGAAGTAGGCCGGGTCGTCGGAGTTGACCGTGCAGAGCAGGCCGGCGTCCAGCATGGCGGGCAGCGGGTGGCCGGCGAGGGTGTCGACCGCGCGGAGCCGGACGTTGGACAGGGGGCACAGGGTCAGCGGGACGCGCTCGCGGACCAGGCGGTCGACGAGCTCCGGGTCCTCCATGCAGCTCAGCCCGTGGTCGACGCGTTCGACACCGAGCACGTCCAGGGCCTGCCTGATGTACTCCGGCGGGCCCTCCTCACCGGCGTGCGCCACGCGCCGCAGGCCGAGGGCGGCGGCGGCCTCGTACACCTCGCGGAACTTCACCGGCGGATGCCCAGCCTCGGCCGAGTCCAGGCCGACGCCCGTGATCCGGTCCAGGTACGGCTCGGCGGCCCGCAGGGTCTCCAGGGCCGACTCGGCGGACTCGTCGCGCAGGAAGCACATGATCAGCCGGGTGGAGACGCCGTGGTTCTCCTCGCTGCGCCCCAGCGCCCGCCACAGCCCCTCGACGACCGTGCCCATGCCGACCCCGCGCGCGATGTGGGCCTGCGGGTCGAAGAAGATCTCCGCGTGCCGCACGCCCTGCGCGGCGGCGCGGGCGAGGTAGGCGTTCGCGAGGTCCTCGAAGTCCCGCTCGGTGCGCAGGACGGCCATGAGCTCGTAGTACAGGTTCAGGAAGGACTGCAGGTCCTCGAAGCGGTAGGCCGCGCGGATCTCGTCGGTGTCCGCGTACGGCAGCTCGACACCGTTGTGCTCGGCGAGCGCGAAGGCCAGCTCGGGCTCCAGGGTGCCTTCGACGTGCAGGTGCAGTTCGGCTTTCGGCAGGGGCATCGAAGCATCGTACGGCCTGGTCAGCGGCGTTTCGGAACCGGCACCCGCAGCAGGTCCCGCGCCACGGTCAGCTCCCCCTCGAAGCCGGCCGTCCGCGCCTGCCGCTCGAACTCCTCCGCGTCGTCGTAGCGCTGGCTGAAGTGGGTGAGCACGAGGTGCCGCACTCCGGCGTCCCGGGCCGCGCGGGCGGCCTGTCCGGCCGTCAGGTGGCCGTACTCGACGGCGAGCCGCTCGTCCTCGTCGAGGAAGGTCGACTCGATGACGAGCAGGTCGCAGCCCTCGGCGAGCGCGTGCACCCCGTCGCACAGCCGGGTGTCCATGACGAACGCGAACCGCTGACCGCGCCGCACCTCGCTCACCGCCTCCAGCGAGACCCCGTTCAAGGACCCCTCCCGCTGGAGGCGGCCCACGTCGGGGCCCTCGATCCCGTGCGCGGCGAGCCGGTCGGGCAGCATCCGGCGCCCGTCGGGCTCGACGAGCCGGTAGCCGTAGGCCTCCACGGGGTGGGAGAGCCGGCGGGCCTCCAGGGTGTACGCCGGCGTCGTCGCGAGGACGCCGTCGGCGTCGACGGGGACCTCCGTGAGCCGGACGGTCTCGCGGTAGGCGGTGGCGTACCGCAGGCGGTCGAAGAAGCGCTGGCCCGAGCGCGGGTAGTGCGCGGTGATCTCGTGGGGCACCCGGTCGAGGTTGATCCGCTGGATCACCCCCGCGAGGCCCAGGGAGTGGTCGCCGTGGAAGTGGGTGACGCAGATCCGGTCGAGGTCGTGCGCGCCGACCCCGGCGCGCAGCATCTGCCGCTGGGTGCCCTCGCCGGGGTCGAACAGGATGCCCTCGCCGTCCCAGCGCAGCAGGTAGCCGTTGTGGTTGCGGTGCCGGGTCGGAACCTGGCTGGCGGTGCCGAGGACGACCAGTTCGCGGGCGGACACGGCCGGCCTATCCGGGGGGCCACTCGAGGCCGCGGCCGCCCAGGACGTGGGCGTGGGCGTGCCAGACGGTCTGGCCGGCGCCGGAACCCGTGTTGAACACGATGCGGTAGCTGTCCAGTTTGTCCTCGTCGGCGACCGCCTGCGTCTCGCGCAGGACGTCCGCGGCGAGGTCCGGGGCGGCGGCGGCGAGGACGGCGGCGTCCTTGTAGTGCGCCTTGGGGATCACCAGGACGTGGGTGGGCGCCTGGGGGTTTATGTCGCGGAAGGCGACGGTGGTGTCCGTCTCGCGGACGATCGTCGCGGGGACCTGGCCCGCGACGATCTTGCAGAACAGGCAGTCGTCCTGGGGTTCCCCAGCCATGCGGTGTCTCCTCGGGTTGATCCAGTACGGGGCATGGTACCGAGGGTGGGAAAAACAGCCCGTCCACGGGGGCATCCCCTGCTCGAAGAGCTCGGGGCAGTTCGAGCACGAGGCCGTTCGGGCCGGAGCGGTGGCCCGGGGGCGGCAGCCCCCGGGACGTCAGGGCAGCGAGGGCGGAGTCTTCGCGGGCGTCGCCTCCAGGGCCTCCAGGGCGATGCGGACCGCCTCGTCGAGCTGGGCGTCGCGGCCCGCCGCGTGGTCCTGCGGGCGCTGGACGACCTCCACGTCCGGGTCCACCCCGTGGTTCTCCACGCCCCACTCGTAACCCTCCAGCCAGAACGCGTACTTCGGCTGGGTGATCAGCGTGCCGTCGACCAGGCGGTAGCGGCTGTCGATGCCGACGACGCCGCCCCAGGTGCGCGTGCCGACGACCGGTCCGATGCCCAGCGCCTTGATCGCCGCGTTGACGATGTCGCCGTCGGAGCCGGAGAACTCGTTGGCGACGGCGACGACCGGCCCCCGGGGCGCGTCCATCGGGTAGCTCTCCGGCCGCATGCCGCGCGGCAGGTCCCAGCCGACGATCCGCCGGGCCAGCTTCTCCACCACCAGCTGGGAGGTGTGGCCGCCGCGGTTCTCGCGGACGTCCACGACCAGGCCCTCACGGGTTACCTCCACGCGCAGGTCGCGGTGGATCTGCGCCCAGCCGGGCGCCTGCATGTCCGGCACGTGGAGGTAGCCGAGCCGGCCGCCGGACTTCTCGTGGACGTAGGCCCGGCGGTCGGCGACCCACGCGTGGTAGCGCAACGGCTCCTCGTCGGCGACGGGGACCACGACCGCGTGCCGGGGGTCGCCCCCGCCGGCGGGCGAGACCGTGAGCTCGACCGGCTTGCCCGCCGTACCGGTCAGCAGCGGGCCGGGCCCGGTCACCGGGTCGACCGGCCGGCCGCCGACCGCGACGATCGCGTCCCCGGCGCGCACCGCGACGCCGGGCGCGGCCAGCGGGCTGCGCGCGTCCGGGTCGGAGGTCTCCGAGGGCAGGATCCGGTCGATGCGCCAGCTGCCGTCCTCGTGCCGGGAGATGTCCGCGCCGAGCAGCCCCTGCCGGGCTCCGTGGCCGTGGCCGCCGTTCGGCATGACGTAGGCGTGCGAGGTGCCGAGCTCGCCGTGCACCTCCCACAGCAGGTCGACCAGGTCGTCGTGGGTGGCGACGCGGTCCAGGACGGGCCGGTAGCGGTCGAGGACGCCGTCCCAGTCGACGCCGCCCATGTCCGGCCGCCAGAAGTGGTCCCGCATGATGCGGCCGGTCTCCTCGTACATCTGCCGCCACTCGGCGGCCGGTTCGACGGTCTGCCGGATCCGGCCGAGGTCGACGGTGATGTGGGAGTCGCTGTCCTCGTCGCCGGAGGCGCGGCGGTCGCTGGGGACGACCTTGAGCTTGCCGTCGGTCCACAGCAGGGCGCGCTTGCCGTCGCCGCTGACCTCGAAGTGGTCGGCGTCGGCGGCCAGGTGCTCGATGCGCTGCTGGACGAGGTCGTAGCGCTCCAACTCGGTCTTGGGGTCGGGGTCGTCGGGCGTGGCGCGGGAGGCGCCGAGGACGCCGCGCACCGGGTGCCTGAGCCAGAGCACGCCGCCCTTGGCGGCGCGCAGGTTGGAGTAGCGGGCGGCCTCGACCGGGAAGGGCACGATGCGGTCGGCGAGCCCTTCGAGGTCGACACGGGTCGCCGGGGTGCCCTCGCTGTCGGGGGTCTCCTCCTTGTCGGGGGCCTCGGAGGGCCGGCCGTGCCGCTGCGGGCCGAACGGGGAGGGCGTGGTCGCGGCCAGGGTGATCAGGTGCGGGCGGGAGCCCTCGACGAAGGCCAGGTCGAAGACGTGCTCGTCGTAGACCGGGTCGAAGGAGCGGTGGGAGAGGAAGGCGAGGTGCTTGCCGTCGAGGGTGAAGGCGGGGGCGTAGTCGCGGAAGCGCAGCGGGGTCGCGTCGGTGACCGACAGGTCGGTGGTGTGGGCCAGACGGAGCTGGCTGAGCGGGCGCGGACCGGGGTGCGACCAGGCGAGCCAGGTGGAGTCGGGAGAGAAGGCGAGGTCGCCGACGTCCCCGTGCTCGCTGCGGTCGACCTCCCGGATCTCGCCGGTCTCGCGTTCCACGAGCAGCAGCCGGCCGTCGTGCGAGGCGACGGCCACGCGGCTGCCGTCGGGGGCCATGGCGAGCTCCAGGACCCGGCCGAGCCGCCCGGTGCCCAGCCGGCGCGGGGTGGCGCCGGGCGCGAGGCCGGTGGCGGGCGCGAACTCCAGGGCGTCCTCGCCCTCCGCGTCCGTCACCCACGCCACCCACTCCTCCCCCGCGGCGCGGAAGGTGCGCGGCATCCGGTTCCGCACGCCGGGCTCGGCGGCGAGCGCGCGGGCGGGACCGGAGCGGTGGGTGACCCAGTGGACGGCACCGCGCACCGAGACGGCGCTGCCGCGCGCGGTGTGGTCGGGGGCGGCGGAGCCGAACCAGCGGGAGGCGTCGACCGGGTAGGGCCGCAGGTCCGCGCGGGGCCCGCCGAGGCGGATGTCCAGGCGCCGCGGTTCGGCGCCCTCGAGGTCGTCGAGCAGCCACAGTTCACCGGCGCTCGAGTAGACGACCCGGGTGCCGTCGGTGGCGGCGTGCCGGGCGTAGAAGCCTCCCAGGGGGGTGTGCCGGCGCAGGTCGGAGCCGTCGGCGAGGGAGGAGTACAGGGCGCCGGTGCCCTCGTGGTCGGACAGGAACGCGATCCTCTCCCCCACCCACAGCGGGTACTCGAGGTTGCCGTCCAACTCCTCGTGCAGCCGTACGAACTCGCCGGCACCTTCCCCGTCGCGGACGTCCCGGTCGATCCACAGCTTGCCCGCCGTGCCGCCCCGGTACCGCTTCCACCAGGCCGCCTCACGGCCCATCGGCGCGGACAGCAGCACGGTGTGCGGGCCGTACGCGACGTCGCCGACGGGCCCGTACGGCAGGGTGGTGGCCGGTCCGCCGTCGAGCGGGACGGCGCGGGCCCAGGTGCGGCGCAGACTGGCCTGGCCGTGGGTGCTGATCGCGAGGACCTCACCGTCCGGGGTCCAGCCGAGCACCTGGGTCCTCCGGCTGCCCCAGTGGGTCAGGCGCTTGGCGGAGCCGCCGTCGACGGGGGCGACGTGGATCTCGGGTTCGCCGTCGCGGCTGGAGGTCCAGGCGACGGTGGTGCCGTCGGGCGAGATGCGGGGATGGCTCACCGGCACGTTGTCGGCGCTGACCCGCCAGGCCCTGCCGCCGTCCAGCGGCGCGAGCCACACGTCGTCCTCGGCGGTGAAGGCGACCAACTCGCCGTGCGGATGCGGAAACCGGAGATACGCAGACGATGCGGACTGAGTCACCAGATCACCCTACGCAGCGGCGGCGGCCACCGACAGGGGGCGGGATCACCTGCCGCGCGCGCCACACCGCGAAAGCCGGTGCCTCACTTGCCCTGGACGGGCCGGCAGACGGGGTCGTCCGGGCACCGGATCGTCCGCGTGACCGTCACCGTGACCGTCGGGCCCGGCTGCCCTTGGGGGGGCCGGTAGGTGACGGGCGGCCGGTACGTCGGCCCGGTCGTGGCGTCGCAGTCGCCGAGGCCGCGCACGTGGAACCACACCTTCCCACCCACCTTGGCGGTCAGGTCCCCGCGCACACAGGCGCCGTCGACCGCGCGGGTGACCTTCCCGGTGACGGTGATCTTCCGGCCGTCCTTCGTCTCCCCCTGGCAGTCGACGGTGACCACGGTGGTCCCGGACGCCGACGGCGTCGGCTTCCCCGGCGTGTACGCCCCGCCGCCGCCGTAGTCGCCCGTGCAGGTGAGCCAACGCACGGACGCGTGCTGCCGGTTCAGCTCCGCGGTGGCCGTCCTGTCGGTCGTGTACGCCACCGACGCGGCGTTCAGCCCACCGGGATCACACGCGACGGCACCGCCCGCGGCGACCACCGCGAGCACCGTCCCGGCCAACACCCGCCGCCCGCGCGGCAGATACGGAATCCGCCTCAATGCCCCCATGCACGACAGCCTGCCACCGCCGTGCCCCACGCGGTAGACGGAACACGGCCAGGACCGGTCCGGCGGACCGGGGAGGAAAACGGTTCGTGGACCGGTCGCCCGGCTCCTGGCATGACGCTCATGATCACCCGTGGATTTGTGGACGGAGCCGGGCGGCGGGTTGCCCTGGACCAGGTGGACGACGGGAACTGGCGTGCCGTGGCGGACGTCGCCCCACTGGACGACCAGCGCCGCTTCGTTCCCGCGCTGGCGGCTCGCTACCTGCTGTTGTCGATGCGTGACCAGGTCTGGCACTCGTTGGCGGTCCGTGCCGATGGGACGGTGGCGGGGCACATCATGTGGGCCCGCGACGAGGACGGTTCGTACTGGATCGGCGGCATGCTGATCGACGGGGCCGAGCAGGGCAAGGGAGTGGGCCGGGCCGCGGTGCGAACGCTCATGGGATGGCTGGCGGAGCGGGACGACTGCCAGGAGCTCCGCCTGTCGTATCACCCGGACAACGTCGCGGCCGAACGCCTGTACTCCTCACTGGGGTTCCGGCCGACGACGGCTGTGGAGGGGGACGAGGTGGTCGCCGGTCTCAGCGCGCGAACGGTGCTTGCCACGGAACTCGGGGCAGGGCCGTTGACTGTCCGCTGACTGTCCGCCCGGCTTCATGGCGTTCCCTGTAGGTCGCGTCGTCCGGGTCGTCTCGTCCGGGTCGTCTCGTCCGGGTCGTCTCGTCCGGGTCGTCTCGTCGAAACGGTGCGGTGCCCGGTCGCCCCCGCAGGTCAGGACCAGCGGCCGGTGCGGCCCAGGAGCAGGGCGGCCGCCGCCGTGCCGGCGGTCGACGTGCGCAGCACGGTGCGTCCGAGCACGTACGTCTTCGCCCCCGCCTCCCGGAACATCGCCAACTCCTCCGGGGAGACACCGCCTTCGGGGCCGACGACCAGCACGATCTCGCCCTCGGCGGGGAGTTCGGCGGTGGCCAGGGGTTCCTCGCCGGTCTCGTGGAGCACGGCGGCGAAGTCGGCCTTGGCCAGAAGTGCGGCAACCTGCTTGGTCGTCGCCGCGTCCGCGACCTCGGGGAAGCGGATCCGGCGGGACTGCTTGCCGGCCTCGCGGGCGGTCGAGCGCCACTTGCCGAGCGCCTTCAGCCCCCGGTCGCCCCTCCACTGCGTGATGCAGCGGGAGGCGGCCCACGGCACGATCGCGTCGACGCCGACCTCGGTCATGGTCTCCACGGCGAGCTCTCCCCGGTCGCCCTTGGGCAGGGCCTGGACGACGGTGATACGGGGGGCCTCCGGCGGTTCCTCGGTCAGGGACTCCAGGTCGGTGATCACCAGCCGGTCCTTGCCCTCGGCGGCCTTCACCACGCCCTCGGTCCAGCGCCCCCGGCCGTCGGTGAGCACCACGTCCTCGCCCGGCCGCAACCGCTTGACCGAGACCGCGTGCCGCCCCTCGGGCCCGTCGAGCACGAACTCCGTCCCGATGCCGTCCAGTTGGTCGACAATGAACACCGGCGCGGTCATCGCGCACCACCTCCTGTCGCCGGACGGGCCGACAACTCCGCCCTGGCCGCTTCGAGTTCGTCCATCAGCACCTCCACCAGCCGCCCGGCGGGCAGCTCACGGGCCATCCGGTGGCCCTGACCCGCCCACAGCGCCATGCCCTGCGCGTCACCCGCCTTGGCGGCCGCCTTGCGCAGGGGTGAGGTGAGGTGGTGGACCTCCGGGTAGGCGGCGGGCGCGTACGGGCCGTGCTCCCGCATGAAGCGGTTGACCAGCCCGCGGGCCGGCCTCCCGGAGAACGCGCGGGTCAGCTCCGTACGCGGGAAGACGGGGTCGGTGAGTGCCTGCTTGTGCAGGGCGTGTGCGCCGGACTCGGGGGTGGCGAGGAACGCCGTGCCGAGCTGGGCCGCGCTCGCGCCCGCCGCGAGTACGGCGGCGATCTGGCTGCCGCGCATGAGGCCCCCGGCCGCGATGACCGGGATGTCCACCGCCTCACGGATCTGCGCGACGAGCGAGAGCACGCCGATCCCGGCGCCGTCGCTCTCCGGCAGGTCGCGGTGGGTGCCCTGGTGGCCGCCGGCCTCCACGCCCTGGGCGATCACCGCGTCCGCGCCCGACCGGTCCACGGCGAGCGCCTCCTCGGCGGTGGTCGCGGTGACGAGGACGAACGTGCCGACCCGGTGCAGGGAGTCCACCACCTCGCGGGCGGGCACGCCGAAGTGGAAGGAGGCCACCGGTACCGGATCGTCCAGCAGCACCGCGAGTTTGGCGTCGTAGCCGTCGTCGCGCCCGTTCTCCGGATCGCCGAGCTCGGTGTCGTACCAGCCGGCCTCGCCGGCCAGCTGCTGGGCGTAGAGGTCCACGGCGCCGGACTCGGCGCTCTCCGGCTGCGGCATGAACACGTTGACGCCGAAGGGGCGGCCGGTCAGCCCGCGCAGCTGCTTGACCTCCTGGTACATGCCGTCGGCGGTCTTGTAACCGGCGGCGAGGAACCCCAGTCCGCCCGCGTCGGACACGGCGGCCGCCAGCTCCGGCACCGAGGGACCGCCCGCCATGGGTGCCTGCACGATCGGGTGCGGGAAGAGATCGGTCAGCGCGGAGGACATGACCGCATGGTGTCACGTCCTCCCTACAGGTCCGCATCCGGGCGACCTCCGGCATATGCCGGAGGCATCCCCGTCAACGGCCGCCGGGCAGACGCGTCAGCGACCGTTGAACGCATCCTTCAACCGCGCGAACAGCCCCTGCTGCCCCGGCTGACTGTGCCCGCCCGGGGGCCGACCCCCGGACCCCCAGCCAAGCTCCACGCCCACGTCAGCGACCGTTGAACGCATCCTTCAACCGCGCGAACAGCCCCTGCTGCCCCGGCTGGAACTGCCCCTGGGGGCGCTCCTCGCCGCGCAGCTTGGCCAGTTCGCGCAGCAGGCGCTCCTGCTCGGGGTCGAGCTTGGTCGGGGTCTGCACCTCGACGTGCACGATGAGGTCGCCGCGACCGCCGCCGCGCAGATGCGTGACGCCCCGGCCGTGCAGCGGGATCGACTGGCCGGACTGGGTGCCCGGGCGGATGTCGACCTCCTCCAGGCCGTCCAGGGTCTCCAGCGGCACCTTGGTGCCGAGGGCCGCCGCGGTCATCGGGATGGTGACCGTGCAGTGCAGGTCGTCGCCGCGCCGCTGGAAGGTCGGGTGCGGCAGCTCGTGGATCTCGACGTAGAGGTCACCGGCGGGGCCGCCGCCGGGGCCGACCTCACCCTCGCCCGCGAGCTGGATGCGCGTGCCGTTGTCCACACCGGCCGGGATCTTCACGGTCAGCGTGCGGCGGGCGCGGATGCGGCCGTCACCGGCGCACTCCGGGCACGGGGTGGGCACCACCGTGCCGAAGCCCTGGCACTGGGGGCAGGGGCGGGAGGTCATGACCTGGCCCAGGAAGGACCGGGTGACCTGCGAGACCTCACCGCGGCCGCGGCACATGTCGCACGTCTGGGCGCTGGTGCCGGGGGCCGCGCCCTCGCCGTTGCAGGTGTTGCAGACGACGGCCGTGTCGACCTGGATGTCCTTCGTCGTGCCGAAGGCCGCCTCGTCCAGCTCGACCTCGAGCCGGATCATCGCGTCCTGGCCCCGGCGCGTACGCGAACGCGGTCCGCGCTGCGACGCCGTACCGAAGAACGCGTCCATGATGTCGGAGAAGTTCCCGAAGGAGCCCGCCCCGAAGCCGGCGCCCGCGCCGGCGCCGCCGGACTGCGAGAGCGGGTCGCCGCCGAGGTCGTAGACCTGCTTCTTCTGCGGGTCCGACAGCACCTCGTAGGCGGCGTTGATCTCCTTGAACCGCTCCTGGGTCTTCGGATCCGGGTTGACGTCCGGGTGCAGCTCGCGCGCGAGCCGCCGGAAAGCCTTCTTGATCTCTTCCTGCGACGCGTCGCGACGCACGCCGAGAACGGCGTAGTAGTCCGTGGCCACCTACGACTCCGCCAGGATCTGTCCGACGTACCGTGCCACTGCGCGTACCGCTCCCATCGTTCCCGGGTAGTCCATGCGGGTCGGTCCGACCACGCCGAGCTTGGCCACTGCCTCGCCGCCCGAACCGTAGCCGACCGACACGATGGACGTGGAGTTGAGTCCTTCGTGGGCGTTCTCGTGACCGATGCGCACGGTCATGCCCGGATTCTGCATCTCACCGAGCAGCCTCAGCAGGACGACCTGCTCCTCCAGCGCCTCCAGAACGGGCCGGATGGTGAGCGGGAAGTCGTGCGCGAAGCGGGTCAGGTTGGCGGTGCCGCCGATCACCAGCCGCTCCTCGTTCTCCTCGACGAGCGTCTCCAGGAGAGTGGACAGCACGGTCGAGACGGTCCCGCGGTCCTCGACGTCGAAGCCCTCGGGCAGATCCTCCACCAGCTGCGGGACGTCCGTGAAGCGGCGGCCGGCGACCCGGCTGTTCAGCCGCGCCCGCAGGTCGGCCAGGGACGTCTCCCCGAAGGGCGCGGGGCAGTCGACCATCCGCTGCTCGACCCGGCCGGTGTCCGTGATCAGCACCAGCATCACGCGCGCGGGCGCGAGCGACAGCAGCTCCACGTGCCGCACGGTCGAACGGGTCAGCGACGGGTACTGCACCACGGCGACCTGCCGGGTCAGCTGCGCGAGCAGCCGCACCGTGCGGGCCACCACGTCGTCGAGGTCGACGGCACCGTCGAGGAAGTTCTGGATGGCGCGCCGCTCCGGCGCGGTCATCGGCTTGACCTCGGCCAGCTTGTCGACGAACAGGCGGTACCCCTTGTCGGTGGGGATACGGCCGGCACTGGTGTGCGGCTGGGCGATGTAGCCCTCTTCCTCCAGGGCCGCCATGTCGTTGCGGACCGTGGCCGGCGAGACGCCGAGGCCGTGCCGCTCGGTCAGGGCCTTGGAGCCGACCGGCTCCTCGGTTCCGACGTAGTCCTGGACGATGGCGCGCAGCACTTGAAGCCTTCGCTCACTGAGCATCGCGCACACCTCCAGAATCACTGATCGGCTTCCCCGTCTGGCACTCGGCGCATACGAGTGCCAGCTTTACCCCGCCCAGTGTACGGCTGTCGGGTACACCCCGGGCAAGGCCGGGCGCGACGGCCTGCGAGGTCGGGGCCGGGATCATCCGGGATCGGCCGGGATGTCGCACCCCCGGCGCCACCGATAGCGTCACCGTTATGACGGTGGCTTGGGAAGAGCTGGGATGGGAACGGCTTGCGGACGGGGTCGGGCGGTGCCGCCTGCCCGGATGGGACTGCACGACCGGGCTGGTCGTCGGGGAGGGCGCCGCGCTGATGGTCGACGCGGGTTCGAGCCGCGCGGAGGGCGCGCGGTTGCGTGTGTGGGCGCAGGCGCTCGCTGGTGGTGTGACACATCTCGCGCTCACCCACCCGCACTTCGACCACGTCTTCGGGGCGGCGGAGTTCGCCGGCGCGGAGATCTTCGCCGCCGAGGGCGCGGACGCGGTGTTCGGCGACAGCGGCGAGCGCGCGGAGCTGCGCGGGGACGCGGTGCGCCAAGGGCTGGACGCCGGGGAGGCCGAGGAGGCGGCGGACGCCCTGGTACGGCCCGGCCGTGAGGTCCGCGACCGGCTCACCCTCCGGCTCGGTGGCGGGCGGGAGGTGCTGCTGGCGAACATGGGCCCGGCCCACTCCACGCACGACCTCGCAGTGGTGGTGCCGGGCGACCCGACCGTGGTGTTCTGCGGCGACCTGGTCGAGGAGTCCGGCGAGCCCCAGGCGGGCCCCGACGCCGTACCGGCCCGGTGGCCCGCCGCCCTCGACCGGCTGCTGGCGCTCGGCGGCGAGGACGCTCTGTACGTACCGGGTCACGGAGCGGTGGTGGACGCGGCCTTCGTCCGGGCCCAGCGCGACGCCCTGGCCGCACGCTTCGGCGTGTCGCACTGATCGCGTACGGGTCTGTCCATATCGTCACTCGAATGCGCCAGTACTCCCCCGACCTGACTCCGCCGTGGAAGAAACCCAAGGCCGTGTCCGAGGTTCCCGCCGAGCCCGGCCTGGTGGTGGAGGAGCCGGGCACCGGCTTCTGCGGGGCGGTGATCCGCTGCGAGGCGGGCACGGTGACGCTGGAGGACCGCTTCGGCAAGCACCGGGTCTTCCCGCTCCGGCCCCGCGGCTTCCTGCTGGAGGGCCGGGTGGTCACCCTGGTGAAGCCGTCGTCCGGTCCGGTACGGCCCACCCGCACAGCATCCGGTTCGGTCGCCGTCCCCCAGGCACGCGCGCGCGTGGCCCGCGCCGGGCGCATCTACGTCGAGGGTCGGCACGACGCCGAACTGGTCGAGAAGGTGTGGGGCGACGACCTGCGCGTCGAGGGCGTGGTCGTGGAGTACCTGGGGGGCGTCGACGACCTGCCGGCGATCGTCGAGGAGTTCGCGCCCGGCCCGGACGCCCGCCTCGGTGTCCTGGTGGACCACCTGGTTCCCGGCACCAAGGAGTGGCGCATCGCCGAGTCGGTGACCGGGGAGCACGCCCTGGTGGTCGGTCACCCGTACATCGACGTCTGGGAAGCGGTGAAGCCCTCCTCGCTCGGGATCGAGGGCTGGCCCCGCGTCCCCCGCGGCCAGGACTGGAAGACGGGCGTGTGCCGCGCCCTGGGCTGGCCGGAGAACACGGGCGCGGCCTGGCAGGGCATCCTGGCGCGCGTGCGGTCCTACAAGGACCTGGAGCCGGAGTTGCTGGGGAGGGTGGAGCAGCTGATCGATTTCGTGACCGACCCCGCCTGACCTCCCCCGCCTGACCGGATCAGTCCACCAGATCCCGCACCACCGCGTCCGCCAGCAGTCGCCCGCGCAGTGTCAGCACCGCTCGCCCCTCCTCGTACGGACCGGACTCCAGCAGCCCGTCCGCCAGCGCCCGCCGCGAAGCCACCAGCCCCTCCTCCTTCAGCAGCGACAGCGGCACCCCCTCACGCAACCGCAGCTCCAGCAGGATCCGCTCCACCCGCCGGTCCTCCTCCGTGAGGAGTTCCCGGCCGGCGCCCGGGGAACGGCCGGAGGCGAGGGCCGCCGCGTACGCGCCGGGGTGCTTGACGTTCCACCAGCGCACACCGCCCACGTGGCTGTGCGCACCGGGGCCCGCGCCCCACCAGTCGGCGCCGCGCCAGTACAGCTCGTTGTGCAGGCAGCGACCGGCTCGCGAGGTGGCCCAGTTGGAGACCTCGTACCACTCGAAGCCCGCCGCGGACAGCGTCTCCTCGGCGATCAGGTAGCGGTCGGCGTGCACGTCGTCGTCCGTCGTCGGGACCTCGCCCCGCCGGATCCGCCGGGCGAGCTGCGTGCCCTCCTCCACGATCAGCGCGTACGCCGACACATGGTCGGGCCCGGCCCCGAGGGCCGCGTCCAGCGAGGCCCGCCAGTCGTCGTCGGACTCGCCGGGCGTGCCGTAGATCAGGTCGAGGTTGACGTGCTCGAAGCCGGCCGCGCGCGCCTCGGCCACGCAGGCCTCGGGACGCCCGGGCGTGTGCGTGCGGTCGAGGACCTTCAGCACGTGCTGCTTCGCGCTCTGCATTCCGAAGGAGATCCGGTTGAAGCCCCCCTCCCGGAGCGCGGCCAGGTAGGCCGGGCCGACCGACTCGGGGTTGGCCTCCGTGGTGATCTCCGCGTCGGCCGCGAGGCCGAACTCGTCGCGGATCGCCCCCAGCATCCGCACCAGGTCCTCCGCGGCCAGCAGCGTGGGCGTGCCGCCGCCGACGAAGACCGTGCGGACCTCGCGCGGGTCGTCGCCGAGCACCTTGCGGGCGAGACGGACCTCGTCGACGAGGATCCCGGCGTAGTTGTCGCGGGAGGCGAGCACCCCGCCGGTGCCGCGCAGCTCGGTGGCGGTGTAGGTGTTGAAGTCGCAGTAGCCGCAGCGGGTCGCGCAGTAGGGGACGTGCAGGTAGAAGCCGAGGGGCCGGCCGGCGGCCCCGGCGAGCGCGTGCGCGGGCAGCGCGCCGTCGCCGGGTACGGGCTCGCCGTCGGGGAGTGCGGAAGGCATGCGTTCCATTGTCCAGCACCCGGACGGCTGCCCGGCCGCTACTCCGCCTGGAGGACCAGCAGGGCGAGGTCGTCGTCCGGCGGGCGGTCCCCGAACTCGTGCACGAGCCGCCGGATGCGCTCGGCGACCGGTTCCGCGTCGAGCCCGGCGCAGCCGGCGAGGGCCGTGGCGAGCCCGTCGCCGTCGTCGAACTGGCGGGAGCCGGAGCGCCGCTCGGTGACGCCGTCGGTGACGCACAGCAGGGTGTCGCCGGGGCCGAGGTCGAAGGACTCGCAGGTGTACGTCTCGTCCTCGATCACCCCGAGCAGGGTCTGCGGCCGGGCGACCGTACGCACGTCCCCGTCGCGCCCGAGGACCAGCGGCAGCGGGTGCCCGGCGCTGGCGAGGGTGCAGCGGACGCCGCCGTCGAAGGGGGCGCGGCCGCCGGCGGCCACCAGGACGCGGGCGGCGGCGTCGGCGGCCTCGGTGGCGTCGTCGAGGAGGAGCTGGTTGAGGCGGTCGAGGACGTCGGCGACGCCGTATCCCTCGCGGGCCAGCAGCCGCAGCCAGGGCCGGGCGAGCCCGATGACGACGGCGGCCTCGGGTCCCTTGCCCTGGACGTCGCCGACGGCGAAGCACCAGCGGCCGTCGCCGGCCGGGAAGAGGTCGTAGAAGTCGCCGCTCGGGCCGCCCTGGTCGCACGGCTCGTAGACGAGGGCGCTGCGCATGCCGGGGATCTCGGCGACCGCCCCGGGCAGCAGTCCGCGTTGCAGTACGGCGCTGATGGTGGCCTGCCGGGCGTACTGGCGGGCCGCGCCGATGGCGAGCGCGACCCGGCGGCCGAGGTCCTCGACCAGCCCGGTGACCTCGTCGGGGAAGCGGGGCAGCCCGGTCCGTCCGATGACCAGCGTGCCCAGCGGGCGGCCGCCGGCGATCAGCCGGTACGCGAGCGCCGCGCCGTGGGCCGCGTGCGGGCCGAGGGCCTCCGCGGGCCAGGGGTAGGGGACGGGCCCGGAGCGCAGGCCGTCGCCCGGGCGCGGCGGGTCCTTCTCCAGGGCGCGGCGCAGCTCCTCGATGTGGTTCTCGCTGCCGTGCCAGACGCGGGCGAGCCGTGGCCCGGCCACGCCGGTGCCGTCGCTCCAGCCCGCCCCGCCGTCGTCCCCGCTCCAGTGGGAGGACCCCCACCGCGCGGTGGACTCGTCCTCCAGCCACACCGCGCACCAGTCGGCCAGCCGGGGGACGAGCAGCTGTCCGGTGAGCGAGGCGACCAGGCCCTCGTCGAGCTGTCCGGCGAGCAGGTCGGAGGCCTCGGCGAGGAAGGACAGCGCGCCCCGGCCCAGCCACTCCCGGTCCCGCCCGGCGTACTGCGGCCCGGGCGCGAGGAGCTCGGCGGCGGCGAGCCCGCGCTCGGCGTCGTAGGCCTGTGCGCTCTCGCCCACCGCACTGCCCTCGGCGGGCAGCCGCGCCCACACCGTCTTGGCGCCGGTCCGGTAGGTGATGCCCCAGGCCTCGGAGAGGGCGGCGACCAGGCTCAGGCCGCGACCGTACTCGGCGGGCTCGTACGGCGCCTCGTCGCCGTGGTCGCGGGGGGCGCGCGAGGGGTGGTGGTCGCAGACCTCGATGACGCAGGCGCCGGTCCCGGGCTCCAGCCGGAAGGTCAGTTCGACGTCGGTACCCGCGTGCACGACGGCGTTGGTGACCAGCTCGCTGGCCACGACGGCGGCGTCCTCGGCCAGCCGCTCGGCGATCACGCATCCGAGGTCCGCCCACTCCGTCAGCGCCGTGCGCAGCAGTGCGCGGGCGGAGCCGGGCGCGAGGGGGCTGCCGGGCAGCGTCGTACACACCTCCGTGCGCGCCCCCGCGCCGTGGTGCGTGGTCGCGCCGGAGGCGTGCGCGGGCACCTCGGAGGCACGGGAGGCGGTCTCCCGTTGCGTCGGAACGGCCCCCATGTGCGGCTCCCCGAGCAGTGCGGACGAAACGGTTCGGTCGATGGGGACAGGGTGACAGACCGACCGCGCCCATAAGCAAGGAGTCACCGAAATGGGTCGTCGGGCAGGAGGACCGCGCTACAGAAATGATCAAACACGGGCAGACCCGGACCCGCCCGAACGTATCCGGTGATCGGCACCCGCGCCCCCGCGGGGGCGCGGGTCCGTGACGTCGTGCGGCTACGCCTCTCGCGCGCCCGCGTACATCTCGTCGATCAGGTGCTTGTACTCCCGTTCCACCACGGGCCGCTTCAGCTTCAGGCTCGGGGTGATCTCGCCGTGCTCGACGTCGAGGTCGCGCGGCAGCAGGCGGAACTTCTTGATGGTCTGCCAGCGCTGCAGGCCCTCGTTGAGCCGCTTGACGTAGCCGTCGACCATCTCCACCGTCCGCGGCGCGGCGACGACCTCGGCGTAGGACTTGCCCGCCAGGCCGTTCTCCTTGGCCCACTCCAGGATGGCGGCCTCGTCGAGGGCGATGAGGGCGGTGCAGAAGTTCCGGTCGGCGCCGTGCACGAGGATGTTGGAGACGTAGGGGCACACCGCCTTGAACTGGCCCTCGACCTCGGCGGGCGCGATGTACTTGCCGCTGGAGGTCTTGATGAGGTCCTTCTTGCGGTCGGTGATGCGCAGGTAGCCGTCCGGGGAGAGCTCGCCGATGTCTCCGGTGTGGAACCAGCCGTCGGACTCCAGGACCTCGGCGGTCTTCTCGGGCAGCTTGTGGTAGCCCTCCATGATGCCGGGGCCGCGCAGCAGGATCTCGCCGTCGTCGGCGATGCGGACCTCGGTGCCGGGCAGCGGCTTGCCGACGGTGCCGGTGCGGTAGGCCTCGCCGGGGTTGACGAAGGAGGCGGCGGAGGACTCGGTGAGGCCGTAGCCCTCCAGGATGTGGATGCCGGCGCCGGCGAAGAAGTAGCCGATCTCCGGGGCGAGGGCGGCGCTGCCCGAGACGCAGGCGCGCAGCCTGCCGCCGAAGGCCTCGCGGATCTTGGCGTAGACGAGCGTGTCGGCGACCTTGTGCTGGGCGGCCAGGCCGAAGGGCGCGGAGCGGGTGCCGGTGCGCTTGAAGTTGTCCTGGGTGACCTTGGCGTACTCGCGGGCGACCTCGGAGGCCCACTGGAAGATCTTGTACTTGGCCGCGCCGCCCGCGCGGGCCTTGGCGGCGACGCCGTTGTAGACCTTCTCGAAGATGCGCGGGACGGCCGCCATGTAGGTGGGCCGGACGACCGGCAGGTTCTCGATGATCTTGTCGACGCGGCCGTCGACGGCGGTGACGTGGCCGACCTCGATCTGGCCGGAGGTGAGGACCTTGCCGAAGACGTGGGCGAGCGGCAGCCACAGGTACTGCACGTCGTCGGCGCCGACCAGGCCGGTGGCGGCGATCGCCTTGGCCATGTACGACCAGTTGTCGTGCGGCAGCCGGACGCCCTTGGGGCGGCCGGTGGTGCCGGAGGTGTAGATGAGGGTGGCGAGCTGGTCCTTGGTGATCGCGCCGACCCGCTCCTTGATCAGCGAGGGGTGCTGCTCCAGGTGGGCGGCGCCGCGGCTCTCCAGCTCGGCGAGGGTGAGCACCCAGTCGTCCGTCTCGACGCCGGCCGGGTCGATGACCACGACGTGGTGCAGCTCGGGCAGCTCGGCCCGCTTCTCCCGCACCTTGGCCAGCTGGCCGGCGTCCTCCGCGACGAGGACCCGGCTGCCGGAGTCGGAGAGGATGAACGCGGACTCGTCGGCGTTGGTCTGCGGGTAGACGGTGGTCGTGGCGGCGCCCGCGCACATGATGCCGAGGTCGGCGAGCATCCACTCCACGCGGGTGGCGGAGGCGAGCGCGACCCGCTCCTCGGGCCGCACGCCCAGTTCGATGAGTCCGGCCGCGATCGCGTAGACCCGCTCGGCGGACTGCGCCCAGCTCAGCGACTTCCAGTCGTCCGGTCCCTCGCCGGAGGCAGGGGGTACGGGGTAGCGGTAGGCCTCGGCGTCCGGTGTGGCCGCCACGCGCTCCAGGAAGAGGGCCGCCACGGACGGCGGACGGTTCTCGATCAGGGTCTGTGCGTCGCTCACGACATCCTCCGGGGCCCGCGACATCGCGGCTGGCTCAAGTGCGGCTGGGTTGACTCACGGGGGTGGTTCAGGGCGGGGTGGTTCGGACTGCTGTTTAACTCGCGAGTAACTATCGGGCAGGCATCAGCGTAAAGGGCTCCCGGCCACCGCGTAAGGGGCTGTGGCCTGTCGCTTCCCACAGAGCGCTACCACGCATACGCGCGGAGCCCGCCGCACTCGTGTACGACGGGCCCGATTCCACCCGGTTCGCCGCGGTGGCGACCGGTGGGCGACTACTTCTTGCCCTTGCCCGCACCCGCGCTGTCATCACTGGAGAGCACCGCGATGAAGGCCTCCTGCGGAA
The DNA here is from genome assembly GCF_003236365.1 of Streptomyces sp. NTH33. Lineage (GTDB taxonomy): Bacteria > Actinomycetota > Actinomycetes > Streptomycetales > Streptomycetaceae > Streptomyces. The sequence continues at coordinate 20,294 of NZ_POTZ01000071.1, forward strand.
CCTCCACGGAACCCACCATCTTCATGCGCTTCTTGCCCTCCTTCTGCTTCTCCAGCAGCTTCCGCTTGCGGGAGATGTCACCGCCGTAGCACTTGGCGAGGACGTCCTTGCGGATGGCGCGGATGGTCTCGCGGGCGATCACGCGGGAGCCGATGGCGGCCTGGACGGGCACTTCGAAGCTCTGCCGCGGGATGAGCTCCTTGAGCTTGGCCACGAGCCGGACGCCGTACGCGTACGCCTGGTCCTTGTGGGTGATCGCCGAGAAGGCGTCCACCTTGTCGCCGTGCAGCAGGATGTCGACCTTGACCAGGGTGCTGCTCTGCTCTCCGGTGGGCTCGTAGTCCAGGGAGGCGTAGCCACGGGTCTTGGACTTCAGCTGGTCGAAGAAGTCGAAGACGATCTCGGCGAGCGGGAGGGTGTAGCGAATCTCGACGCGGTCCTCGGAGAGGTAGTCCATGCCGAGGAGGGTGCCGCGGCGGGTCTGGCACAGCTCCATGATCGCGCCGATGAACTCGGTGGGCGCGAGGATCGTGGCCCGCACCATCGGCTCGTACACCTCCGCGATCTTCCCCTCGGGGAACTCGCTGGGGTTGGTGACCGTGTGCTCGGTGCCGTCCTCCATGATCACGCGGTAGACCACGTTGGGGGCGGTGGCGATCAGGTCGAGGCCGAACTCGCGCTCGAGCCGCTCACGGATCACGTCCAGGTGGAGCAGGCCGAGGAAGCCGACGCGGAAGCCGAAGCCGAGGGCGGCGGAGGTCTCCGGCTCGTAGACCAGGGCGGCGTCGTTGAGCTGCAGCTTGTCCAGCGCCTCGCGCAGCTCGGGGTAGTCGGAGCCGTCCAGCGGATACAGGCCCGAGAAGACCATGGGCTTGGGCTCCTTGTAGCCGCCCAGCGGCTCCTCGGCACCCTTGGACTGCACGGTGACGGTGTCACCGACCTTCGACTGGCGGACGTCCTTCACACCGGTGATCAGGTAGCCCACCTCGCCGACGCCGAGACCGTCGGCGGGCAGCATCTCGGGCGAGTTGGTGCCGATCTCCAGCAGCTCGTGCGTGGCGCCGGTGGACATCATCCGGATCCGCTCGCGCTTGCCCAGCTGACCGTCGACGACACGGACGTACGTCACGACGCCCCGGTAGGAGTCGTAGACCGAGTCGAAGATCATCGCGCGGGCGGGGGCGTCGGCGACGCCGACCGGGGCCGGGATCTCCTGGACCACCCGGTCGAGCAGCGCCTCGACGCCCAGGCCGGTCTTCGCGGAGACCTTCAGCACGTCGTCGGGGTCGCAGCCGACCAGGTTGGCCAGCTCCTCGGCGAACTTCTCCGGCTGCGCGGCCGGCAGGTCGATCTTGTTGAGCACCGGGATGATCGTGAGATCGTTCTCCATCGCCAGGTAGAGGTTGGCGAGGGTCTGGGCCTCGATTCCCTGGGCCGCGTCGACGAGGAGGATGGTCCCCTCACAGGCGGCGAGCGACCGCGACACCTCGTAGGTGAAGTCGACGTGCCCCGGGGTGTCGATCATGTTGAGGATGTGCGTGTTGCCGGGCTCGTGGGTGGGGGCCCACGGCAGACGCACCGCCTGGGACTTGATCGTGATGCCGCGCTCGCGCTCGATGTCCATACGGTCGAGGTACTGAGCGCGCATCTGCCGCTGCTCGACCACGCCGGTCAGCTGGAGCATCCGGTCGGCGAGCGTGGACTTGCCGTGGTCGATGTGAGCGATGATGCAGAAGTTGCGGATCAGAGCCGGGTCGGTACGGCTCGGCTCGGGCACGTTGTCAGGGGTCGCGGGCACGCAGGGTCCTGTTTCTTGAGGCGCCTTATGCCTCGGGTCGGATCGATACGTAGTCTCCATGGTCCCACGGGCGGGGGACCGGTGACCGGTTTGGGCCGCCCGATGGGCCACTGGTAGCGTGGGGGGCTGTGTCTCATGCCCTCATCAGCGCGAGGCACGCCCCAAGAAATCACCGGTGCGGGACCCGTGCGGCCCCGTGCCAGAACCTGAAAAGGCTCATTCGTGGCGAACATCAAGTCCCAGATCAAGCGGAACAAGACCAACGAGAAGGCCCGGCTGCGCAACAAGGCCGTCAAGTCCTCTCTGAAGACCGCGATCCGCAAGGCCCGCGAGGCCGCTGCCGCGGGTGACGTCGAGAAGGCCACCGAGCTGCAGCGCGTTGCCGCGCGTCAGCTCGACAAGGCCGTCTCGAAGGGCGTCATCCACAAGAACGCTGCCGCCAACAAGAAGTCGGCGCTGGCGACCAAGGTCACGACCCTCAAGGGCTGAACCCTTACCTTGATCTGACGCCGGAAGGACCCCGGGCGGGCCCTCTCTCATCCGCCCCCGGCCGGCACCCCTGGATCCGCGCGCGGCCTGCGTTCGCCACGCGGGCG
>NZ_POTZ01000720.1 GCF_003236365.1 Streptomyces sp. NTH33
CCGCCACCCCGCCCGCCGAGCGCGCCGCCCGCCTGGCCGCGCTCCGGGACGTCCTCGTGGCCCGCAAGGACGAGATCGCCGAGACCGTCACCGCCGAACTGGGCTCGCCCCCGCAGTTCTCCCGGACGGTCCACGTGGGCCTGCCGATCGCGGTCGCCGGCTCCTACGCCGACCTCGCGGCGACGTACGCCTTCGAGGAGAAGGTCGGGAACTCCACCGTCTTCCACGAGCCGGTCGGCGTGGTCGGCGCGATCACCCCCTGGAACTACCCGCTGCACCAGATCGTCGCCAAGGCCGCCCCGGCGCTGGCCGCCGGCTGCACGATCGTCCTCAAGCCGGCCGAGGACACCCCGCTGACCGCCCGGCTCTTCGCCGGGGCGGTCCACGAGGCCGGAATCCCGGCGGGCGTGTTCAACCTGGTCACCGGCCTCGGCCCGGTCGCCGGGCAGGCCCTGGCCGAGCACCCGGACGTCGACCTGGTCTCCTTCACCGGCTCCACGGCCGTGGGCAGGCGGATCGGCGCGGCGGCGGGCGCCGCCGTCAAGAGGGTCGCCCTGGAGTTGGGCGGCAAGTCCGCCAACGTCATCCTGCCGAGCGCCGACCTCGCCAGGGCCGTCAACGTCGGCGTCGCCAACGTGATGTCCAACTCCGGCCAGACGTGCAGCGCCTGGACCCGGATGCTGGTGCACCGCGACCAGTACGACGAGGCGGTGGAACTCGCCGCGACGGCCGCCGCCAAGTACGGCGACCGCATCGGCCCGGTGGTGAACGCCAAGCAGCGGGCACGCGTGCGCGGTTACATCGAGAAGGGCATCGCCGAGGGCGCCCGCCTCGTCGCGGGCGGCCCCGAATCCCCGTGTGACAAGGGCTACTTCGTCAGTCCCACCGTCTTCGCCGACGTCACCCCCGACATGACCGTCGCCCAGGAGGAGATCTTCGGCCCGGTCCTGTGCGTCCTGCGCTACGACGACGAGGACGACGCCCTGCGCATCGCCAACGGCACGGTCTACGGCCTCGCCGGCGCCGTCTGGGCGGCCGACGAGACGGAAGCGGTCGCCTTCGCCCGCCGCATGGACACCGGCCAGGTCGACATCAACGGCGGCCGTTTCAACCCGCTGGCCCCCTTCGGCGGCTACAAGCGGTCCGGCGTCGGCCGCGAACTCGGCGCGCACGGCCTCACCGAGTACCTGCAGACCAAGTCCCTCCAGTTCTAAGGGAGTCACGCGTCATGGCCGTACGTGCCGCCGTCCTGCCCGCCATCGGCTCGCCGCTGGGGATCACGGAGATCGAACTGCCGGAGCCCGGCCCCGGGCAGGTCCGCGTCCGGCTCGCCGCCGCCGGTGTCTGCCACTCCGACCTGTCGCTGTCCAACGGCACCATGCGGCTGCCGGTGCCGGCCGTGCTCGGTCACGAGGGCGCGGGCACGGTCCTCGCCGTCGGCGAAGGGGTCACCCATGTCGCGCCGGGCGACGCCGTCGTGCTCAACTGGGCACCGTCCTGCGGGAGCTGCCACGCCTGCTCGCTCGGCGAGGTGTGGCTGTGCGCCAACGCGCTGAACGGCGCCGCCGGCGTCCACGCCCGCACCGCCGACGGCACCGACCTGCACCCCGGCCTCAACGTCGCCGCCTTCGCCGAGGAGACGGTCGTCGCCGCCCCCTGCGTCCTGCCCCTTCCGGACGGGATCCCGCTCACCGACGCCGCGCTCCTCGGCTGCGCCGTCCTCACCGGGTACGGCGCCGTCCACCACGCGGCGAAGGTACGGCAGGGGGAGACGGTCGCGGTGTTCGGCGTGGGCGGGGTGGGCCTGGCCACCCTCCAGGCCGCCCGGATCGCGGGCGCGTCGAGGATCGTCGCCGTCGACGTGACCCCTCAGAAGGAGGAACTGGCCCGCCGCGCGGGCGCCACGGACTACGTCCTCGCCTCCGAGGACACCCCCCGCGAGATCCGCGCCCTCACCGGCGGGCAGGGCGTCGACGTCTCCGTCGAGTGCGTCGGCCGCGCGGCCACCATCCGCGCCGCCTGGGACTCCACCCGCCGCGGCGGCCGTACGACGGTCGTCGGCATCGGCGGAAAGGACCAGCAGGTCACCTTCAACGCCCTGGAGATCTTCCACTGGGGCCGCACCCTGACCGGCTGCGTCTACGGCAACTCCGACCCGGCCAGGGACCTGCCCGTGCTCGCCGGCCACGTCCGCGCCGGCCGCCTGGACCTGACCGCCCTGGTGACCGAACGGATCGCCCTGGACGGCATCCCGGCGGCCTTCGAGAACATGCTGGCCGGAAAGGGCGGCCGGCCTGGCGGCGCTGGCCGGGCTGATCGCCGACGAGACCCGCGCCGCGTGTCTGCTGGCGCTGCTCGACGGACGGGCGTGGACGGCCGGGGAACTGGCCCGGCACGCGGGCGTCGCCGCG
>NZ_POTZ01000721.1 GCF_003236365.1 Streptomyces sp. NTH33
CTACGGACCCGTCACGTTCGCGGTGGGCGGGGCGCTGGTCGGGGCCGCGCTGATCGCCACGGGCTGGGTGGTGCGCCGTCGTTCGAAGCCGTACCGGCTCTGAGCGGCCGGGCCCCGTCACCGGGTCCCGTGGCCGGGCGGTTCGGGGAACTCCTCCAGCGCGTGCCTCAGCCACTGGGTCCAGAAGGTCTCCAGGTCGATGCCGGCCCGCAGCACCAGATGCCGCAACCGGTCCTCGGGGCTGTCCCTGCCGGGCGGGAAGTCGCGCCGCTCGATCTCCCGGTACTCCGCCAACTGCCGCTCGTGCAGCTCCAGATGACGCCTGAGGTCGGCCTCCAGACCCTCGGTGCCCACCACGGCCGCGGCGCGCAGCCGCAGCAGCAGGGCGTCACGCTGCGGCTTCGGCTCCTGGGCGGTGGCGGTCCAGCGGGCCAGTTCGGCGCGGCCCGCGGGCAGAACCTCGTAGCTCTTCTTCTGCCCGCGGGCCGGCTGCTCGGACGGCAGGGTGCGGATCAGGCCGTCCGCCTCCAGTTTCCCCAGCTCGCGATAGATCTGCTGATGCGTCGCCGACCAGAAGTAGCCGATGGACTTGTCGAAGCGGCGCGTCAGCTCGAGCCCCGACGACGGCTTTTCGAGCAGGGCGGTGAGGATCGCGTGCGGGAGTGACATGGGGTCATCCTAGGGACGGGCCGTGCGCCCGCCGCCGCCCTGGAGCCCGGCTACAGGGCCGCCGCCAGTTCCGTGCCCTGCTTGATGGCGCGCTTGGCGTCCAGTTCGGCGGCCACGTCCGCCCCGCCGATGAGGTGCGGGCGGTGTCCGGCGGCGACCAGTTCCTCGTACAGCTCGCGCCGGGGCTCCTGTCCGGTGCACAGCACGACCGTGTCCACTTCCAGGACGGTGCTCGCGCCGTCGACGGTGATGTGCAGCCCGGCGTCGTCGATGCGGTCGTAGTGGACGCCCGGGACCATGGTGACGCCGCGGTGCCTGAGCTCGGTGCGGTGGATCCAGCCGGTGGTCTTTCCCAGTCCGGCGCCGACCTTGCTGGTCCTGCGCTGGAGCAGGTGGACGGTGCGCGGTGGGGCGAGCCGCTCGGGTGCGGTCAGACCGCCGGGCGAGCGGTGGTCCATGTCGACGCCCCAGGCCCGGAAGTACGCGGCCGGGTCCTCGCTCGCCTTGTCGCCGACGTCGGTCAGGTACGCGGCGACGTCGAAGCCGATGCCGCCCGCACCGAGGATCGCCACCCGGTCGCCGACCGGGGCGCCGCCCCGCAGCACGTCCAGATAGCCCAGGACGCGCGGGTGGTCGACGCCGGGGATGTCGGGGGTGCGCGGGGTGACACCGGTGGCGACGACGATCTCGTCGTAACCGTCGAGGTCCCCGGCGCCCACCCGGGTGTCCAGGCGTACGTCGACGCCGTGCGCGTCGAGTTGGTGGCGGAAGTAGCGCAGGGTCTCGTCGAACTCCTGCTTGCCGGGGACCCTGCGGGCGACATCGAGCTGACCGCCGATCCCGCTCGCGGCGTCGAACAGGGTGACCTGGTGGCCGCGTTCGGCGGCGCCGACCGCGCAGGCGAGGCCGGCGGGCCCGGCGCCGACGACGGCGACGCGCTTGCGCCGCCGGGTCGGGGACAGGACCAGTTCGGTCTCGTGGCAGGCGCGCGGGTTGACCAGGCAGGAGGTGATCTGCCCGCTGAAGGTGTGGTCCAGGCAGGCCTGGTTGCAGCCGATGCAGGTGTTGATGGCCTCGGGGCGGCCGGCGGCGGCCTTGTCGACGAAGTCGGGGTCGGCGAGCATCGGGCGGGCCATGGAGACCATGTCGGCGTATCCGTCGGCGAGCAACCGCTCGGCCACGTCCGGGGTGTTGATGCGGTTGGTGGTGACGAGGGGGACGGTGACCTCGCCCATCAGCTTCCTGGTGGCGAACGCGTAGGCGCCGCGCGGCACGGAGGTGGCGATGGTGGGGATGCGGGCCTCGTGCCAGCCGATGCCGGTGTTGATGAGGGTCGCACCGGCGGCCTCGACGGCCTTCGCGAGCGTGACGACCTCCTCCAGGGTCGAGCCGCCGGGCACGAGGTCCAGCATGGACAGCCGGTAGATGACGATGAAGTCCTCGCCGACGGCCTCGCGCACCCGGCGCACGATCTCGACCGGGAAGCGCATCCGGTTCTCGTAGGCGCCGCCCCAGCGGTCGGTGCGGTGGTTGGTCTGCGTGGCGATGAACTCGTTGATGAGGTAGCCCTCGGAGCCCATGATCTCCACGCCGTCGTAGCCGGCCCGGCGGGCGAGGCGGGCGGTGCGGACGTAGTCGTCGATGGTCCGCTCGACGTCGGCGTCGGTGAGTTCACGCGGGACGAAGGGGCTGATGGGGGCCTTCAGGGGGC
>NZ_POTZ01000722.1 GCF_003236365.1 Streptomyces sp. NTH33
ACCACGCCCTGCGCCCGCTCGATCCGCCCGAGCAGCCCCTCGGCGCCCCAGTCCTCCGAGGCGGCGTAGACCCCGGTCGGCACGACCACGGCCTTGAGATGCGCGAAGAGCGGGCGCAGGGCGTGGTCGAGGACCAGGGAGTGGCGGGCGGTGCCACCGGTCGCGGCGATCAGCACCGGCTTGCCGGCCAGGGCGTCCTGGTCCCGGACGCCGAGGACGTCGAAGAAGGACTTGAACAGCCCGCTGTACGACGCCGAGAACACCGGAGTGACGACGATCAGCCCGTCCGCCTCCACCACCGCGTCCAGCGCGGACGCGAGGTCCGGGCCGGGGAAGCCGCTCGCGAAGTTGTGGGCGATCCCGACGGCGAGATCGCGCAGCTCGATCATCCGTACGGCGGCCGGGACGCGCCCGGCGGTCGCGGCCGCCAGCCGGTCGGCCAGCAGCCGGGTGGAGGACGGGACGCTCAGTCCCGCCGAGACGACGACGAGCTTCATACGGCGCTCACCCCTTCCTCGGCGCCCGCCCGGCCGGCGAGCAGGGACGCGTGGGTCGGCGCGTCCGGCACACCGGCCGGGCGCCCCTTGGCGAACTCCTCGCGCAGCACCGGCACGACCTCCTCGCCGAGCAGGTCGATCTGCTCCAGCACGGTCTTCAGCGGCAGGCCCGCGTGGTCGATCAGGAACAGCTGGCGCTGGTAGTCGCCGGCGTAGTCGCGGAAGGCCAGCGTCTTCTCGATGACCTGCTGCGGGGAGCCCACGGTCAGCGGGGTCTGCTCGGTGAACTCCTCCAGCGACGGGCCGTGCCCGTAGACGGGGGCGACGTCGAAGTACGGACGGAACTCGCGCACCGCGTCCTGCGAGTTCCTCCGCATGAACACCTGGCCGCCGAGCCCGACGATCGCCTGCTCGGGCGTGCCGTGCCCGTAGTGGGCGTACCGGCTCCGGTACAGCTCGACCATCCGCTTGGTGTGGTCGGCCGGCCAGAAGATGTTGTTGTGGAAGAAGCCGTCGCCGTAGTACGCGGCCTGCTCGGCGATCTGGGGGGAGCGGATGGAGCCGTGCCAGACGAAGGGCGGTACGCCGTCCAGCGGGCGGGGCGTGGAGGTGAAGCCCTGCAGCGGCGTGCGGAACTTCCCCTCCCAGTCGACGACGTCCTCGCGCCACAGCCGGTGCAGCAGGGCGTAGTTCTCGATGGCGAGGTTGATGCCCTGCCGGATGTCCTGCCCGAACCAGGGGTAGACCGGCCCGGTGTTGCCGCGCCCCATCATCAGGTCCACCCGCCCGTCGGCCAGGTGCTGGAGCATCGCGAAGTCCTCGGCGATCTTCACCGGGTCGTTGGTGGTGATCAGGGTGGTGGAGGTGGACAGGATCAGCCGCTCGGTCCGGGCGGCTATGTACCCGAGCATGGTGGTCGGCGACGACGGCACGAACGGCGGGTTGTGGTGCTCGCCGGTCGCGAAGACGTCCAGGCCGACCTCCTCGGCCTTCAGCGCGATGGCGACCATGGCCTTGATCCGCTCACGCTCGGTCGGTGTACGGCCCGTGGTGGGGTCCGGCGTGACATCGCCGACGCTGAAGATCCCGAACTGCATGATCGCTCACCTTCCAGATTGTTGATGCTTCAACTATAACCGGAGAACGGTCCGCGTCCTGGAGGTATTCCGCCCACCCACGTCGGCGAGAACGACGACGACGCCGACGACGACTCAGGCGGCTCTACCTTCTTGTTCGGGATGATCGAGCCATTCGTAGGGTTGGGTCGCCCAGGGGTGCTGGGTGTGGCTATCAGGCGGCTGCCGTCTCGTGGCTTCTGACGCTTCGCCCGCGCGGGCCGCCGCGACGGCTCGGGCTCCGTCCCGCCGATCGCCCGGATCCCGGCCGCCGGCAGCAGATAGCTGACCGCGTCGGCCGCCACGGTCACCACCGGCCCGAACAGGCCGACCATGGCACCCCCGGCCGGCGGCCCCAGCACGGTCGCCGTCCACGTCGTCGACTCGAACCGGCTGCTCGCGACCAGCAGGTCCTCCGGCGCCACCAGACCCTTCAGATACGCCCCGCTCGCCGCCCCGAACGCGATGTCGGCCGCGGCGACCACCACCGACACCACCAGCAACTGCGCGAACCCGAGCGCCCCGAACGCGAACGCGAGCGGCACGCTCATCAGCGCGGCGAACCGGACCAGGTCCGTCCCGACCATCACCGGCCGTTTACGACGGAACTCCACCCACGGCCCGAACGGCACCGCCACCACCGCGCCCACCGCCGCCCCGGCGGCCGCCAGCGCGGACACCTCGGCGGACCCGGCGTGCAGCACCAGCACCGCGATGAGGGCGAAGGCGTCGAAGGCCAGCCACGACCCGAACGT
>NZ_POTZ01000723.1 GCF_003236365.1 Streptomyces sp. NTH33
CCCCCTCACCCGGCACCGCCGTCCGCGACACCGCCCGCGACCGCGTCGGCGTCGTCATGGGCCACGAGGGCCCGCACCTCCGGCTCCGCCCCCTCTCCGGTGGCCGGGAATGGGACGCCGTTCCCGACCACGTTCAGCCGCTCACCCCGGCGGAACTGCTCCGTGTTCGCGTGGCCGAGACGAACGCACGCAGCCGGCAGGACCTGGACACCACGGGACACCCCGGAGCAGGAAGGTCTCCGGAAAGCAACACGTTCTCCGAACTGGAGTAGTACCCTGTACTACATGGAAACCACCGCGCGCGAGTTCAACCAGAACGCCTCAAAGATCCTCGCGGCCGCAGAACGCGGCGAGATGATCACCGTGACCAAGAACGGGCGCCCGGTGGCCATACTGTCGCCGGTCGGCAGCAAGACCGTGGCGCCGTACCCGACCGACCCCATGGGCGAGGACGAGGCCGCTCCCGTGCTGCACAGTGGCACCCGCGAGGGCGTACGTCCGGTCGACTGGTCGGCCGGACGCGGCTCCTACATGGAGGGATTCGGCGCATGACCGTGCTCGTTGCGGACACTTCAGGGCTCTACGCCTTCTACGACGCCGACGAACCCGCCCACGGGGCGTGCCGCAAGGCCGTCGCATGCGCCTCCCACCTCGTGATCACGCCACTCGTCCTGGCCGAGCTGGACTACCTGCTCTCGACCCGTATCGACGCGGCATCCGCGCAGACGGCGCTGGAGCACATCCGGGACCGGGTGGCCGAGCGCAGGTACGCCGTACCCGAGGCCGAGCCGCACCTGTCCACGGCCCTGGTCACCATGCGGCGCTACCCGCAGATCGGCCTGACCGACACGATGAACATCGTGATGGCCGCGGAGTACCGTACGGACGCCCTACTCACTTTGGACCACCGACACTTCCGCATGGTGCGGCCCCTTACCGGCCACACGGCCTTCTCCCTCTGGCCGGAGGATCTGGACGCCGGGTAGGCCGAACTCGCCTCGCCCGACGAGATGGACGCCGAGGCCGAGGACGCGGCCGTTGACGTACAGGTGGATACCGCACCCCGGGTCGCCCGCTGGCACCGCGTGACAGCGGAATGCAAGCGGGATGCCAGCGGAAGACGTGCCGAACGGTGAGCGGGGGCCGCTGGAATGGTGCCGTACCCACACGGCGGAGGCCGCCGGGCACGGCGGTTCGCCCCGACTCATCGGGAGGCACCATGAACAAGGACCTGAGCACCCTCGCGGACGAGATCCTCGAGCTCGAGGCCGAGACCTTCGAGATCTCCGACTACTCGGACGCCAACGAGGTCGTGCTGGCCGGCTGCACCAGCACCAGCACCAGCTCCACCTCGACCTCCAGCTCCACCTGCAGCACCACCTCCTGCTCCGCCTGACCCCAGGTCCGGTGCGGCAGTGCCCGGTTGGCGCCCTCTTCCGTCAAGAGATGGGCGCGAACCGGGCTTTTGCCGTGCCCCGGACCAGCCGCACCGGCGGCGCACGTCCGTCCGGCGCGGGCGCCGACCGGACTGCCGTCAGTAACTATGTTTTCCCAAACGGTAGTTGACTAATCGCCAGTGGCTGAAACTTACTCCTCAAGCATTTCACAGTCCCCTCTTGACCCGCGTTCTACGCCGGTAGGCACTCACCACTGCACACGACCACATGACCAAATGTTCTCGTGCAGAACGACTTCACACGTGCTCCGTCCTGCCCGCACCGGAGGGGAGGGCCAGGGTCCTGTGTGAGCCACCGCTCCCGGCAGGGGCAGCCATGGCGGCAGGACACCTCTTCCCGGAAGGTGCCGTGGTGAGCCGGTCCGGCAGGTGTTTGCCAGTCGACGGGGGGAATCAGTGCGTTTCCAGTTGCTCGGACCGCTCAGCATCACCGACGGGCACGACGTGGTCGTCCTTCCGCCGGCCAAACCGACGTCGCTGCTGGCGGCCCTGCTGGTCCGCCCCGGCGAGGTGGTCCCGACGGACCGGCTGCGGCAGGCCGTCTGGGGGGAGGAGCAGCCGGCGACGGCGAAGGCGGCCCTGCAGAGTTGTGTCCTGAGGTTGCGCCGCCTCTTCGCGAAGTACGACATAGAGGAGCAGGCGGTGGTCGCGGTCGCCGGGGGCTACCGTCTCCCCGCCGAAAACGACACCCTGGACCTGCTGCATTTCCGCCACCTGGTGTCCAGGGCCGCCGGGGCCGGATAGTCCGAACTCCCCTTGCTGCGCACGGCACTCGGCCTGTGGCAGGGACCGCTTCTCGCCAATGTCCCCTCCGAACTCCTGCACCGCGACGAGGTACCCCGGCTGGTCGAGGAGCGCCTGCGCGTCCTGGAACGGGTCTGCGAGATCCCAGCTGGCCCGGG
>NZ_POTZ01000724.1 GCF_003236365.1 Streptomyces sp. NTH33
GCCCGGCCGTGTTCGTCAGGGCCGGGGACGCAGGCGGGCCGCGACCACGGCGGTGCCGTCGTCCGTGTGGCCGGCTCCCGGCCCGCCGGGGGTGCCGCCCGGAACCTCGTCCAGAAGTTCGTCCAGGAGTTCGCCGACGCCTTGGCCGGGCCGTACCCGCAGGGCGGTCAGGCGGGCGAGCGAGGTGTCGATGTCCTCGCCGCGCCGCTCGATCAGCCCGTAGGTGAACATCACCAGTGTGTCGTCCGGCGCGAGGGGCAGGCCGGCCGCCCGGTAGGCGCTGCCGCCGGTGCCGAGGGGAGGGCCCACGGGCAGCTCGACCGGGGCGGCGGTGCCGTCGGCGTGGACGACGACCGGGGGCGGGTGTCCCGCGCCGGCGAGCAGGGCCGTGCCGTGCACGGGGTCCAGCAGGACCAGCAGACAGGTCGCCGGGCGGCGGCCGCTCTCCGTGGACATCGCGGCGTCCAGCCGGCGCAGGATGCCGTGCGGCGCGAGGTCGGTGGAGGCGATGTACCGCAGCAGGGAGCGGTAGGCGTTCATGTCGACCGCCGCGTCCAGGCCGTGCCCCATGACGTCGCCGGCGACCAGCAGGGTGCGGCCGGAGTGCAGGCGTACCGCCTCGCACCAGTGGCCGCCCACCGGCCCGGGCGACCAGCGGGTGGCGAGGTCCACGTCGGGGTGGGAGCGTCCGGGGCCGGCGGACAGCACCTTCTGCAGGTCCCACACCCTGGGACCGGCCTCCCGCTGGTCGTCCGCGTGCCGCAGGTGGGCGGCGGCCAGCCGGGCCGCGTAGTGGACGGCCGCCGTCTCGTCGTCGTCGAAGGGGCGCCCGGCGCGCAGGGCGAGGACGACGCCGTGGACCCGGTCCCGGGTCAGCAGTGGCACCGAGAGGGTGGCCAGACCCGTACTTCTGCCGGGTGTGAAGGAGGCGGTGATGGGGTGGCCCGCGTCCAGGGCACGTACGGCGACCTCCTCGCGCGGGCCCCTCTCCAGGCTGCCGAGGAGGTCGTGCCGGCCGGCCGCGGCGGCCGGCCGCAGGGACTCGCCCGGTTCGCGGTGGCCCTCCTGCGGGCCGTAGAGGTCGACGGTCGCGGAGTCGCACAGCTCCTCGACCAGGAACGCGGCGAGTTCGGCCGCCGTCCTGCGGTCGTCGAGGGTCGTACCGATCGCGGAGAGCGCCCGATCCGCCCGTACGAAGCGGTTCGCGGCAGCGCTCCCGGGGCCCGACACCAGGTCGCCGTCCACGACCACCCCTTTCTGCCACCATGCCGTCCTCATCCCAGCACCGCGCGAGGGCGTCGGCGGGTAGCGACCCGCGGTGGCGGGCGGGACCGGAGCGGATTCCCACCGCGGTGAGGGGGTGATGCGCAGCGCGGCGGTGCGGCCCCTCACGAGCTTCACGAAGTCCTGACATCATGGCCGACAACCCCCTGACCGTGGCCATGCGTTGACAAGAAGTGAGGGCAGTGTGGCAGAGACCGAGGGACCGGCGGTGCCCGAGCGGCTGCTGATCACCCGTACCACGGCCGACGACGGCACCTGTGTCGTGGCCGTCGTGGGAGAGGTCGATCTCGACGGCAGCGCGCGGTTCCGCGAGGCGCTGCTCTCCTGCCCGGAGAGCGCGCCGGGCACGGTGGTCGACCTCAGTGGCGTGACTTTCATGGACTCCAGCGGCATCAACGCCCTCATCACCGCCCACCAGGCCGCCCAGGCGGGCGGCACCCGGCTGCGGCTGGCCGCGCCGCAGGAGCAGGTGCTGCGGGTGCTGCAGCTCGTCGGCGTGGACACGCTCATACCGTGCTACGCCGGCCTCGACGCGGCCCTCTCCTCCTGACGCTCCTCCTGGCACACCGTGAGGTCCCGGCCGGGTCAGGCCGTCCCGTACACCTGCCGGGTGTTGGGGCGGGGCGCCGGCCGGTGACGGGCGGCGGGGCCCTCGGCGAAGGCGCGCAGCAGGTTCTCGGTGGTCCGGGTGACGAAGGCACGGGTGCGGGCGTCCATGCCGTGGTCGCGGCCGCCCTCCGGGGTGCCGGCCATCAGCGCCTCCACCCAGCGCATGGTGCCGGTGGCGAAGACGCCCGCCCCGCCGGCCGCCGTGTAGTACGCCGAGTCACTGTGGCTGCGGTTGCCCGCGCACACCAGCGGCGAGTGGGCGGTGATCTCCAGCGGTTCGGGGACGGACGCGCCCGGGGTGACCCGGTCGTACTCCACTCCGACCAGGTGGTCGAAGCTCTCGCCGGGGCGGACGCCCGTGCCCTCGTACAGCCAGTGGTCCGCCGCGTGCACGACGTGGGGCGCGTCCACCGGGTAGCCCTCGTAGAGCACTCCGGTGACTGTCTCTTATACA
>NZ_POTZ01000725.1 GCF_003236365.1 Streptomyces sp. NTH33
CACTCATCCCCCGCCCACACCAGACGGCCGGCCGGCACCGCCCACGACACTCCACTGTCCTCGGACGTGTTGGAGACCCGCCTGCTCGACGAACACGACCTCGGCAGCGGCTACACCCGCGCGCCCGAGCGGCCCTCTCAGCACGACGATGTCACCGTCCTCGGCTGCCCCGCCCTCAACGCCCTGGGCGGCGACGCGGCCACCGGAGGATCGCTGGACTTCCCCCGGCAGGCGAAGGCCACCTTCACCTACGCCGGCAGCAGCAACTCACTGGTGACCGAGGCGCTGTACAGCGATACTTCAAGCAAACTGTCCACCGGCATGGGGCAGATCTTCGACGCCATGACCGGCTGCCCGGAGTACCAGGTCCTCGTCGGCGGCTCCGCCATCGACATAGCCACGCAGAAGATGGCCCCACCCCGGCTCGGTGATGAGCAGTGGAGCCAGCTGCTGACCTTCTCCGGCAGCGGCCCGGACACGGTGGTGAAGCAGACCGCGGTCCGCGACGGCAGCGTGCTTCTGATCGTCTCCGGGTCGCCCGCCCTCGTCGACCGGCACCTCGACAAGGCCATCGCGAAGGCCACACGGCGCTAACCTCGCGCTTTCATGAGGCGGGCTGTCCGATGGGGGTACCCGGAGATCCTTACGGTCACCGTCGGCGGTAAGGCTCACACGGTGCGCCTGGACCAGGCGAGCAGCATCGGCCAAGGCTGACCAACTCACCGTCTGCGCCAGAACCGCAACGCATCCCCGAGCGCCCTGACTACTTGGGCCAACCCAGCCAAGATGTCAGGGCGTTCGGACGGAGCTGATCGGAAGATGACTACCGCGATGCTTCCGAAGACGGTAAGGCAGACGATCGTCAGGCAGTAGGCGAACGCAGTCACAGGGTTGAATACGGACCACACGACAAGCACTCCTCAACAACGGTGTACGTCACGTGTCGTGAGGAGGAAGCGCGGGCTACCTCAACGACGACAGATGACCTGCCAGAGCGCAGGGCCCTTGCTGCGCACTGCACCGTTGCGATGCATGTCGTTGAGGTCCACGAGAGACCTACAGAGTGGTGGGCCCCTGGCGACAACACTGGTTGTCTGGGTCCCTTCAGGGCCACTGCTCGCACTGGCGAGCAGCCAACGAAGCTCCGTTGCGGAGCCAAAGGCGGAGTCCCGTTGCGGGGCTCGTCCCAGTGGTTACGTCCTGGGTGACGGCTTCAACCGTTGCGGTCTCAGCGCTTTGACGGTAGCACAGCCCTGCTCCAGGAAGGTGGCGCCCTCGCACATTCCCGGAACTCCCTTGTAAACATGGGCAGAACAGGTCACGCTACGGTTCCGATCGTTCCGGGCGAGGTGCTTTTCTGATGCCCCGTGAGGACCTCGGAAGCGTCCAACGTGCTGATATGCGTGAAGCCCGGCCGCCCCCGTAAGGGTGACCGGGCTTCATGGTGTCGGACGGGCGGAAGGCAGCCGGGCCCCGGTGACGGACCTCGGGTCTGGGCCGAAGGCTGCGGCCGTCAATCGGCTGGGGCGCGCAGGAGCCGATGCCTGGTGCTCTCGGGAAGCACTCGTCGCAGGACCGGTGCGGTGGAGCTGAGGGAGGCAGCGAACGCGGCGACGAGGTCGTGCGGCACGCTGGCGGCGAACGACGCGGCCCACAAGCAGGGTGCGCCCATTGACGGCTCAGCCCATGCCTGCCACCCAGGCGGGCCCGCCTCGCCGCCCTCGGTCACCAGGGCGCGCGGGTCGGCGTCCTGGATCAGGGGCGGCACCTCACCGAGGCCGAGGTGAGAGGTGAAGGTCGGGTCCACCGCTCCTGCATGTGGCTGGTCGATGTCGCGGAGCCAGCCGTGCGCGGCGACGGCGTCGAGGACCTGCTCGGGACCGGCAAGCGGCGCGACGGGCTGATCGCGGGCGTCGAGCGCGACGAGGAAGTCGACGAGGACCTCTCCGGGGACGTCGAGGGTGAAGTAGGCGGACCACTGCGCGACCGGCGCGGTGACCTCCTCGCGGGCGGAGACGTGCCAGGCGATCGGCAGCTCGCCCAGGTGGAACGGCTCGTCCGGCAGCACCCACTGCGCCCAACGGAGTGTGTCGGGGCTGATGTGCAGGACGGTGCTGCGCAGGACCTGGCGGTCCTCCGGCGCCTCGTCCGGCTCCTGTCGTCCTCGGATGATCGTCAGGCTCGTCCAGCCGAGGCCGGCGAGCGTGTCGGCGACGGCGTCGTAGAGCCGTCCGTCGTCACCGGCCAGATGCCGTGGGCCGACCCAGTACGCGGTCTGGGCGCTGGGCGGGGTGGACGGGTCCTGTCTCTTATACACCTCTGACGCTGCCGACGAAAAGCCTTTTGT
>NZ_POTZ01000726.1 GCF_003236365.1 Streptomyces sp. NTH33
GGGTTGCCGACGGAGGGAGAGCCGTTGCCCCCGGGAGCGGACGGCACGGTGACGCGGTCCGGGACGCCCCTCTTCGTGCTGGACACGGACGGCTGGGGCTGGGTGGAGACGGTGGGAGCCGTGCCGGGCTCGGCGGTGGCGCCCGGCACGGCGGTGGCGCCCGCGGACGAAGTCGCTTCGGTGCTGGGAGTGGTGGGGTCGGTGGTGACGCCGGGCAGGTCGTCGGTGGACGCGGACGGGGCGGCGGACTCGGCCGGCCGTGGGGACTCGTCGACCTTGCTCGCCGGCTGCTCGTCCGCGCCCGGCGCCGGGACGGGCACCCAGGGGGCGGCCGCGTTGCCGGACAGCAGGGTGACGACGATGACGACCGCGTAGACGGCGCAGGCGAGGCCGACGGCCATGCCGAGGCGGCGGAAGCGGCGGCTGCGGCGGCCGGACTCGTCGACGAAGACGGGCCTGTCGGCCTCCTTGCCGCCGACGGTGGCGGCCGCTCCGGCGAACGAGCCGCCCAGCTCCACGGCGTCGAGCTGGATGGTGACCTCGTGCGGGTCGTGGGTCCCGCGCGTCTCGCCGCTCTGCCAGGGGTCGTCGACGCACACCCGCAGGGGGCCGGTGCCGGTGGGCCCGGACTGTTCCGTGTCCGCGTGTTCCGCGTGTATCGACGGATCCGGTGCCGAGCCGGTCGGATCGGCCGCCTGCGCGGGCAGTATCCGCGTCTCCGCCTCGGCCACCGGCCCGGCGGGGCTGCCCTTGTCGAACCAGGAGCTCGGCGCCGGGGCCGGAGCGGGGTGTCCGCCCGCTCCCGGCCGGTAGCCGCCCTCACCGTCGGGGCGGAACCCCGGCCAGGCCGCCGTACGACCACGGCCATCGGCTTCCGGCCACCCTGCCCGGCCCTCCGGAGCCGGCGGCGTGCCGGAGGGGTGGCCGGATTCCGGCTCCGCGCCGGAGGCGTCACCGGAGTCGAACGCCCCGCTCGGGTGTATGGGCCCGCCTGTCCCGCGGAGACCCCCGGACGCTGAACCGGACCCGCTCGGTTGGGCGTTATCCCGCCATTTATCGACGCGCACTTACTTCCCCCCCAAGGGGCATCACTACCAAAGAAGCATACGAATCCGGGCCTACGTACCAGCCGTCGGGCCGAGCCCCCAACTCAACACGAGCGTCCCCTTTATCACAGTGCACCCGGGTCCCCGAATGTATCGCATGGGGACATGGCGTGGAGATCCGTCTCAGGTGCAGGCCGCCATCACATGCGCGTCCATGGCCGGAATCCAACCGTTCGTCGGCCGCATGAGCCACCCTTCCTCGCTCGCCAGTTCGTTCACAGAACGCCTGAGTGCATCCAATCCGGGATGAACCAGCCCTTTTCGCCACACCAGTGACACAGGGGAGAGCGGAACGGGGTCGGTCAGGGGCCGCAGGACCGTCTGCGGCATGGCCGGAAAGTCCACGACGGTCAGAACAGGTGTGCGGTGTTTGGCCATGATCCGGCGGAACTCCGCCACCCCGATCGCGAGGGGCGCGGGCGGTGCGATCTCGATGCCACGCCCCTCGAACAGGCGACGTGCGAGGTCGGTCCACTCCGGCGTGCGCGGATTGCCCGCACCCGCGTACACGCGCTCTCCCGCCAGCGCGTCGAGCGGCACCTCGGCCAGATGCGCGAGCCGGTGGTCCTCGGGCAGGATCACGGCCATCCGCTCGTACCGCGCGGGCTGGTGCAGCAGCCGGCTTCGGACCGCGGGGTCGAGCCCGGCGAACCGCCCGAACGACGCGTCGAGCCGGCCGGCCAGCATCTCGGCGGCGGCACCGGTCAGACCGCTCTCGAAACGGGTCATCAGTTCGAGATCGGGGGCGAGTGCGCGCGCCCGGTCCAGCACCCGCTCCCCGAACAGTCCCGGGCTGTTGACGTCCACGAACAGCGGCCGTTCCGGACCGCCCCGGCCGAAGGCGTCGAGCAGCTCCCGCTGCGCCTGGAGCACCCGGCGGGCGTACGGCAGCAGCCGGGCGCCCTCGGCGGTCAGCACGACCTGCCGGGTGCTCCGTACGAACAGCACGGCACCCAGTTCCCGCTCGAGCCGCCGGATGTCCCGGCTGAGGGCCTGCTGGGCGACGTACAGCCGGGCGGCGGCACGGGTGAAGTGCAGCTCCTCGGCCACGGCGACGAAGGCACGGAGCAGCCGGGGGGCGATTCCCTCCGCGAAGGCGGACGGTCCAGGTTCGGCGGGCACGGGCCGAACTTACAACGCGGGTGCGTCAATCGCGCCGGATCAGGTGTTGGACCGCGGACCGGCGGCCGGACGACGGTGACGCCATGCCGAATTCCTCCGCCCCGGTCCCCGCCCC
>NZ_POTZ01000727.1 GCF_003236365.1 Streptomyces sp. NTH33
GAGGAGGGGCCGGTCGGGCGGGAGGAACTCGCTGGTGACGGCGTAGGTGGTGCCCCAGGAGACAGGGGCGAGGGCGGTGAGGAGCAGGGCGGCGGGACGGCGCGACGGGGTCGGCACAGAAAGCATGCAAGTAGCTTAGTTCTAAGCTACTTAGCTTAGAGCTACTTTCTTGCAGGCGACCGTGCGACGGCGGATACTCGACCCATGAGTGCACGTCCGCAGCGGCGCCGGGACGCCGTCGACGCGATCACCGACCAGTGGGCGGCCGTACGGCCCGATCTGGACACCGCCGGGATGGAGGTCTTCGGGCGGATCTTCCGGCTGTCGCGGGCGATGGGCGAGCGCATGGAGAAGGCGTACGCCCCGTACGGGATCTCGCGCGGCGAGTTCGACGTGCTCGCCACCCTGCGCCGCTCCGGCGCCCCCTACACCCTCTCCCCCCGGCAGCTCTCGGCGACGCTCATGCTCACCACGGGCGGGATGACCGGCCGCCTGGACAAACTGGAGGCCGCGGGCCTGCTGCGCCGCTCCCCCGATCCGCACGACCGCCGCGGTCTGCAGGTGACCCTGACCGACAAGGGCCTGCGGCTCATCGACGAGGCGGTCGGCGCGGGCCTCGCCGCGCAGACGGAGGCACTGTCCGCCCTGGACGCCGAGCGGGCCGGTCAACTGGCCGACCTGTTGCGGGAGTTGCTGGCCGGGACGGCGGGGACGCAGGCGTAACGGCTGCCCGGCCGAGGGGCTGCTGGACGAGGGACCGCCGACCGAGGGGCTACCGGCCGAAGGACCGCCGACCGAGGGGCTACCGGCCGAAGGACCGCCGGCCGAGGGGCTACCGGCCGAAGGACCGCCGACCGAGGGGCTACCGGCCGAAGGACCGCCGACCGAGGGGCCGCTCAGCCCACGTGGGCGGTGAGCGCGGCCTCGATCGCGGTCTCGTCGGCCGTGTCCGCGGCCCAGGCGACGTAGCCGTCGGGGCGGACCAGCACGGCCGTACGGCGCCCGCTCGCCCAGCGCTCCGCGGTCAGCCGGCCGGACCGGTCCCGGCCGACCGGGTGCGTCCGCGGGGCGATCAGCACGAACCGGCCGCCGCGCAGGGCCTCGTAAAGGCGGCCGCCGCTGGCGAGGGCGACGTCCGGGACACGGGTGCCGACCAGGCGGTGGGCGCCCCGGGGCGCGGCATAGCGGTAGCCGATGCCGGTGATCCGCCCGGCGGCCCCGCGGCGGACCGGGCCGATCTTGTCGAGGACGGTGACGAGCACGGCGCGCAGGGCCAGGGCCCAGGGGCCGCGGGCCATGGCGAGCCGGATGATGCCGCCGCTGCTGCGCAGCACGGACCTGCCGACGGGGTGGCGTTCGGCCTCGTAGGTGTCGAGGAGCGCCTCGGGCGCGTGCCCGGTGACGACCTGGGCGAGCTTCCAGCTCAGGTTGGCGGCGTCCTGCAGACCGGTGTTCATGCCCTGACCGCCGGCCGGGCTGTGCACGTGGGCGGCGTCGCCGGCGAGGAAGACCCGGCCGACGCGGTAGGCGGGCGCCTGGCGCTCGTCGCTGTGGAAGCGGGACAGCCAGCGGGCGTCGTGCATGCCGAAGTCGCGGCCGAGGGCGAGCCGGGTGATCTCCCTGATCTCGTCGAGGTCGGCGGGTGCGCTGTCGGCGATGGCGGTGCCGCGGCGCCAGGCGATGACGCGGTAGTAGCCGTCGCCGAAGGGCGCGAGGAAGGCGAAGGCGTCGCCGACGGCGTTGACGGTCAGCAGGGTCTTCGGCGGCTCGGCGAGCCGTACGTCCGCGAGGAGGACGGAACGGATCACCGAGCGCCCCGGGAACGGCAGACCGACCGCCTCGCGCACGCGGCTGCGCATCCCGTCCGCGCCGACGACGTACGCCGCGCGCAGCGACTCCGGCCTGCTGTCGGGTGTGCGGACCCGGACCGTCACGCCGTCCGCGTCCTGGGTCAGGCCGGTCACCTCGGTCTCGTACCGGAAGTCCACGCCCGCCTTGGCGGCGCGCCGCTCCAGGGCCCCCTCCACCTCGTACTGCGGCAGGACGAGCACGTGGTGGAAGCGGGAGGGCAGGTCGCCGAGGTCGATGGCGAGCCGGCCGAAGAACTGGAGCCGGTCGAGGGGGCGGCCTGCGGCCTCCAGGCCGTCGGCGAGGTCGCGGGCGTCGAGCTGTTCGAGGGTGCGGGCGTGCAGGACGAAGGCGCGGGACAGGTTGCTGATCCGGTGCGGCCGCTTCTCGACGAGGGTGACGGGGACGCCGGCGGCGGCGAGGTCACCGGCCAGGAACAGCCCGGTGGGACCGGCGCCGACGACGAGGACGGGAACGAGGGCGGGGCCGGG
>NZ_POTZ01000728.1 GCF_003236365.1 Streptomyces sp. NTH33
CCCGCCGCCCCCGCCACCGACGACGACTTCCCCGGCGGGCGCTTCGGCCGGCAGTGGCAGTGGACGGCCAACCCCCGGGAGGGGTGGGTCACCCGGCACTCCGGCGACGGCCTGCGGCCGGTCTGCGTCCGCTCGGCCGACGCGCACGACCTGCGGAGGCTGCCGAACGTGCTCACCCAGCGGCTGCCCGGCAGGACGGTGGCCGTCGAGGTCGACCTCGTCCTGCACGCCGGGGCCCCGGGCGCGCGGGCCGGGCTGGCCGTCCTCGGGGACGCCTACGGCTGGATCGGGCTGCAGCGGGGCACGGACGGGCAGGTCCACCTCGTGCACCGGTTCGCGGAGGCCGCCGCCGCGTCCGAGCGGGACGCCGGCCACCCCCGGCACGCGCCCGACGGGCGTGCCCGGCTGCGTATCGAGGCCGGCGCCGGGGCCCGCTGCCGGTTCCTCGCCGACGTCGGCGACGGCTTCCGGCCCTCCGGCCAGGTCTTCGCCGCCACCCCGTGGCGCTGGGTCGGCGCCCTGCTCGGCCTGTTCGCCGCCGCCCCGGCCGGCCGGGGACACGCCGGCGCCGCCGACTTCACCCTGTTCCGCATCACAGTTCTGTAACCCGTTCCGCCCCGAGGCCCATAAGGAGTCACTGTGGCACATCCTCATAGCAAGCGCTTACCCCGGATGTGCGCCCACGGCGGCCGCCTCGTCCTCGCCCCCCACAGCGTCACCCTCCGAGTTGGATCCAGAAGAAGAGAGCCGATCAATGAAGATCAACATCCGTAGAAGCAGGCGCGCCGCCCTGGCCGTCGCCCTGGGTTCCGTGCTCGCGCTGACCGCCACCGCGTGCGGTGACGACGGCAGCGGCTCGGGGAAGAGCAAGGGCTCCGAGGGCTCGGGCAAGGGCGAGATCACCTTCTGGGACAACAACGGCGGTGTGCGCACCGACATCTGGAAGCAGATCATCGCTGACTTCGAGAAGAAGAACCCGGACATCAAGGTCAAGTACGTCGGCATCCCGGCCGCCAACGCCCAGTCCAAGTACGACACCGCCATCCAGGGCGGCGGCCTGCCCGACGTGGGCGGCGTGGGCACCGCGTTCCTCGCCGAGATCGCGGCCCAGGGCGCGCTGGAGCCGCTGGACGGCCGGCTGGAGAAGAGCCCGCTGAACGGCAAGCTGAGCGAGAACGTGCTCGGCACCAGCAGGGCGGCGGGCGGCGGCGACACCCTCTACCACGTGCCGACCTCCGTGAACAACGGCACGCTGTGGTACCGCACCGACCTGTTCAAGAAGGCCGGCCTGGACGAGCCGACCACCTGGGACAAGTTCTACAAGGCCGCCGGCAAGCTCACCAATCAGGGCAAGAACGAGTTCGGCTTCACCATCCGCGGCGGCGAGGGCTCCATCGCGCCGGCCCTGGACGCGATGTACGGGCAGACCGGCATCACCTCGTTCTGGAACGGCGACAAGACCACCGTCAACGACCCCAAGAACGTGGCGGCGCTGGAGAAGTACGTCGCGCTCTACAAGAAGAGCACCCCGTCCGCCGACGTCAACAACGACTTCACCAAGATGGTCGCCCAGTGGGACAGCGGCACCATCGGCATGCTGAGCCACAACCTCGGCTCCTACCAGGACCACCTGAAGGCGCTGGGCAAGGACAGGTTCCGGGGTCTGCCGAACCCGACGCTGAACGACGGCACCCGGGTGCAGGTGTCCAACCCGGTCGACGGGCTCGGCCTGTTCAAGGCGAGCAAGAACAAGGCGGCCGCCTGGAAGTTCATCGAGTTCGCCGCCTCGGCCGCGGAGAACTCCAAGTTCAACGAGTCCGCCGGACAGGTGCCCGTCAACGTCGACGCGGCCCAGGACGACTGGATCCAGCAGGCCGAGCCGACCAGGCTGGCCGCGCAGGCGCTCAACGGCGAGAACACGAAGATCGTGCAGCTGCCGTACTACCTGCCCGACTGGAACACCATCTCCAAGGCCGACAACGAGCCCAACTTCCAGAAGGTGATGCTCGGCAGGATGACCGCCAAGCAGTTCCTGGACACGATGGCCGACCAGCTGAACAAGGCGCAGGCCGAGTGGAAGCAGAACCGCGGATAGCTCCGCCGGTCGAGCCGGAATGCGGACGGTCCGGGGTCTGGAGGCCGCCTCCGGGCCGCGGGTCGTCCGTGGCCGGGCGCGCAGTTCCCCGCGCCCCTTCTTGTCCCACCCCCTGTTGAAAGAGGTACCGCAACAATGCGTACGCAGAAATGTCATGGCCGCGTCATGGCTGCGGCCGTGACATTTCTGCGTACGCATTGTTGCGGTACCTCTTTCAACAGGGGGTGGGACAAGAA
>NZ_POTZ01000729.1 GCF_003236365.1 Streptomyces sp. NTH33
ATCCGGCCGGAGACGGGGTATCAACATATCTGGCGTTGATTTTTGGCACGCTGTTGAGTTCTCAAGGAACGGACGCTTCCTTCGTACTCACCCTCGCGGGCTTTCCTCCGGGCGCTTCCCTTCGGTGTTTCCGACTCTATCAGATCTTCCCGACCCGATTTCCTCGGCGCTTTCCGGGTTCCCGCTCTCGCGTTTCCCTTTCCGGCGGACCCGACTCTATCAGATCCCTTTTCGACCTGACCCCCAGTCAGCGGGGTTTGCCTTCACGGCCGTTGGGCCGTTCCGACGTCTCAAACCTTAGCGGATCCTCTCGGCGATTCCCAATCGGACTCTCGGAGTTCCGTTTCGGGGTCGACGAGTCCCCTGCGTGAATTGAATTTCGGACACGCCGAAAAAAACCCGGCTGGGAGATCATGCTTGTGGTTTTTGCCGCTCATGCGGCGGGAGGTGCTGCCGTAGAGGCGTTACTTCTCTGCGGCAACCCGAAGAACGTTACGGATCCGGCGGGGGGCTGTCAACCGTCCTCGTCAAGATTTTTTCAGTCGAGGTCGCTGAGCCGTCCGCCGGCGTCCGGCTGGGCGTGCTCCACGCGGCGGAGCAACCTGATCAGGACCTCGCCGAGGGCCGTGCGCTCCGCCGGGGACAGGTCCTGGAGGAGATCGCCTTCGAAGACCGTGGCCAGGCGCATGGCCTCGAGCCACTTCTCACGGCCGGCGGGGGTCAGCTCCACGATGACACGGACGCGGTTGGACTCGTCGCGCTCCCGGGTGACCAGGCCCTCGGCGACCATCCGGTCGATGCGGTGGGTCATCGCGGCCGGGGTCAGGCCGAGGCGCTTGGCGAGGTCGCTCGGGCCCATGCGGTAGGGGGCGCCGGACAGGACGAGGACCTTGAGAACCTCCCAGTCGGCGTTGGTAATGCCGAGCGCGGCGGTCTGCCGGCCGTAGGCGACGTTCATCCGGCGGTTGAGCCGGGACAACGCGGAGACGATCTGCTCGACCTGGGGGTCGAGGTCCTGGAACTCGCGCTGGTAGGCGGCGATCTGCTCTTCGAGTGTCGGTTCGGTGCCGGTGCTGGTGCCGGGGGTGTCGCCCATGGGCGCAGTATGGCACGCCTCGGCTTGGCATTGAAGTCCTTCAAGATGTACTCTTCAGCGTCGAAATTTAGCTTCTAAGTCTTCAGTTCTAACTGCTGAGTACTTCAACCATCCGCCAAGAGAGACAGAGAGAGCAAGAGAGAGGTGAACGTGACCAGGGCGATGGGCGCAGCGATGCGCCGGATCCACGTGGGCAACGCACTCAGCGCGTTCGGGCTCGGCTTCACCGTCCCCTACCTGTACGTCTATGTGGCGCAGGTGCGGGGGCTGGGGGCCATGACGGCGGGGCTCGTCCTCGCCGTCTTCGCCGTGGCCGCGCTGATCGTGCTGCCGTTCGCCGGCCGGGCGATCGTGCGGCGCGGCCCGCTGCCGGTCCTGCTCGCCGCCCTGGTCACGGCCGCGCTGGGCGCGCTGAGCCTGGGGCTGGCGGCGGGCGCCGGAGCCGTACTGCTGTCGGCGGCGGCGCTCGGCGCGGGGCAGGCCGTGATGCAGCCGGCGCTGGCGACGATGATCGTGGACTGCTCGACGGACCGGACGCGGTCGCGGGCGTTCGCGACGCAGTTCTTCCTGCAGAACCTGGGACTGGGTGTGGGCGGCCTCATCGGGGGGCACCTCGTCGACACCACTCGGGTCTTCTCCTTCACGCTGCTGTTCGCGATCGAGGCGGCGGTGTTCCTGACGCTGGTCGTGCTGATGTCGACGGTGCGCATGCCGCACTCGCCCCGGATCGGGGACGCATCGGCGGGGGCCGGGCCGTCGGCGACGGGCAGCTGGAAGCAGCTGCTCGGGAACCGGGCCATGGTGCAGCTGTGCGTGCTGGGCTTCGTGCTGTTCTTCGCCTGCTACGGACAGTTCGAGTCGGGGCTGAGCGCGTACGGCGTGGAGGCCGCCGGTGTCTCGACGTCGATGCTGGGGACCGCGCTGGCCGCGAACACGTTGGTGATCGTGGTGGCGCAGTTCGCGGTGCTGAAGTTCGTCGAGCGGCGGAGGCGGTCGCGGGTGATCGCGGCGGTGGGGCTGATCTGGGCGCTCGCGTGGGCCGCGGCGGCGTACGCGGGGCTCGGGCACGGCAGTCAAGTGATGGCCACGGCCGCGTTCGTGTCGACGTACGCGCTGTTCGGGCTCGGTGAGGCGATGCTGTCGCCGACGGTCGCGCCGCTGGTGGCGGATCTGGCGCCGGACGGGTTGGCGGGGCAGTACAACTCGGCTTTCGCCCTGGTGAAGCAGTTGGC
>NZ_POTZ01000072.1 GCF_003236365.1 Streptomyces sp. NTH33
GTCCCCGCGGGCGGGTGAGGGCCCTGCCGCCGGGGACCGGTCGGCGGGCGATGTGGCAGTCGCGGTCGGAGCCGAGCTGAACGGGCGGGGGCGCTAGGTGACCGGACACGGCGACTGCTCCGTGGCCGTCGGTCTCCACCACGCGTGCTCCGCCTGCGGCGCCGAATCGGGTCGACGACCTGACGGTCGGGTGGGCGGGGTGTCCTTCTCCGTGTGCGCCGGCGGGGTGCGTCCGTGGGGCTCCGGGTGAACGGCGGCGCCGGACCTGCCGCTCCCCTCCCCGCGGTCCTCGTCGGCCACCGGGCCGTGTCCGCTCAGCCGCCGGAGGCCAGTGCGCTCCGTCGCGGGGCGATTCCCGCCGGTACCGCGCGGGCACGCGCGGGCGTGCCGGTCCAGCAGGTGCCGCGGCGGGAGAGCAGGCGGCGCAGCCACAGTTCCAGGGACACGAGGTCCGCGAGTCCGTCCAGCGGGAGGGGTTCGCCCTGGGCCGCCGCGCGCAGGGCCTTGCGCACCACGCGGGCCTCCACCAGGCCGGCCTCGGCGAGCAGGGGTGCGGCGAAGAGGTCCACCAGGTCGTTGACGGCCACGCGCAGGCCCGTGCGGGCGGCGGCCGCCGCCGAGGCGTGCGAGGGGGCGCCCCAGCCGGGCGGCAGGTCGCCCACTCCGGCGCCCTGGAGAGCCGTGCGCAGGATCGCCGCCCGCGCTCCGGGCTGCACCCGCAGGGCCTCCGGCAGGGCGCGGCAGGCGCGGACGACCTGGTTGTCGAGGAACGGCATGTGCAGCCGCTGGGAGCGGATCTCGGCGGCCTGCTCCAGGACGCGCAGGTCCGCCGCCTGCCGGGCGAGGGCGGCACGCGCGCGATGGTCGCCCGGCCGCTGTCCGGGCCCCACCGCGGAACGGCCCGACGCCCTCTGCAGGCGAACCGATACTTCAGCCAGTGCCTCCCCGGTCAGCCACCGGGCCGCGGGCCCGGGTCTGGCCCAGGTGAGGGCGGCCAGCGACGCTCCCACGGCGCCCTGGGGCTCGTCGAAGCGGCGGTGCAGCAGCCGCTCGGCGAGCAGGTCGAGTCCCGCGCGGTAAGGGGTCCGTGCCAGTCGCCGTGCCGCGCCGTACACGCGCGCGGGGACCATGACCGATCCGTCGGCCTTGGCGAGTGCGGCGACGGGCCGGACCAGGTGGCGGCGCTTGCGGTCCATCAGCAGGTCGGCCAGGCGTGCGGGGTGGGCGTCCAGGACCTGCCGGGCGCCGTAGCCGGTGAAGTGGTCGGCGCTGCCGGAGGCGAGCCGCGCGCGGTGCCGGGCCGCCGTGACCAGGGACGGGCCCGGTTCGTCGGTCAGGGGGCCGTCGAGGTCGGCGTAGGGCAGGACGTCCTCGCCGCCGGTCACCACCACGTGGTGCAGGCGCGGGCCCGCCGCGAGCGTTCCGGCGCGTTCGAGTTCGGCCTCGCGTCCGGTGGCCGTGAGGTCGTTGAAGGTGACGGCCAGCAGGCGCTCGCCGGCTCCGGTGCCGTGGCCCAGCAGGGTGCCCGGCATGCCGGGGAGCCCGGCGGCCAGCAGGGCCAGCGTGCCCGAGGCCGGCCCCCCGGACAGGTCGGCGCCGATGCCGGGCACCGGCATCCCGCGGGCCGCGCGGCGCTCGGCGGGTCCCATGCCGGGCACCGGGCCGGGGTCGAGGTCGGGCACGTGCCGGGGCGCGGACAGGCGGGTGCGGACGGCCTCCACCAGGGCGTCGCGCACCGCGGCGACCGCGCTGTCCGGGTCGGCGGGGGGCGCCGCCACCGCGAGTGAGGCGACCGGCTCGTACCCGGCGATCTCACGCGCCCCCGCGCGCAGGATCAGTGCGTGCCCCGGCGGAATGCGCCGTACGCCGTCGTACGGCGTGGAGTCGTGCAGCGCGGCCGGTACGTCGGGGGCGGCCAGCAGGGCGGCCAGGTGCCCGAAGTCGAGGTTGGCCTCGATGAGATCGGCCAGCGGCAGCGCGGCCGTCGCGTACGCCGTGCCGCCGGCCCAGGGGGCGTGGAACACCGGGCGGGCACCGGCGAGATCGCCGCAGACGGTGACGCGGCGGCCCACCCGCACGACGGCGGTGTAGCTGCCGGGCCAGGCGGTCAGGTGCCGCAGCGCGCCGCCGCGCGCGGCGAGCAGGCCGACCCGCAGCTGTTCGTCGGAGGCTCCGCAGGTGCCGAGCACCGCGATGGCGGTCCGGTCGTCGGCCCGCACCACCCGGACCTCGTCCGGGCGCCAGTCGCCGACCGCCCACAGCGGGTCGGGGTCGCCCCACAGCGGCTGGGAGCCCACCGGGTGCACGGTCTGTCCGTCGTATCCGGTGGCGCCCGCGGAGCCGGTCCCGGCGGTCCCCGCGGCGGCGCTGCTCCATCCCACCAACCACCGCATCGACGCCTCCACAGCCTGTGGGAAACCCGTGCACCGCACGAACCGGTCCCCCATGCTGCCATGAAGGAGGCGCGCCGGAGGGGAGGCGGAGCCGCCTTCGGCGTGCTGCGCGCGCCCCCGCGCGCCCGCCCCGACAGCAGTGAACGCCCTTACCGCACAAGGCCGCTGCGACGCGAATGCGCCCCCTGATGCGCTCCTATCAATACCCTTCGCGCCGCCAAGTGCCGTGGTGAGAGCCGCAATCGCCGACGGAAGGCAGGGGTGTTTTTCGGCCAATTCGGCGTCGCGGGATCAGGCGTGCCGCACGCTCCGTACACGCTGTGCGCATCACGCGTACAACAGACGGTCCGGGAGGCGGAGTTCGCCCCCCGGACCGTTCCGCCGCCCGCGGGGATGGAGGCGGCGGTGTCCCCCAGCCCACTGGATCCAGTACAGCGGGCCGACCCACGCAGGACCATGGAACCGCTCCCCCGGTGGCCGGAGAAGAGCGCACGGACAGGCGCACGGCCACATGCCGGGAGCGCGCCGCAACCCTGCGTGCAGGTCCCGTACTTCCGTGCGGGCCACAATCCCGCCATCCGGAAGAATGCCCCTTAACGCTTGGGATGCGGCGAACTACGCTGGGTTTACGAATGCCGCGTGGTTATGCCAGCGCGGCAGCCGTCTGTGTCGAGGGGTGGCGCATGTCCAGGGAGCAACGCGGGCCGAACGAAAAGCTCGGCGCCGTTCTCGCCCTCGCGGGCATCAGCAACGCAGGACTCGCGCGGCGCGTCAACGACCTCGGTGCCCAACGCGGGTTGACTCTTCGCTACGACAAGACCTCGGTGGCGCGCTGGGTTTCGAAGGGGATGGTGCCGCAGGGTGCGGCGCCGCACCTCATCGCGGCCGCCATCGGCCAGAAGCTCGGCCGCCCGGTGCCGCTCCACGAGATCGGCCTGGCGGACGCGGATCCCGCACCCGAGGTGGGCCTCGCCTTCCCCAGGGACGTCGGCCAGGCGGTGAAGTCGGCGACGGAGCTGTACCGGCTCGACCTGGCCGGCCGCCGGGCCGGCTCCGGCGGCATCTGGCAGTCGCTCGCCGGATCGTTCGCAGTGAGCGCATACGCAACGCCCGCCTCACGGTGGTTGATAACCCCGGCCGACAGTTCGGTGGCGCGCGAGGCCGGCCCCGCGGAGGGCTCCGGTGCACCGCTCAAAGTCGGCCACAGCGATGTGCAGAAGCTGCGGGAGGCCGCCGAGGACGCCAGGCGCTGGGACTCCAAGTACGGGGGCGGCGACTGGCGTTCGTCGATGGTGCCGGAGTGCCTGCGGGTCGAGGCGGCGCCGCTGCTGCTCGGCTCCTACTCCGACGAGGTCGGCCGGGCCCTGTTCGGCGCCAGCGCCGAACTCACCCGTCTCGCCGGGTGGATGGCCTTCGACACCGGCCAGCAGGAGGCCGCGCAGAGGTACTACATCCAGGCGCTGCGCCTCGCGCGCGCGGCGGCCGACGTGCCTCTCGGGGGCTACGTCCTGGCGTCGATGTCCCTGCAGGCGACCTACCGCGGCTTCGGCGACGAAGGGGTCGACCTCGCCCAGGCCGCCCTGGAGCGCAACCGGGGCCTGGCCACCGCCCGCACCATGAGCTTCTTCCGGCTCGTCGAGGCACGCGCACACGCGCGCGCGGGCGACGCCCAGGCGGCCGGCGCCGCCCTGAAGGCGGCCGAGAGCTGGCTGGAGCGCTCCCGCGACGGCGACAGCGACCCGTCCTGGCTCGGCTTCTACGGCTACGACCGGTTCGCCGCCGACGCCGCCGAGTGCTACCGCGACCTGAAGGCCCCCCGCCAGGTCCGCCGCTTCACCGAGCAGGCGCTGTCGAAGCCGACGGAGGAGTTCGTCCGCTCGCACGGCCTGAGGCTGGTCGTCTCGGCGGTCGCCGAACTGGAGTCGGGCAACCTGGACGCCGCCTGCGAGCAGGGCGTGCGGGCGGTGGAGGTCGCCGGACGCATCTCGTCGGCGCGCACCACGGAATACGTCAAGGACCTCCTGCACCGGCTGGAGCCCTACGGCGACGAACCCCGCGTGGCCGAGCTGCGCGAACGGGCGCGGCCCCTGCTGGTGGCACCGGCCTGAGCCGGGCCGGTACCGCGCCACTCCCGGTCCACAGGCGTTGTCGGTGGCACAGTGCACTATGGGTGCGGGAGGTGGAGCAGGTGCGGGCGGAGATCGCTTACGACTGTGACGTGCTGGTGATCGGTGGTGGGATCGTCGGCCTGTCGACGGCGTACGCGATCACGCGCGCCGCGCCGGGCACGCGCGTGACCGTGCTGGAGAAGGAGCAGGGCCCGGCCCGGCACCAGACGGGACGCAACAGCGGGGTGATCCACAGCGGGATCTACTACCGGCCGGGCTCGCTGAAGGCGCGGTACGCGGTGCGGGGCGCCGCCGAGATGGTCAAGTTCTGCGCGGAGTACGGCATCGCGCACGCCGTCACCGGCAAGCTGATCGTGGCGACCGGACGGGAGGAGCTGCCCCGGCTGCACGCGCTGGTGCAGCGCGGCCGGGAGAACGGCATCCCGGTGCGCGAGCTGGGCCCCGCGCAGATCGAGGAGTACGAGCCCGAGGTGCGCGGACTGGCCGCGATCCACGTCGGGACGACGGGGATCTGCGACTTCACGGCGGTGGCACGGCAGCTGGCGGACGCGTCGGGAGCGGAGATCCGGTACGGGGCGCGGGTCGTGCGGGTGGACCGGCGGCCGGAGCTGGGGGTGGCCGTACGGACCGGGCGCGGCGATGTCGTACGCGCGCGCGTGCTGGTCAACTGCGCGGGACTGTACTGCGACGAGGTGGCGCGGCTGACCGGGGACGAGCCGGGCGTGCGGATCGTGCCGTTCCGCGGGGAGTACTACGAGCTGGCGCGGCCGGAGCTGGTGCGGGGGCTGGTGTATCCGGTGCCGGACCCGGCGTTCCCGTTCCTCGGCGTGCATCTCACGCGCGGGATCGACGGCGGTGTGCACATCGGGCCCAACGCGGTGCCGGCGCTCGCACGCGAAGGGTATGGCTGGGGGGTCGTACGGCCCCGGGAGCTGGCGGGGACGCTCGGCTGGTCCGGGTCGTGGCGGATCGCGCGGCGGCACTGGCGGTACGGAGCCGGGGAGCTGCGGCGGTCGGTGTCGAAGGGGGCGTTCACCCAGGCGGTGCGCAGGCTGATGCCCGGGGTGCGGGAGGAGGACCTGGTACCGGCGGCCGCGGGGGTGCGGGCGCAGGCGGTGTTGCGAGACGGGACGCTGGTGGACGACTTCCTGATCCGGGAGGGGCCCCGGGCCGTGCACGTGCTGAACGCTCCCTCGCCCGCGGCCACCGCTTCGCTGCCGATCGGGCGGGAGGTGGCGCGGCGTGCGCTGGGTGTGCTGGCGGTGGTGGGGTGACGATCACTTGGGTGCGCCGGCGGCGGCGGGGTGACGATCGCTGCCGGGCGGGACCGTGCTGCCGAAGCGGCGATCCGTACGTGCGCTGAACGCGCTGGTCCGTCCGCCTCTCCCCGTAGAGCTCTCCCCGTAAAATCGTTCCCACTGTGACTGACTTCCTGAACACCCCCCAGGCTCCCGCCTCCGGTGAGCGGCCCCGGCACATCCCCGGTGTGTCGGTCCGGCACACCCGGGCCAAGGGCGAGCCGCGTTTTCCCGACGGGCCCCAGGCCGATCCGGCCGGGTCGCACTTCGAGCGGCGCATCCGGAGTTTCCAGCCGCGCCGGAGCCGGGTGACAGCGGGGCAGGCCGACGCGCTGCAGCGGCTGTGGCCCAAGTGGGGGCTGGACATCGACGGGCAGCGGGTGATCGACCTGGCCGAGCTGTTCGGGAACACGAACCCCGTCGTGCTGGAGATCGGCTTCGGAATGGGCGAGGCCACCGCCGAGATGGCGGCCGCGGACCCGGACACCAACATCCTCGCCGTCGACGTGCACACCCCGGGCCAGGGCAATCTCCTGAACCTCGCCGACCATGACGGTCTCACCAACGTCCGGGTCGCCAACGGCGACGCCATCATCCTGCTGCGCGAGATGCTCGCCCCCGGCTCCCTGGACGGGCTGCGCGTCTACTTCCCCGACCCCTGGCCCAAGAAGCGGCACCACAAGCGGCGGCTGATCCAGCCGGAGTTCCTGACGCTGGCCGCCGCCCGGCTCCGGCCCGGGGCGCTCGTGCACTGCGCGACGGACTGGGAGCCGTACGCCGAGCAGATGCTCGACGTGCTGACCGCGCACCCGGACTTCGAGAACACGCGGCCCGGCGGCGGTTTCGCGCCACGCCCCGGCTTCCGGCCGCTGACCCGTTTCGAGGAGCAGGGACTGGACCAGGGCCATGTGGTGAACGATCTGCTCTTCCGTCGCGTACAGCGCGAAGACCCGCAACCGCAGTGACCTCGTTAGGGTCGATGCCGTGGCCGCCTTTCCCCCGTACCCGACGCATCCTCCTGCTCATCACCCTCATCCCCCCGGCGTCGCCTCGCGGCACGCGTACTGGTGGCAGCGGCGCTGGGTCAAGTACGGCGCCCTGATCACCCTGCTCGTGCTCTCCGGGCTGGTCATCCTGGCCCTGGTGCGCCGGGAGACCGGCACCGAGGGGTTCCTCGTCGGGCTCGGGCTCGCGGTGCTGCCCGTGCCCCTGCTGTTGGCCGCCTTCCGCTGGCTGGACCGGGTCGAGCCCAGCCCCTGGCGGAACATGCTGTTCGCCTTCGCCTGGGGCGCGTGCGCGGCGGCGCTCATCGCGATCGTCGCCAACAGCTTCGCCACCCACTGGATAGCCACGGCGACCGCCGACCCGTCCGGAGCGGACACCCTCGGCGCGACCGTGATAGCGCCGGTCGTGGAGGAGTCCGCGAAGGCCGCCGCCGTCCTGCTGCTCTTCCTCTTCCGCAGACGCGACTTCACCGGCATCGTCGACGGGGTGGTCGTCGCCGGGGTGACCGCGACCGGCTTCGCGTTCACCGAGAACATCCTCTACCTCGGCAACGCCTTCGGCACCGACCAGCTCAACGGCGACGGGGGCATCACCTCCGTCACCGCGGCGACCTTCTTCGTGCGCGTCATCATGTCGCCGTTCGCGCACCCGCTGTTCACCGTGCTCACCGGCATCGGCTTCGGCGTCGCCGCGCTGTCCGGAGACCGCCAGCGGGTGCGGCGCGCACTGCTGCCCCTGGCCGGGCTGATTCTCGCCATGGGCATGCACGCGTTGTGGAACGGCTCGGCGACTTTCGGCCCGTACGGCTTCCTCGCGGTCTACGGCGCCTTCATGGTGCCCGCGTTCGGGTTGCTGACCTGGCTGGTCATCTGGACCCGGCAGCGGGAGCTGAGGACCGTGCGCGAGGAGCTGCCCGCGTACGCCGCCGCCGGCTGGCTCACCCCGGCCGAACCGCTCGCCCTCGGCTCCCTACGGGCCCGCCGGCTGGCCCGGGACCACGCCCGGCGCCACTTCGGCAAGGCCGCGGCGCGGACGGTCGCCGAGTACGGGGCGTACGCCACCTCGCTGGCGTTCCTGCGGCACCGGGGCCGCCGGGGGCGGGCCGGTGCCGACTTCGGCGTACGGGAACAGCAGCTGCTGCACGCGCTGTGGCGCAGGCGGGAGGTGGCGCAGCCCGCGCTGAACCACGCGGCCAGGATGACGGTGCCGGTGGTCGCGGCGCCCTGGCCGGTGTACGGGGTGCACGGGGTGCCCGTGCAGCCCCCGGGGTACAGGTCGTACGGGCCGGCGGCACCGTACCCCTCGTACGGCCCGCACACCCCACACAACCCGTACAACCCGTACCGGACACAGCCGTAGGGGCCCGGGGGCCGGGGCGGCGCCCGGTTTACGCCGACGCCTGCGTCAGCTTGCCGGTCTCCTCCTCCGTCAGCCGCAGCTCCGCCACTCCCAGCAGCGCCGGGAGCTGCCGCACCGTCCGCGCCGAGGCGATCGGGGCGACCACCGTCGGCCGGGCCGCGAGCCAGGCCAGGGCCACCGTGGCGACCTCGGCGTCGTGGGCCCGGGCGACCTCGTCGAGGGCGGCGAGGACCTTCCGGCCGCGCTCGGTGTCCAGGTGCTTGGCGGCACCCTGGGCCCGCGCGCTGTCCACCGTCGTACCGGGCCGGTACTTGCCGGTCAGGAAGCCGGAGGCGAGCGCGAAGTACGGGACGGCGGCCAGACCGGCCCGCTCGGCCACGCCCTGCAGCTCGCCCTCGTAGGTGTCGCGCGAGACCAGGTTGTAGTGCGGCTGGAGGGCCACGTAGCGGGCCAGGCCCTCGCGCTCGGAGAAGTCCAGGGAGGCCGTCAGCCGCTCGGCGGAGATGTTCGAGGCGGCGATGTGCCGTACCTTGCCCGCCCTCACCAGCTCGTCGAGCGCGCCGATGATCTCCTCGACGGGCACCTCCGGCTTGTCGAAGTGCGTGTAGTACAGGTCGATGTAGTCCGTGCCCAGGCGCTTGAGGGAGGCGTCGGCCGCGGCCTTGATGGTGGCGGCGCCCAGCCCCTGGAAGTCGGGGTGCTGGCTGACCTTGGTGGCGATGACGATGTCGGAGCGGTTGCGCCGCGCCTTGACCCAGTTACCGATGATCGTCTCGGACTCGCCGCCCTGGTTCCCCTCGATCCACGCCGAGTAGGAGTCGGCGGTGTCGACGAAGTTGCCTCCGGCGGCCGCGTAGGCGTCCAGGACGGCGAAGGACTGCTCCTGGTCGGCGGTCCAGCCGAAGACGTTGCCGCCGAGGGCGAGCGGGAAGACCTTGAGATCGGACGAGCCCAGTGTGCGCAGAGAAGTCATGTACAACATCAACAACCGCGCCGGAGCGGCCCATTCCGGGCCGGGCCGCATCCGGCCGCAAAGGTTGCGCAAACAGGTGTCAGGGGGTTCGGGGGCCCGTCAGGGGTTGAGGCCCTTGCCGCGCAGCCACGCCATCGGGTCGACCCCGCCCGCCTGGCCGTCCGGGTGGACCTCGAAGTGCAGGTGCGGTCCGGTGACGTTGCCGGTGGCGCCCACGCGGCCGATGACGTCGCCCGTGCTGACCTTCTGCCCGACGTTGACGCTGATCGACGACTGGTGGCAGAACCACAGCTCGGTGCCGTCGTCGAGGGTGAGGATCGTGCGGTAGCCGTAGGAGCCGGCCCAGCCCGCCTCGGTGATGGTGCCGCTGTGGACCGCCTTGATCAGGGTGCCGGTGGGCGCGGCGAAGTCCAGGCCGGTGTGGTAGCCGGAGGACCACATGGCGCCGGCCTGGCCGAAGGACGAGGTGACCGTGTATGAGGAGGTCGGCAGCGTGTACTGCCTGGCCAGCTCGGCCAGCCGGGCCTCCTCGGCCTTCCTCGCGGCCTCCTCCTCCGCCTTCTTCTTCTCGGCGGCGGCCTTGGCCTCGGCCTCCTGCTGCGCCTTCGCGGCGGCTTCCTCGGC
The DNA here is from genome assembly GCF_003236365.1 of Streptomyces sp. NTH33. Lineage (GTDB taxonomy): Bacteria > Actinomycetota > Actinomycetes > Streptomycetales > Streptomycetaceae > Streptomyces. The sequence goes on from NZ_POTZ01000072.1 coordinate 9,782, forward strand.
CTTCTTGACGGCAGCGGCCTCGGCGTCCGCGAGGGCCTTGGCCTCGAGCTGGGCCTGCTGCTGCTCGGCCTGCGCCATGATGCGGTTGCGCAGCACCTCACCGGCGTCGGAGGTGCCCTGCTCCGTGCCGGTCGTGGCCACGCCGACGCTGCTGAGCGCGGTCGCCGAGCCCTCGGGAGCGTCGGAGTCCTCGGAGGCGTCGTCGAACAGGGAGCCCACGGAAGGCAGGTCGGGCAGCGAGATGGACACCGGGGGCTTGCTGCTGTTGGCGCTGGCCATGCCGCCCGCGCCGACGGCGGCGATGACGCCGACGCCGAGCACCGTGGAGCTGCGGGCGAGCCCGCCGCCGCGCTGCTTGGCGACGCGGTGCCGGCCGCGCGCGGGGCGGGTGGACTCCGCGGTGGGGTTCCACTCCTCCCAGGGGCCCTCGTCGGCGCGTCGACCGCCGTAGCCGAAGGTCTCGGTGTCGTGCCGGTCCGGTGCGAACGGGGCTTCTGGGGCCAGGCGGTTGGACGCCACGAAGGCGCACTCCTTTCCTTCCGTCGCCTACCGGGTTAGCTGACGGGTTCGGAGGGGAAGGTCTCCTACGCGCGTCAACCAACCGTACTTTCACGGCGATTGTGCCCGATTCACCCCAAATTGGTGGTTCCCCGGTTCCCTTGCGGGATTCGGCGCATGCGCACGGAGCCGCCTCTTGTGACGGCTGGGACGACCGTGCTCTGCGTTATCGAACGTTAATAGACCCGGGACCCGGATTCCAAGCCGTTCGACTTGATCGTTAAACCTTCCTGGCCGGAGCTTACGGCCCACGAGGGGAAAAATTGGGGCGAGTTGGTTAGGTGAGGCGACCACGTGTCAGGAAACCCACACGCCACTGCCACGCACCCGAAAAACACTCAGGGCCGGAATCCGTTGAACGGATTCCGGCCCTGAGCCTTCAGTAGCGGGGACAGGATTTGAACCTGCGACCTCTGGGTTATGAGCCCAGCGAGCTACCGAGCTGCTCCACCCCGCGTCGTTGTGACTCCAGTGTACGCCATGTTCGGGGCAGCTTGCACACGCATTCCGTTCAGCCCGGCAGATGCCGGTTCGGCTCCCTGGCCGGCCCCTCGTACTCCGGCACCACGACGACCTCGGCGCCCCCGGCCGCCAGCACCCCCGTCCCGTCGGCGCCCTCGACGAACGTGTCCGGTTCCCGCCAGGCGGTGACCACCCGCCGTATCCCCGCGTCCAGAATCAGCCGGGCGCACGGGTGCGGCCGGGAGGCGCGGCGGGCGCACGGCTCCAGGCTGCTGTACACCGTGGCACCGGACAGCCGCGGATCCGCCGGGTCGAGCTTGGCCAGCGCCGCCTCCTCCGCGTGCACGACCGGGTCGCCGGCCTCCCGCGAGTACCCGCGGGCGAGTTCGGTGCCGTCGGCGGCGACCACCACCGCGCCCACGCTGAACGCGGTCCGCGACGGCGGGCACTGCGCGGCCAGCTCGCACGCGAGCCGCAGCCAGTGCCGGTCCGCGGGTACGACGCGGTCCGCCGCGCCGGGTGCGGTCGGCTCGTAGCGCATGAGGACGACGTCCTCGACGGCCCGCGTCTCCACCAGCCGCAGCCGCCCGCCCTGGTAGCCCCCGGGTCCGAACAGCCGCGGCGCCCCGGGGTCCCCCACGAACAGCGGGGCGAGCACGAGTTGCAGCTCGTCGGCGAGCTGCAGCTGCAGCAACTGCGTGTGAACGGTCCCGCCGCCCTCCACCATGAGCCGGCGCACCCCGCGCACGTCGTGCAGGTCCTCGAGCAGCAGCCCCCAGTCGAGTACGGCGCCCAGCGGCACCACATCGGCGGCGAGACCCGCCTTCCGCGCCCGCCGCGCCCCCTCGTCGGTCGTGTAGAGGACCTTCTCGCCGCCCGTGTGCCAGAAGCGCGCCTCCGGGTCCAGCTCCCCGGACGCGCTGACCGCGACCTTCAGCGGATACTCCGCCCGCCCGGCGGCCACCCGGGCCGCACGCCGCTTGGGCGAGTACACCAGCAGCCGCGGGTTGTCGGCACGGACCGTCCCGGCCCCGATGAGCACCGCGTCGACGGACGCCCGCACCTCGTCGACCCGGTCGAAGTCGGCGGGGCCGGACAGCAGCAGCCGCTCGGGGCCGGTGTCGTCCAGGTACCCGTCGAGGGAGACGGCGGCGGACAGCAGGACGTACGGATGGGGCATCGACGCGCTCTCTCTCGGCGGCGGACGGAACAACCGGCTTGCTTCAAGCTTGAGGCAAGCCGCGCGTGTACGGCTCCATCCTGCCGTTCCCCTCCGAACCCCACGGCGGCCCCGGCTTCTGGACTTGGACGCGCGGCAGACCGGTGCTCTCGGGTCGCTTGGGCCGTGCCCCTGACAGGCGCGGTTCGACGGGCTCGTCCTTCTTGCCCGTGTGCCGTCTCTCCTGGCTGCTGGATGGGGATGTGGCCCGGGCCGGAAGGCACGGTGGGTCACCGTGGTCGCCTGTCCTTCGCCGGTGCGGTCGATGGATCACGACGGTCGGGTCGGTCCGCCGTTCTCCCCCTGGTCGCCCTGGCCGTCGTCGGGGAGGACCGGTAGGCCGCCGATGTCCGGTGCGATCCTGGCCGCCATCTCGGCGAGCCGCCTGCAGGCTTGCTCGATCTTCTCCTGGGTCTGGTTCCGCTCGGTGATGGCTGCGGCGAGCAGGAGAGCGGTCAGCGCGGCGGTGCCGTTGTACGCCTGCAGAACGACCATGTTGGTGAGCAGACTGTGACCGGCGAAAGGGCCCGACCTGCGGGTGGCGGCGAGGATCGCGAACGTGGTTACGGCCAGTGCGCAGGGCGCGGCCCCGGCCCGCTGGAAGCGGAAGGCTGCCCAGGTCAGCAACGGGAAGGCGAGGAAGAGCAGCGGTGCCTGAGAGGTCTGGACGAGACCGATGCCGATGGTGGCTGCCACAAGGAGCGATCCCTCGACCCATCGGGATGCGGGCGCGTTCTTGGGCCGATGTGCCGAGCGAAGGGCGAACAGTACGGGCGCGACCACGAGGACGCCCATCGCGTCGCCGGTCCACCAGACCCACCACGTCGGCCAGAACCCCACGGCGGGCAGCGCGTGAGCGAGGTGCAGGGTGCCGGTGCCCACTGTCGCGCTGATGAGCATTCCGGTGAACGCTCCGAGGAAGACCAGTGCGAGCGCGTCCCGCAGGCGGTTCATCCGGGTGCGGAACCCGGCACGGTGAAGAAGCGCATAGGAGCACAGGGGTGCGAGTGTGTCACCCACCGTGACCACGAGCACGGCAGGCGTCGATGCCGTGAGTGAGATGCTGATCAGGAACGCGCCAAGCGCGATCCCGGGCCAGACCCGCGGGCCGAGGAAGAACAGGCCGGCCAGGGCGATGCCGCTCGCGGGCCACAGTGGTGTGACCTGGCCGGCCACGAGTTCATGCACCAGCCCCAGCTTGCCCGAGGCGTAATACATCACACCGACGACACAGATCTCCGTCGCCACCCTGCCGCCGTACCGGAGCCGGTCGCGCCAGGCGGTCGCCATCGGAAGGTCTTTCCGCCGGCCTCGTCCCGCACTCCGTCGACCGCCGATCACGCCGGATTCACCACGCCGCCGCTCATCCGCACAACCAGTCACAAAGTACTGTTCCGGATTTCGCCCTGTCCCCGTGTCGACCCACCCGCGTGCCGAAATCCGTCATCGCCCTCACCGCGTGACCTTTCCCGCGAGAATCACACCTGATCCGAGACATTCCCGGCAGTTCGGCGCGGAGTGCGCAGGGCGAGGATGGCCATGTCGTCGTGCCCGTCGCCGGGGTGGTGATCGGCGAGCGCCTGAACGAGGTCCGGCAGAGGAAGCGCCGCGTGCGCGGTGGCGAGTTCGGCGAGTTGGTCCAGGCCCTCGTCGAGGGGTGTTCCGGGTGTTCGACGAGACCGTCGGTGAAGAAGACCACGGTGGCGTCCGGGGGCAGCGGGTGGATGTGGTCGGGACGGTCCTGTTCGCTGTCGACGTTCAGGGGCAGTCCGGGTTCGGCGAACAGGTATCGCGCTCGCCGGTCGGGGGTGATCAGCAGGGGCGGGACGTGGCCCGCGCTGCTCCAGTGCAGTCTCCAGGCCCCTGCGGCGGGTTCGATGCGGGCCAGGCTGGTGGTGGCGATGGGATGGTCGGTGATGGCCTGCAGGGTGCGGTCGAGGTGGGCCAGGACCGTACTGGGCGGAGTGCGCAGGTCGAACAGCAAAGCGCGCAGCATGTTGCGGGTGGAGGCCATGGCGGCCGCGGCATGCAGGTCATGGCCGACCACGTCGCCGATGACGACCGCCACCGCGCCGTCGGGCAGCAGGATGGCGTCGTACCAGTCCCCGCCCAGTGGGCTGGGCTCGGCGGCGGGCCGGTAGACGGCGGCGGCCTCGAAGGGCCGCAGGTCGGGCAGGGTCGGCAGCAAAAGCCGCTGGAACTGCTCGGATCCGGCACGCACCTGCTCGAACAGGCGGACGTTGTCGATCGCGATGCCGGCGGCGCTGGCCAGGGCGACGAGGATGTGCTCGTCGTGGACGTCGAAGGGCTGACCGTCAGCTCGCTCGGACAGGTAGAGGTCGCCGTAGATCTCACCTCGGACGCTGATGGCTACACCGAGCAGGGCGCGCATGGGCGGGTGGCCGGGCGGAAACCCGACCGAAGCCGGATGGGAGGGGATGTCGTCGACCCGCAGCGGTTCGGGGTGATGGATCAGGTACCCGAGCACGCCCAGACCACGAGGGAATTCCACCCCGGCCAGGGCCGCGCGTTCCTCCTCGGTCATGCCGGCGACGATGAACTGCGCCAGGTGATCACCGGACTCGCCGAGTACCCCCAGCGCCCCGTAACGAGCACCGACCAGGTCCATGGCGGTGGTCACGATGCGGTGCAGCACCGCGGGCAGCTCCATCTCCCGGGTGATGGCCACCACCGCGTCCAGCAAGCCCTGAATCCGGTCCTTGGCCGCGGCCAGGGCGCGCAACTGCTCGTCGATCCGGCCCAGCTCGGCGTCCAGCCGCCCCAGCAGATCACGACCGCGCGGCCACTCCGGTCCCTCCTCCTCGCCGCCGCCCGCCATCACGATCCCCCGGCGGACCGGTACTCGTTCGCCACCGTGTTCCGGCACACCCGGCAGCGCCGGGCCGGGGCCCGTGCCGAGACCATGAAATCCGCCCGGCGGTAACGGCGGATCCGCTCATACAGCCACTCACCCGAGCGGTACACGCCGACCTCCTGACACGACCGCAGTCAACAAAGACCACACAGCGTGACACGGCCGGACACCCCGAATCGCCCATTGCTCTCAAAGTGGCATATTACGCCCGCACCTGCCCCGTTGCTCCCCTTACCACTGCCGAAGCAGGCGGCTCCCGTTCAACCCGCCGGAAACACCAGCCCAGATGGGGCGATCGCCCGGCTGAGGGCGCAGACGATCTGGTGCACAACCGTCCGCGCAACCTCCCGCCGAAGATCGCGTCGTCCGAGGCAAGGGGGTGAACTCAGCCCCGGCCCGGCCCACCTCTTTTCGGTGCCCGCGTGAGTGGGCCGGGCGTTCTTCTTCGTCGCCGTGGCAGCCGGACAGTTGGGCAGCCCCGCCGCCGCCCCCGGGCCTGCGGGGCTGCTTCGGCGGGTGTAGACCGAGCGTATGGGTCTGCGACAGCGGGTTCCGCGCCGGCAGCGCTCTCGGCAGGCATCCGATGCCCTGCTGGCGGTGCCGCTCGGGCTGATCGTGGCCATCGTGCTGGCCGACCTGCTGACCCCGCGCGGTGTGCCCCTGGGTCCGCTTCTGGTCGTGGCGCCCGCGATCACGGCGTCGTTCGCCGGCCCCGCCCTGACCGGGGTGATGGGCGGTGTCGCGGTGGCGGCCCTGATGAGCATCGGCGTGGCACACCAGAACATCGGGACGCTGTACTTCGATTCGCAGATCGTCTCCCTGCTGGTGGTCTCGGTGATCGTGACCGTGTTCCGGTATCTGCAGGTGCGGCACTCCCGGGAGCTGACGCAGGTGCGAACAGTGTCCGAGGCGGCACAACGGGTGGTGCTACGGCCGCTGCCGCGGCGGATCGGCCCGCTCCGGGTCGCGTCGATGTACCTGGCCGCGCAGGAGCATGCTCTGATCGGCGGCGACCTCTACGCCGCCGTACGCACCTCCACGGGCACCCGACTGATCATCGGCGATGTGCGGGGCAAGGGCCTGACCGCGATCAGCGACGCCGCCCTGCTGCTGGGCGCCTTCCGTGAGGCCGCGCACCGCGAGGCCACGCTGCCCGGCCTCGTGGCCTATCTGGAGCACAGCGTGTGCTGGAACCTGGCCGAGCCCACCGAAGAGGAGACGGCCGGGGAGTGCTTCATCACCGCCGCCGTCCTCGACATCCCCGACAAGGCGTCCCCGGCGCAGATGGTCACGTGCGGGCACCCGCCACCCCTGCTGCTGCGCGACGGACAAGTCACCGCGCTGACTGTCACCCGGCCCGCGCCGCCGCTGGGCCTGGGCGAACTGAGCCGCCCCGACTACCACGTCGACACCTTCACCCTGGAGCCGAGTCACATGCTGCTTCTGCACACCGACGGTGTGATCGAGGCCCGCGACGCGCGGGGCACCTTCTACCCGCTGGCCGAGCGCGCCGCCGCCTGCGCGGCAGAGAGCCCCTCGGCACTGATCCGCCGTCTGCGCACCGACCTGCTCGCCCACGTCGGCGGCCGCCTGACCGACGACGCCGCCATGATCGCCCTTCAACGCACCCGCAGCCAGTCCCCCATCGAGGCGGACCGACGGATGCACGAGCACCGCATGCTCAGCGAGACGGTGACGGCAGTCCGCAGAGGATTGCTGCCCTCGACGTCCTTCCGCGCTGACGCGCTCAAGCCGCCTGCAGGGACGGGGACGGTGTCGCGACCGTCTTGGCGGCTGCCTCACCGCCGGGCGGGGCGCCCGTGACCAACTCGAACGTCGAAGATGCGGCGGTGTGGGATGTCCTGTTCATCTGCGACGTCGAGAAGCACTCGTTGCAGTTCGTACGGCCTGGTCGCCACGGTCGGCGGCGCCGATTCGGATTGGCTCCAGCAGTTCGACCTGATGGCTTGGGCAAGTCAGGCGCTCTCCAGACCGTGCGTCACCGGCCCGTCCGCTCACGCGTCGCTCACGCAAGCGACCGAGGACGACGGAGCGCTCCGACCGGTCAGAACTGGTCGGAGCGCTTCCTAGCAGGTCAGAGGGCACGAGGCCTGCCTGCGGACCGTAGGCCCTGTGGGACTCGAACCCACAACCAATGGATTAAAAGTCCACTGCTCTGCCAATTGAGCTAAGGGCCCAGGCGATGTTGCCTACCCGAGCATAGCGGGATCGGGCCCCGTCTCCGATCGGGTATCCGGGGAGGCCGACCGGAAATGTCACGTGATCGCCCGTGGCCGGGACGGGTTCCGGTCAGAAGATCCCCTTGTATCCCTTCCAGCCGGTCGCGATCTTCGTACGGCCGCCGAAGGAGCCCTTGCCGTTGCCGTTGTTGCGGTACAGGTTGCCCTTGGTGTCCCGTGCGACCAGGTCGTTCCTGCCGTCGCCGGTGATGTCGCCGACGCCGACGATCGCGTTGTACGAGGCGCCCCACTTCGTGAAGACCTTGACCCGGTTCTTCAACAGGCCCTTGCCGTTGCCGTTGTAGCGGTACAGCGTGCCCTTCTTGTCGAGGGCCAGCACGTCGCCGATGCCGTCGCCGTTCAGGTCACCGGCGCCGATGATCTTCTTGTAGCCCTTCCACGCCGACCTGATCTTCTTGCCGGCCGCGAGCGTCCCGTTGCTCTTCGTCGCGAAGAGGTAGATGTCCCCGGTCTTGGCCTTGCGCGCCAGCAGGTCGGTGCGGCCGTCGCCGGTCAGGTCGCCCGGTGCGGTGAGGACGTCGTAGGCGTTCCAGCCCTTGCCGAGGGAGGTGCGGCTGTTGCCGGGCTTGTACGACGTGCCGCAGCGGCCCTTGTACTTGCGCAGCTCACCGTTCGGCATCCGCACCAGCATCTCGGCGCACCGGTCGCCGCTCATGTCGCCGAAGGAGATGGCGAGGGTTCCCTTGGGCCAGCCGGAGGCCGACTTCTTGAAGTCGAGCTTGCCCTTGCCGTTGGTGAAGTGCAGTGTGAGGGCGCCGGAGGAGTTGAGGGTGACCAGTTCGCCGAAGCTGTAGCCGCCCTGGTCGTGGTGGCCCTGGAGGCCGCCGCTGAGCGCGAACGAGCCGCTGGTCGTGTACGTGCCGACGCCGTCCGCCCCCTTGGCGGTCAGGGTCCAGGTGTGACGTCCGTTGTACGCGTACGCCCCCGCGTCCGTCCTCCCGTTCCAGCCGGCCTCGGCGGATGGACCCGTGCCGGTCTCGGTGTGCACGACGCGTCCGCGGACGGCGTCCTTCACGGTGAACTTCCAGGCGGCCGGCTTGCTGAACTGCCAGGTGCTCTCCCAGGAGTTGTTCCTGGCGTCCACGAAAGCGTCGTCGAGATCCGACTCGATCGCCGTCAGCGGCTGCGTCGGGACCCCGCTCCGCACGACGTGCACGGCATCGGCCGCGTCCACATACGCGATGTCTCCGCCGAACTTGTCCACCGTCCACGTGAGCCGCCGCTGGTCGGCCGTGTTCCCGGCCGGGAGGTCGGCGACCGGGCGGGCGGAGGCGGCCGTACCGGTGTGGAAGTCCGTCAGCATCAGCTTGTCCGCACCCCGGTCGTGCTGGACCAGGTAGCCGTCGCCGACGAGCGCGGGCCCGGAGGGGACCGTGACGGACTTCTTCGCCGTACGGTCGTAGACGCCCGCGGCGCCGGACAGGCCGCAGTTCCAGTAGATCCAGCGGCCGACGGCCTGCAGTTCCGCGACCGTGCAGGGAGCGCCGGTGGCGACGGTCTGAACCGTCTTCCTCGCCTTGAGGTCGTAGGCGGTGACCGTTCCGTTGCCCGAACCGGGGGTCCACAGCAGCGGGCCCCAGACGGAGGCGGCGGTGATGGACCGGGTCAGGCGCACGTCCTCGGACCGGTTGCGGTTCACGGCGCCGACGTACTGCTTGCCGGTGGAGGCCGCGTCGTAGACGAAGTAACGGCCGGTGGCGTCCACGAACCGGCCGCCGGTCACCGCCGGTTCTCCTGCCCCGTGGTAGCTGTTGTTGGACAGCCAGATCTGGGCGTGCTCCTTGCCCCGCGCGTCGACATGGAAGTAACCGACGTGCCCGTCACCGGTGGAGCGCAGCGGTACGCAGTCCCCGGCGTCGCACGGCACGCGCTGAGCATGCCCACCGACCGCGTCGTAGCCGGTGAACCCGCGATAGGTCCGCTCCAGGACCGTGGAGCCGTCGGGCGAGATCCTGCGGCCGACCACGTACTGGTCGCCGTTCGGGGCGCGTTCCACCGTGGTCAGAAAGCCGCCCGCGTAGTCGATGCCCCACACACCGCCGGTCCGGACGGGCGTCGGTGCGGTGTCCGCGGCCGCCGGGCCAGCGGTGGTCAGCGAACCGACGCCCAGGGCGGTCAGCGTCGCGAGAACGGCGGTCGTCCGGCCGTGCCGGGCCGCGGCGGAGCGTGTGCGTGCACGCCGAGTCAAGAGCCCTCCCCAGGGATGTGGGAACGGCACGGTCACGGCGGCCCCTCTCGGCCGCACCCCTCCCCCGTGCCAAGATCCGGGATGGTAGCAACCACTTGGTGATCAACGGTAGTTAAAAAGCGAAGGGCCCGTACGACAGTGGTCGTACGGGCCCTTCGCAGGTCACCTCACCGGGTGTCAGCCGTTGCGCTTCCAGCGCGGCTTGTCCTCGCGGCGGCCGAAGGAACCACCGCCGCCGCCGCCGCGGTGGTCGTCACGGCGGCCGTAGGGACGCTCGTGGCCGCCGGAGCGGAAGCCGGGGCGGTCGCCCTGGCGGTCGCGGTTGAACGGGCGGTCGCTGCCGCGGTGCCCGCCACGCTCGTCGCGGCGGAAGCCGCCACGGTCGTCACGGCGGAAGCCGCCACGGTCGTCACGGCGGTCGAAGGAACGGGGAGCACGGTCGCGGTCCCGGTCGAAGCCGCCGCGGTCGTCGCGCCGCTCGTAGGAACGGCCACCGCGGTCACGGTCGAAGGAACGGTCCCGGTCGAACGTGCGCCCACCCCGCTCGTCACGGCGCTCGTAGCCGCGGTCGCGGTCGAACGTACGGCCGCCACGGTCGCCGCGGTCGTCCCTGCGGAAGCCGCCCCGGTCACGGTCCCGGTCGAAGCCGCCGCGGTCGTCGCGCCGCTCGTAGGAACGGCCACCGCGGTCACGGTCGAAGGAACGGTCCCGGTCGAACGTGCGCCCACCCCGCTCGTCACGGCGCTCACGACGGTCGTACGACGACGGCGCCGCCGTACGCTCCTCGCGCTCGCCCCGCTCGGCGCGGTCCACGTCCTGTGCACCCGGCTGCTCCGGCACCGACACCTCGGCCACCGCCTGTGCCTCGGCCACCGCCGCCTCCGGGTCCACACCCTGCTCGCGGGCGACCCTGGCGACCAGCCGGTCGGCCTCCTCGCGCAGCTCGGCCGCGCGCCGCTGGGCACGCTCCAGCTGCTTGGTGAGGTGGGCGACCTCGCGCTCGGCCTGCTGGGCGGCGTTGCCCGCGGACTCGGCCTGCACCTCGGTCATCGACCGGGCACCGGTGATCTCCGCGACCTCCGGGTCGAAGGCCGCGCCACCCTGGATGATGTGGCGCGAGGCATCCACGCCCGCGTCCTCCATGAGGCGGAAGATCTGGCGCCGCTGGTGCGGGAGCGACAGGGAGACCACTGTGCCGGTCCGGCCCGCGCGGGCCGTGCGGCCGGCCCGGTGCAGGTAGTCCTTGTGGTCACCGGCCGGGTCGACGTTCAGCACCAGGTCGATGCCGTCGACGTGGATGCCGCGGGCGGCGACGTCGGTGGCGACCAGGACGTTGACGTACCCGTCCTTGAAGTCGGCCAGGGTGCGGGTGCGAGCGCCCTGGGTCATGCCACCGTGCAGCGCCTCGGCCTTCGCGCCGGCCTCGCGCAGCTGCTCGGCCACGCGGTCGGCGCCCAGCTGGGTGCGCACGAAGATGATGGTGCGGCCCTTACGGGAGGCGATGGCCGCGGTGACCGGCGCCTTGTCCTTGGGCTTCACGATCAGGATGTGGTGGGACATGGTCGTCACCGCGCCCTGCGCCGCGTCCACCTCGTGGGAGACGGGGTCGGTCAGGTAGCGGTCGACGAGGGTCTTGATCTCGTTCTCCATCGTCGCGGAGAACAGCATCCGCTGGCCGTCCGCCGGGACCTGGTCGAGGAGTTCGGTGACCTCGGGCAGGAAGCCCAGGTCGGACATCTGGTCGGCCTCGTCGAGCACGGCGATCCGGACGTCCTCGAGGGAGCAGGCGCCGCGGTTGATGACGTCGCGCAGCCGGCCCGGGGTGGCGACCAGGATGTCGACGCCCTTCTCCAGGGCGTAGATCTGGTTGCCCATCGAGGTGCCGCCGCAGACGACCTTCATCCTCAGGCCGAGGACGTCGCCGTAGGGCTGCAGGGCGTCCGCCACCTGCATCGCGAGCTCGCGGGTGGGGGTCAGGATGACCGCCCGCGGGCGCTTCCGCTCGGTGCGGCCGCCGGCCAGCGCGGTCAGCGTCGGCAGCCCGAAGGACAGGGTCTTGCCCGAGCCGGTGCGGCCCCGACCCAGGATGTCCTTGCCCGCCAGGGCGTCCGGGATGGTCGCGGTCTGGATCGGGAAGGGGGTGGTCACGCCGTTCTGCGCGAGCTTGCGCACGACGTCCTCGGGGAGGCCGAGATCCGCGAACGTGATCTCGGACACCTCATGGTTCTCAGGGGTGTCGTCAGCGCTTTCGGGCACGACGACGTGGTCAGCGGTAATGGACATGCGAATGCGAAACCTTCCGGAGTCTCGTCGGCACGCGCCCGTCAACTCCGTGATTCGCACTACGACCGCCTCGATGCGGTCCGCCACGGCAAAGGAGAGTACGCGCCACACGGCGCACTCTGCGTGGGCGCCGGGCAAATGGGATCAAACGATCCGCCACCTTACGCACCCACCGCCCTCAAAAGCAAACCGGGTCCGTAGACGCCGGTCAGGTCCTGGAGCGCCGCAGCCGGCCCGACTTCGGCGCGGCTTCCCGCTGCTCCAGCTGCGACCCCGCGCCCTCGTGCGCCGACGACGACGGCTCGGCCGCCGGTGGCGGCGGCTCCGGCGAGGCCGGCGGAGGGGGCGAAGAGGAAGGCGGCGGCTCCGGCGCGGCGGACGTCTGCGGAGGCACCGGCACCGCGTCCGTCGGCGTCGGCTCGCCCGGCTTGGGCGGCACCCCGCGCTCGCCCGGCGCCGTCGCGGACGCGCTGCCCGCGGAGGACGGCGAGGCCGACGCGGACGGCGACTCGCCGTCCTTGCCCTTCCCCGCGTGCCCGTGCTCGCCGCCCCCGGCACGGCCCGCGCCACCACCGGACACCACCCC
>NZ_POTZ01000730.1 GCF_003236365.1 Streptomyces sp. NTH33
GTGCAGATCAAGTCCCCCGAGCAGATCGCCAAGATGCGTGAGGCGGGGCTGGTCGTCGCCGCGATTCACGCGGCCACCCGGGAGGCGGCGGTGCCCGGGGCGACCACCAAGGACCTGGACGGCGTGGCGGCGGTGCCACGTCAGGCGTACCCGGGTGCCGCGGTAGGCGGCGACGTCCTCGGCGGAGGTCTCCAGGTTCTGCTGGAGCGCGATGAAGCGGCCACCGGCGTCGAGGTCGACCAGGAAGCGGGTGGAGTCGCCCAGGTAGGCGACCTCGGCGACGGTGCCCGCGGCGGTGGCGTGCTCGGGCTCGTCGGCGTCGGCGGACTCCTTCAGGACGCGGATCTTCTCCGGCCGGATGCTGTGGGTGCCGTCGGCGCCGAGGATCCGCCGGGCCGACTCCCCCTGGAGGAGGTTGGAGGTGCCGACGAAGGACGCGACGAACGGGGTCGCGGGGCGTTCGTAGATCTCGGCGGGGGTGCCGACCTGTTCGATGCGGCCCTGGTGGAAGACGGCGACGCGGTCGCTCATCGTCAGGGCCTCCTCCTGGTCGTGGGTGACGAACACGAAGGTGATGCCGACCTCGCGCTGGAGCGCCTTGAGTTCGACCTGCATCTGCTCGCGCAGCTTGAGGTCGAGGGCGCCGAGCGGTTCGTCGAGCAGCAGCAGGCGGGGGCGGCCGACCAGGGCGCGGGCGAGGGCGACGCGCTGGCGCTGGCCGCCGGAGAGCTCGGCCGGGCGCCGTCTGCCGTATCCGTCCAGGCGCACCTGGGCGAGGGCCTCGCGGGCGCGGGCGAGCCGGTCGGCCTTGGGCACCTTGCGGACCTTCAGGGAGTAGGCGACGTTCTGCTCGACGGTCATGTGCGGGAAGAGGGCGTAGTCCTGGAAGACGGTGTGGACGTCCCGTTCGAAGGGCGCGAGGCCGGTGACCTCCTGCCCGGCGAGTTCGACGCGGCCCTCGGTGGGGGCCTCGAAGCCGGCGATCAGACGCAGGACCGTGGTCTTGCCCGAGCCGGACGGGCCGAGCATCGAGAAGAACTCCCCGTCCCGGATCTCCAGGTCGACTCCGGCCACCGCGGCCGTCTCCCCGAACGTCTTGCGCAGGCCCTGCAGCCGGACCGCGACTCCCTCCATGCGGAACCTTTCTGACGCTCGTGCACGTTGAGCGGAAACCTATGAAGTCATAGTTCAAAGCTCAAGACCGCCTCTGGGTAAAGCTTGGGTCAACTGGCAAGGTGGTGGCCGTGAAGCAGCGACACGTCGAGAACGGGGCCAGGAGCCCGCGCGGGACGGTTGACGTGGGCGAGGCCGGTCCCCGGAAAGTCGTCTTCGCGCCGGTGGAGAGCCGGGCTCGGGTGGAAGCGGTGGTGCGCAGGATCGGCGACGCCATCGAACTCGGTCTGCTCGCCGACGGGGAGCAGTTGCCCGGCGAGAGCGAACTGGCCGGGCAGCTCGGTGTGTCCACGGTGACCCTGCGGGAGGCGCTGATGGCGCTGCGGCAGCAGGGACTGGTCACCACCCGGCGGGGGCGCGGCGGGGGCAGCTTCGTCTCGCTGCCCGAACTCCCCGACGAGGAGCGGCTGAGGACCCGGCTGCGCGGCTGGAGCACCGAGGAGCTGCGCGACCTCGGCGACCACTGGGCCGCGCTGTCGGGCGCGGCGGCCGGACTCGCGGCGGAGCGCACCGGACCCGGTGATCTGGGTCAACTTCTTCGTACGACCGAGGAGTTCGCGAGCGCCGAGGACGCGGCGGCGCGCAGCCGGATCTACGGCCGGTTCCACGTGGAGCTGGCGGCGGCCGCACAGTCCGCCCGGCTCACCCGGGAGCAGATCGCACTCCAGACGGAGGTCGGGGCGCTGCTGTGCCTGGTGCTCGCGGACGGCGAATATCGTGAAGAAGTCGCAGATCGCCATCGCGCCGTCATCTCCGCCGTGCAGGATGGGGCCCGTGATTCGGCCCGTACGCCGGCCGAGCGGTGCGTCCAGGAGTCGGCGGCGCGGCTCATCGCCGTGCGGCTGGACCTCTGACGATGCGGCGTCCGGCCCCGCCCGCTGGAGGACGCCATGAGCACGAGCCCCGTACTCGTCGAGGCGGCGGCGACGCGCGACGCCTCCGCCGAGGAGCGCGTCGCCGCGCGGGTGGGCCGCGTACTGGAGGCGGTGTTCGACGCGGTCGCCGAGATCCGCGCCGAGACGGCCGATCTGCTGACGCGGGTGATCGCCGAGGGCCGCGTGCCGGTCAGCGCCGATCTCGCCGCGCTGCGGCCGGGGCTGCATCTGCGGCTGACCCGCGAGGAACTGGTTTCCGGGGCCGGCTTCGTCGCCGCG
>NZ_POTZ01000731.1 GCF_003236365.1 Streptomyces sp. NTH33
CCCCCGACCCGGAGCTCGCCGACGTCCCGCTGGTGATCACCGGCCTGGGCAAGCGGTACGCGAAGTCCGCGGACCGGTACGCCGTACGAGACCTGTCCTTCCGCGTGGAGAAGGGCCAGGTGCTCGGCCTGCTCGGGCCGAACGGTGCCGGCAAGACGACCACCCTGCGCATGCTGATGGGGCTGATCCGGCCGGACGACGGCGAGATCCGCGTGTTCGGCCACGCCGTCCGGCCCGGCGCGCCCGTGCTGTCGCGGGTCGGCGCCTTCGTCGAGGGCGCGGGCTTCCTGCCCCACCTGTCCGGCCGGGAGAACCTTCAGCTGTACTGGCGGGCCACCGGCCGCCCGCCCGAGGACGCCCACCTGGACGAGGCCCTGGAGATCGCCGGACTCGGCGACGCCCTGGCCCGCGCGGTGCGCACCTACTCGCAGGGCATGCGCCAGCGCCTGGCGATCGCCCAGGCCATGCTGGGCCTGCCGGACCTGCTGATCCTGGACGAGCCGGCCAACGGCCTCGACCCGCCCCAGATCCGCGAGATGCGCGAGGTGATGATCCGCTACGCGGCCGGCGGCTGCACGGTGATCGTCTCCAGCCATCTGCTCTCCGAGGTCGAGCAGTCCTGCACGCACCTGGTGGTGATGGACCGCGGGCACCTGGTGCGGGCCGGTGAGGTCGGCGAGATCGTCGGCTCCGGGGACACCCTGCTGGTCGGCACCGCCGTGCCGGTGGAGGAGCCGGCCATGGAGAAGGTCGCCGCTCTGCCGGGCGTGGCCTCGGCGACACGGACCGAGGACGGCCTGCTGGTCCGGCTGGAACCCGGCGGCACGGCACAGGACCTGGTCGTGGACCTGGTGCGGCTGGAGGTGCCCGTCTCCTCGGTCGGCCCGCACCGCCGGCTGGAGGACGCCTTCCTCACCCTGATCGGAGGTTCCGCATGAGCACGCTCGCCCAGGGCACCGAGGCCGCCCCCGGCTACCGGGCGGCCCGCACCCTGCCCCTGCGGGTCGAGCTGGTACGGCAGCTGAAGCGGCGCCGCACGCTGGTCATGGGCGGCATCCTGGCCGCGCTGCCCTTCGTGCTGGCCGTCGCCTTCGCGATCGGCGGCGACCCGGGAGGGCGCAACGACCGGGTGACGCTGATGGACACGGCCACCGCGTCCGGCGCCAACTTCGCCGCGGTGAACCTGTTCGTGTCGGCGGGCTTCCTGCTGGTGATCCCGGTGGCGCTGTTCTGCGGGGACACGGTCGCCTCCGAGGCGAGCTGGTCCTCCCTGCGCTATCTGCTCGCCGCGCCCGTGCCGCGGGCCCGGCTGCTGTGGTCCAAGCTGGTGGTCGGGCTCGGGCTGAGCCTGGCCGCGATGGTGCTGCTGCCGGTCGTCGCGCTCGCCGTCGGGACGGCCGCCTACGGCTGGGGTCCGCTGCGGACACCCACCGGCGGCGCGCTGGACGCGGGGACCGCCGTCCAGCGGCTGGTGGTGGTCGTGGCGTACGTCTTCGTGTCCCAGCTGGTCACCGCGGGCCTGGCGTTCTGGCTGTCGACCAGGACGGACGCGCCGCTGGGCGCGGTGGGCGGGGCGGTCGGGCTGACCATCGTGGGCAACGTCCTGGACGCCGTCACGGCTCTGGGGCACTGGCGCGACTTCCTGCCCGCGCACTGGCAGTTCGCCTGGGCCGACGCCGTGCAGCCGCGCCCCGAGTGGTCCGGGATGATCCAGGGCGCGGCGGTCTCCGTCACCTACGCGCTGGTGCTGTTCGCCCTGGCCTTCCGCGGGTTCGCCCGCAAGGACGTGGTGTCCTGACCCGGTCGCGCGGCCAACCGGGTGAACTCCCGACACCAATACGGACGCATCGGGTTGATGAAGCAGGAGGGCATACGGCGCTGCGGGAAACGTACGCGCCCGTGCCCGGTAGGCCCGGCTTTCCCGATTCGTCAAGCAAGGAAGACAAGCACATTGCGACAGACACTGAGCAGGGGAGTGGCCGCGGCAGCCGCCGCCACGGGCATTCTGTCCCTGTACGGCGGCTCCGCCCTCGCCGGCACGTCCGCGACCGGGGTTGCCGAGGATTCTCCCGGCGTGCTGTCCGGGAACACCGTCCAGGTGCCGGTCGAGGTGCCGGTGAACGTCTGCGGCAACGCCGTCGGTGTGCTCACGGCACTCAGCGGGGCGTTCGACAACTCCTGCGTCAACGCCCCGGGCAAGAAGAAGGTCCGGGTGCCCGGGCCCTCCCACAGCGAGCCCGAGGAGTGCACCGAGGAGTGCGAGGCCGTTCCGCCGGCCACCCCCACCC
>NZ_POTZ01000732.1 GCF_003236365.1 Streptomyces sp. NTH33
GGCGGGGTGTGGCGGTTCGCCGAGACCAAGCCGATCTCGACGTACATCACCTGCGTGGTGGCGGGGCCGTACCACTATGTGACCGACACCTACGAGCGGGTGTTCGAGGACGGTACGCGGCTGGAGATCCCGCTCGGCGCCATGTGCCGCAAGGGGCTCGCCCGGTACTTCGACGCCGACGACGTCTTCCTGGTCACCAAGCAGGGGCTGGACTTCTTCCACGACCACGTCGACTACCCGTACCCG
The DNA here is from genome assembly GCF_003236365.1 of Streptomyces sp. NTH33. Classification (GTDB taxonomy): domain Bacteria; phylum Actinomycetota; class Actinomycetes; order Streptomycetales; family Streptomycetaceae; genus Streptomyces. Next base: position 247 of record NZ_POTZ01000732.1, read on the forward strand.
TTCGGCAAGTACGACCAGGCGTTCGTGCCGGAGTACAACCTGGGCGCGATGGAGAACCCGGGCCTGGTGACCTTCCGGGAGGAGTACATCTTCCGGGGGAAGGTGACCCGGGCCTCCTACGAGGCGCGGGCCAACGTCGTCCTGCACGAGATGGCGCACATGTGGTTCGGCGACCTGGTCACCATGGAGTGGTGGGACGACCTGTGGCTGAAGGAGTCCTTCGCCGACTTCATGGGCACCTTCGCGCTGGTCGGCGCGACCCGCTTCACCGACGGCTGGATCACCTTCGCCAACCGCCGCAAGGCGTGGGCGTACCGCGCGGACCAGCTGCCCTCCACGCACCCGGTCACCGCGGACATCCGCGACCTGCAGGACGCCAAGCTGAACTTCGACGGCATCACCTACGCCAAGGGCGCGTCCGTCCTCAAGCAGCTGGTGGCGTACGCCGGCCAGGACGCGTTCCTGGAGGGCGCCCGCCGCTACTTCAAGCGGCACGCCTACGGCAACACCCGCCTGGGCGACCTGCTGGCGGTCCTGGAGGAGACCAGCGGCCGGGACATGGGCGCGTGGGCGCGGTCCTGGCTGCAGACGGCGGGCGTCAACTCGCTGACCCCGCAGGTGGTGCTGGGCGCCGACGGCACCGTCGAGGAGCTGGCCGTCGTGCAGGAGGCCGCGGAGTCGCATCCGCAGCTGCGCCCGCACCGGGTGGCGGTGGGCCTGTACCGGCGCTCCCAGGTGGGGGCGCTGGAGCAGTACGCGCGCGCCGAGTTGGACGTGGACGGCGCCCGTACGGTCGTGACGGAGCTGGCCGGCCAGGATGCCCCGGAGCTGGTGCTGGTCAACGACGACGACCTCACCTACTGCAAGATCCGCTTCGACGAGACCTCGCTGGCCACCCTGCGCGGGCACCTGGGCGCGCTGACCGACCCGCTGGCCCGCGCCCTGTGCTGGACGGCGCTGTGGAACATGACCCGGGACGCGCTGCTGCCGGCCCGGGACTTCGTCGGCCTGGTGCTGCGGTTCGCGGGACGCGAGTCCGACATCGGCGTGCTGCAGATGCTGCACGTCTGGGCGGAGTCGGCGCTCGTGCACTACGCGGCGCCGCGCTGGCGGGAGACGGGCGGGCGGCTGCTGGCCGAGGGCGCCCTGGCCGAGCTGCGGCAGGCCGAGCCGGAGAGCGAGCACCAGCTGGCGTGGGCGCGCTTCTTCGCCACGGTGGCCTCCGCCCCGGACGACCTCCGGCTGCTGAAGGGCCTGCTGGACGGCACGGAGGAGATCGAGGGGCTCAAGGTCGACCAGGAGCTGCGCTGGGCGTTCCTGGAGCCGCTGGCGGCGCACGGGGTGGCGGACGAGAGGACGCTCGCCGACGAGCTCGCCCGCGACGACACCGCCTCCGGCAAGCGGCACCAGGTGCGCTGCCTGGCCGCGCGGCCCTCGGCCGCCGTCAAGGCGCGGGCGTGGGCGCAGGTCGTGGAGTCGGACGCGCTGTCGAACGCGCTGGTCGAGGCGACGATCGCGGGCTTCGCCCAGCCCTCCCAGCGGGAGCTGCTCGCGCCGTACGCGCCGGAGTACTTCGAGGCGATCGAGCGGGTGTGGACCGAGCGGTCCATCCAGATCGGGATGGACGTGGTGCGGGGTCTGTTCCCCGCGTTGCAGGACTCGCCGGAGACCCTGGAGGCGGCGGACGCGTGGCTCGCCGCGCACGAGCAGGCCGCGCCCGCTCTGCGCCGGCTGGTCCTGGAGGCTCGGGACGACCTGGCGCGGGCGCTGCGTGGACAGGCGTGCGACGAGGCGGCCGGGACGGCGGCCCGATGAGCCGTAGCTCTGGCCAAGGATCGGGCGCGCGGTAACCGTTACGAAATTCGGTCAAGACACACCGTAACCCCTGGTCCGCCCTGGACGGACCAGGGGTTTTCGGCATCCGAACAGCCGTCCTTTAGGGCGGGGTTGTCCGGGTTGGGCATCGCTCCTGTAACAGCGGTTACAGGCCGGATCCGGCGCGGGAATCGTGCCGGACATGAACCACAAC
>NZ_POTZ01000733.1 GCF_003236365.1 Streptomyces sp. NTH33
GCCCAGGCCCGCCCGTACTACGCCGAGGCGCTGCGGCACGCCACCGTGGCCGTCGGCAACGTCGACGAGTGCGAGATCGCCACCGGCGTGCGTGAACCCGAGGCCTGCGCCGAGGCGCTGCTGGCGGCCGGTGTGGAGCTGGCCGTCGTCAAGCAGGGCCCCAAGGGCGTCCTCGCGGTGCACCGGGACGGCACCCGCGCCGAGGTCCCGCCGGTGCCCGTCGAGGTCGTCAACGGCCTCGGCGCGGGCGACGCCTTCGGCGGCTCGCTCTGCCACGGCCTGCTGTCCGGCTGGGACCTGACGAGGACCATGCGGTACGCCAACGCCGCCGGCGCCCTCGTCGCCTCCCGTCTCGCCTGCTCCTCCGCGATGCCCACCGAGGCGGAGGTCGACGACCTCCTCGCGCGAGCAACTCCCTGAACGGAGCTTCGTCTTGACTCTCAGCATCCCCGACCTGACCGCGGTACGGGCCCGGCGTCCCGAAGCCGTCGCCGAGGCGGCCGCGCGCCGGGTGCGCCGCCCGCTGATCGGCGACAGCGGCCGGCTGATGATCGTGGCCGCCGACCACCCCGCGCGCGGAGCGCTCGGCGTCGGTGACCGCAGACTCGCCATGGCCAACCGTGCCGACCTGCTCGAGCGGCTGTGCGTCGCGCTGTCGCGGCCCGGCGTCGACGGGGTGCTCGCCACCGCCGACATCCTGGAGGACCTGCTGCTCCTCGGGGTGCTCGACGGCAAGGTCGTGATGGGCTCGATGAACCGCGGCGGCCTCGCGGGCGCGTCCTTCGAGATGGACGACCGCTTCACCGGCCACCGGGCCCGCGACATCGCCCGGCTCCGCTTCGACGCGGGCAAGCTGCTGCTGCGCATCGACTACGACGACCCGGGGTCGCTGGCCACCATGGAGTCCACCGCGCGGGCCGTCGACGAGATGGCGGAGCTGCGGCTGCCGGTGTTCGTCGAGCCGTTCCTCTCCCGCCGCGTCGACGGCAGGGTCTCCAACGACCTGTCCGCCGAGGCGGTCACCCGCTCCATCGCCATCGCCTCGGGACTGGGCGGCACCTCCGCCTACACCTGGCTGAAACTGCCCGTCACGAAGGACCCGGACGACATGGCCGAGGTGCTGCAGACCTCCACGCTGCCGGTCGTGCTGCTCGGCGGCGAGGTCGGCCGCGACCAGGAGGGCGCCTACGAGCGCTGGCGCAAGGCCCTCAGGCTCCCCACCGTCCAGGGCATGGTCGTCGGCCGGTCGCTGCTGTACCCGGCCGAGGGCAGTGTGGAGACCGCGGTCGACACCGCCGTGGGCATGCTGTGACCGAGCCCGCCGTACCCGAACTCGCCGTGCCAGAACGCCCCGTGCCCGCCGTGACAAGGAGGCATCCCGTGACCAGCCCCTACCACCTCCCCGCCGGCAAGGCCCTCGGCGGCCCCTACGTCGTGGACGTCGACCCCGAGTCCGCCAGCTGGGGCTACTCCAGCCTGCGCGTGCTGGAGCTGCCGCCGGGCGGGTCGCACACCTTCGACACCGGCGACAGCGAGTGGATCGTGCTGCCGCTCAGCGGCGGCTGCACGGTCGAGGCCACCGACGACTTCGGCACGGACACCTTCCGACTGACCGGCCGCGACAGCGTGTTCAGCGGCGTGAGCGACTTCGCGTACGTGCCGCGCGACGCCCGTACGACCGTCTCCTCCACCGGCGGCGGACGCTTCGCGCTCACCGGCGCCCGCTGCACCCGGCGCCTGCCCGCCCGCTACGGCCCGGCCTCCGGCGTACCGGTGGAGCTGCGCGGCACCGGGAACTGCTCCCGCCAGGTCAACAACTTCGGCGCGGCAGGCGTCTTCGAGTGCGACAAGCTCATCGCCGTGGAGGTGCTCACCCCGGGCGGCAACTGGTCCTCCTTCCCGCCGCACAAGCACGACGAGCACCGGCCGGGCGAGGAGTCGGTCCTGGAGGAGATCTACTACTTCGAGTTCGCCCCCCACGGCGGCACCCCCGGCCTCGGCTACCAGCGGGTCTCCCCGTCCGGACCGGGCCGGGAGACGGACGTGCTGGCCGAGGTGCGCGACGGCGACGTGGTCCTGATCCCGGACGGCTGGCACGGGCCGTCGATGGCCGTGCCCGGCCACCACATGTACTACCTCAACGTCATGGCAGGCCCCGAGGCCGAGCGCGCCTGGCTGATCTGCGACCACCCCGACCACGCCTGGATCCGCGACACCTGGCCCGAGCAGCCCGTCGACCCCCGTCTGCCCCTGTACACCTGTCTCTT
>NZ_POTZ01000734.1 GCF_003236365.1 Streptomyces sp. NTH33
GGGGCTGCCGCCCCCAGACCCCCGCTTCGGCCTGAACGGCCTCGTCCTCAAACTCCCCCAAGCTCTTCGAGCAGGGGGGACCCCCAGACGGGCTGGTTTTGCCGCCCTCGGCTGAAATGCGACCTCACAGGTAGTCCTGCAAGCGGCCCACCGTCAGGCCCCTCGTCTGGATCTCGCGGAGCAGGCGCGTCGTGCGTTCGCGCAGCGACGGGCCCGCGAGGTCGTCGCCGTCCGAGGCGACCAGGAGGATGTCGCCGCGGCGCAGCTCGCGGCGGCCGTGGGTGAAGCGCAGGCCGGTGTCGGTCGTGGCGGCGCGCCACAGGACCACGGCCGAGACTCCGCAGTCGGCGGCGGCGCGCAGGGTCGTCGTGTCGTATCTGCCGTAGGGCGGCCGGAAGAGGCGGGAGTGGACGCCGAAGCGGGAGCGGAGCTTGTCGCGCTGGCCGCAGATCTCGGCGCGCTGGCCGGCGTAGGGCAGGCCGCGCAGCGAGGGATGGTCGAGGGTGTGGTTCTGCAGGTCCGCGCCGACCGACCTCAGGTGCGCGAAGTGTCCGTACCCCGGTCCGACGACGCTGTCCGTGAGGAACATGCTGACCGGCAGCCGCAGTTCACGGACCATGTCGACGAACCGCGGATCCCTCTCCGCCCCGTCGTCGTAGGTGAGGAAGACGACCGGGTCGGACGTCCTGACGCGGTCCACGACCGGGGGCGGGCCGAAGGCCCGGGTGGCACGGGCGGCCCGCGATGGACGGGACGGCGGCTCCGGCGGCACGGGCAGCGGGGCCGTGAGGCCCCAGCGGCGGTACGGCTGCTGTGCCGCCGGGCTGTGCGGCCGTACTCCCTGCGCCGCCTTCCGGCCGAGCCGTTCGATGGGGTCGACGGAGGTGGCACAGCCGGCCGGGCCGGTCAGCAGCGAGGCCGCGAGCAGGGCCGCGGCCAGGCGCCGCGGCCTCACGGGCCGCAGCCTCACAGGTAGTCCTCCAGTCGGGCCACCGCGTACCCCTCGGCCGTGACCTTGTTCAGGAACTGGCGCATGGCGTCGGCCATCGTGCCGTTCCAGTCGTTGCGGCCCCGGAAGTGGGTGAGCACGATGTCGCCGGGGCGCAGCTTCTTGTCGTCCTCGCGGAACTCCCAGTGGTCGACGTGGACCTCCTCGTTCCAGATCGGCGCGTACTCGATGCCGCAGGCCTCGGCGGCGCGCAGGGTGTCCTGGTTGTAGTTGCCGTAGGGCGGGCGGAACATCTTCGGGCGCTTGCCGAACTGCTCCTGCATGACGTTCTGCATGCCGCAGATCTCGCGCTTCTGCTCCTCGTAGGACAGGCCCGGCAGGTAGGGGTGGTTCAGGGTGTGGTTGTTGAGGGTGACCCCGGAGCGGTGCATCTTCCAGAAGTAGCCGTAGTCGTCCTTGACGAGGTAGTCGGTGAGGAACGCCGTGTACGGGATCCTCAGGTCCTGCATCATCTTCAGGAACTCCGGGTCCTTCTCCGCGCCGTCGTCGATGGTGAGGAAGACGACCTTGTCCTTGGTGGGGACCGTGGTGAAGACCGGGGGCAGGTTCCAGTCCTTCTGGTGGGCCACCTCGAAGCCCGGGCGGGCGGTGATCCTCGGTTTGGTCGCGGGCGGCGGCGGGGGTGTCAGCGGGACCTGCTTGAGGCCCCAGTGCCTGGCGGCGGGGACCCGCTGCTTGTACAAGGTGCGCATCCGGCCGGCGTAGGAGTCGAGGGCACGGGCCGGCGGCGCCTGGGCGGGCTGCTGACCGGGGGCCGGCCTCACCCGCGCGCCGTCCGGCTGCGCGCAGCCCGAGGCGAGGGCGGCGACGGCGAGGACCGCGAGTCCGCCGCGGGTCCCCGCCCTGCGACGCAGGGGCCCCTTGAGACCCTTTTTGTAATTTTGTCCTACTAGTGTCATGGTGCCGGATCCTCGCAGGCCGCCGCCCGGAATCCCGGGTGACACCGCGGCCTTGGGGCACACCGTCCACCGGCTGGCTCACAATGAGGCGGTGAACGACCACCTCCACGCCTTCGCCGCGCTGCTCACCCCCGAGGGCCGTGCCCTCCTGGACGAGGTGCGCGGCACCGACCCCGCCGACGAACTCGCCGTCGCCACCCGGCTGCGCCGTGAGCACCCGGCCGAGCTGGTGTCGGCGGCGCTCGGCCAGGCCCGGCTGCGGCAGCGGGCGGTGGCGAAGTTCGGGGCCGAGGACGCGGGGCGGATGTTCTTCACGCCGAACGGGGTGGAGCAGTCGACGCGGGCGAGCGTGGCGG
>NZ_POTZ01000735.1 GCF_003236365.1 Streptomyces sp. NTH33
CCCCCCGGCTGCCCCGCGCACGGCATCGGGCCCGGAGGGCTGCACCGCCTCCACGAGACGCCCGACCTGCGAGCGCTGTACCGACGGCTCCGCGACGAGTACGGCCCGGTGGCGCCCGTGCTGCTGCACGACGACGTACCGATCTGGGTGGTCCTCGGCCACGCCGAGAACCTGCACATGGTGCGCACCCCCTCGCAGTTCACCCGGGACAGCCGTATCTGGACCCCGCTGAAGGACGGCACCGTCAAGCCCGACCACCCGCTCATGCCGCACTTCGCCTGGCAGCCCGTCTGCTCCTACGCCGAGGGCGAGGAGCACAAGCGGCTGCGTGGTGCGGTCACCGGCGCCGCGGCGACCGTCGACCCGCGCGGCCTGCGCCGCCACATCGGCCGCGCCACCCAGCGGCTGGTCAACCGGTTCTGCGAGTCGGGCCGCGCCGAACTCGTCGACCAGTTCGCCGAACATCTGCCGATGGCGGTGATGTGCCAGGTCCTCGGCATGCCCGAGGAGTACAACGACCGGATCGTGCAGGCCGCCCGCGACATGCTCAAGGGCACCGAGACGGCGATCGCCAGCAACGAGTACATCATGGGCTGCCTGCGGCGGCTCACCGCACGCCGCCGGGCCCGGCCCGAGGACGACTTCACCAGCCACCTCATCGACCACCCGGCCGGCCTGAGCGACGACGAGGTCAGCCAGCACCTGCGGGTGGTGCTCATCGCCGCCTACGAGGCCACCGCCAACCTGCTGGCCAACACCATCCGCCGGGTGCTCACCGACCCCGGTTTCCGCGCCCAGCTCAACGGCGGGCAGATGACGGTTCCACAGGCGGTCGAGCAGTCCCTGTGGGACGAGCCGCCGTTCAGCACCATCCTCGGCTACTTCGCCAAGCAGGACACCGAGCTCGGCGGCCGGCACATCCGTCAGGGCGACGGGCTGCTGCTCGGCATCGCTCCGGCCAACGTCGACCCGCGGGTACGGCCCGATCCGACGGCCGACATGCAGGGCAACCGCTCCCACCTCGCCTTCAGCGGCGGCCCCCACGAATGCCCCGGCCAGGACATCGGGCGGGCCATCGCCGATGTCGGCGTCGAGGCGCTGCTGATGCGGCTGCCGGACCTGCGGCTCGACTGCGCCGAGGAGGAGCTGCGCTGGACGCAGTCCCTCGCCTCGCAGCACCTGGTGGAGCTGCCGGTGCGGTTCAGCCCGAGGCCGCCGCAGGACGTGACGGCCAAGCCGAGCCACACCCCGCATCCGTTTCCGCAGGCGCGTCCGGCCTGGGAGATCGGCACGGTGCCCACGCCGCCGAGGCCCGTACCACCGCCGCCCGAGCCCCCGGCTGCCCCGAGCGCCGTACCGGCCGGCGGCGCGGGCCGCCCCCAGGGGGTGTGGCAGCGCTTCCTGCGCTGGTGGCGCGGTTACTGACCTCCACCGGGCGAAGGGCTACCGACCCGCCCACCGCGCGAAGGACGACCACGCCTGGAGCTCCCGCCCGCTGGTGAAACGGCGCTCCGCCCCCGTCACCGGGTCGGTGAACTCCAGGGTCCGCGCGAGCAGTTGCAGCGGGCGCCGGAAGTCACCGGCCGGTACGGGGCCGGTCACCACCGGATAGAGCGGATCGCCGAGGATCGGCACGCCCAGCGCGCTCATGTGCACCCGCAGCTGGTGCGTCTGCCCGGTGCCGGGCAGCAGCCGGTAGCGGGCGAGTCCGTCCGCGCGGTGCTCGGCCAGTTCCACCCGCGTGACCGCGTTCGGCTCGCCCGCCACCTCCCGGGCGGCCTGCACCCCGCGCTCCTTCACGATCCGGCTGCGCACGGTCAGCGGCAGGGCGAGCGACGGGTCGTACGACGCCACGGCCTCGTACTCCTTGCGCACCCGGCGGTCGCGGAACAGCGTCTGGTACGCGCCGCGCTCCTCGGGCCGCACCGTGAACAGCACAAGCCCGGCGGTGAGCCGGTCGAGGCGGTGCGCCGCGGTGAGCTCCGGTATGTCCAGCTCCCGCCGCAACCGGGCCAGCGCCGTCTCGGCGACGTGCGAGCCGCGCGGGGTGGTGGCGAGGAAGTGCGGCTTGTCCACGACGACGAGGTGCTCGTCGCGGTGGGCCACCCGAAGCGGGAACGGCACCGGCACCTCGTCGGGCAGCTCCCGGTGGAACCACACGTACATCCCCGGCTCGTACGGCGCGTCGGGCTCCACCGGCCGCCCGTCGGCCCCCACGATCAGCCCGGCCCCGAGCATCGCCTCGATCACCCCGGGCC
>NZ_POTZ01000736.1 GCF_003236365.1 Streptomyces sp. NTH33
GTTGCGTACGGCATCCGTTCCATGCCAGCCACCCCATCATGCACACGACATGACACGGGGGCGGAACCGTCCCATCACCCACGAACGGGCGACACCAGATCATCTGGAACGGGACTTAACGCCCTCTGAGACAGCCGCCTGCCGACACGTCGTGAGACTGGAGGGGAAAGTCCAGGTCACAGCGTCGGCGCATGACACCGAAGGTGAGAACCTACATGTAGGTTCCCAGCTTCCGTGTCCTTTTCCCACGAACCGTGGCCACTCGGCGGCCTTGGTCGAGGCTGCGCAGGTCAGAGACCTGTCCTCGACGAACGATCCCGAGGATTTGGACACGGCCGTGAGAATGAGCGGCTGGACACAGCGTGAGACGCCGCGAGAAGCCGCAGGTCACGGCATCGCCGTAGGACACGAGCAGCGAGACCCTACATCCCTGTAGGGTCTCAGATTTCGTGGCCAAATCTCACGAGCGATGGCCAAGCGATGGCATATCTGACACGAATCTGAGACTGGCAGGTCAAGCCGCCCACTCGTATGGGTGATGGGGCTCTGATGCTGGTGCCCTGGTAGAAGCCCGCTGACACCGTGGGCTCACGGGGCATCGCTCGTGGGCTTGGGGGGTGCGGCGGGGGAATCGCCGCGACAGTGAGAGGAAACACCCATCCAAGCCGTGAGACAGCGGGAAGCTGCTCAGCGCCTCGTCTCGTACCTGGTCACGACCACGCCGCAGGGAAGCGTCCGCGTCTCCACCAGGTTCAGGTTCACCCAGCTGTCCAGCGCGGTGAAGAACGGCGTGCCGCCGCCCACCAGGACCGGCGCGGTGGCCAGCACGTACTCGTCGATCAGCCCGGCCCGCATGGCCGCCCCGGCGAGCGTCGCGCCGCCGATGTCCATCGGGCCGCCGTCCTCGGCCTTGAGCCGGGTGATCTCGGCGACCGCGTCGCCGGTGACCAGGCGGGTGTTCCAGTCGACCTTGTCGATCGTCGAGGAGAACACCACCTTTGACATGTCCCGCCAGCGGCGCGCGAACTCGATCTCCGCCGGGGTGGCGTTGGGCTGCTGGTCGGCGGTCGGCCAGTAGGAGCTCATCGTCTGCCACAGCTTGCACCCGTACAGCGACAGGTCGGTCGCCTGCAACTGGTCGGACCAGAACTGGAACAGCTCGTCGCTCGGCACGCCCCAGCCGATGTCGTCGCCGGGCGCGGCGATGTAGCCGTCCAGGGTCAGGTTCATGCCGCAGATCAGTTTCCGCATGGCCCAGCCTTCCGTCCGTGGGTGTCCGGCGTATAGACCAGCGCGGCGCGGGAAACTCATCGGTGCGCGATCCGGGCTCGCCGGTAGTCCTCGTGCTCGGGGCTCAGCGTGGTGTACCCGGCCGACACGGGCAAGCCACCTGATCTCGACCTCGTCCTCGCGAGGAAATGCCACGGATTTGAGACTGATCACGGGTGACAAGGCCGTGAGACAGCCAAGAACGCCCAGGTCACGCAAGATTGACATGTCACGAGCGGCGAGACCCTACAGACTCGCTGCCCACGTCAACCAAGGCCGTAACGCGAGGAAGACGACGCCGGGGCAAGACACCGAAACACGAAGCTGGTGATCGGTCGCAGCGGAGGTTGAGCGTTCTCATCGAAGGCTGGTCGATGATCCTTTTCTCGTCGAAGGCTGAGTGGGCACAGGCCAGGGCGAGACGAGGCATCTGCGCGGTCACCGATGACGTGTTGCGGAATGTCCTGAACAGGCCCTGTTGCGGTGAAGGTGCCGCTTCTAGGGTCGGGCCGCCACTCCACGCGGCCTGGCGGCAACAGGCCCCGGCAACCCTCCGAAGGGCGTGACGAGTCCGTGGTATCCAACTGCGACGCAGTGTGGCGCGAATGTGTTTCTCTCGGACGGTGCGTCCTGCCACTGGTGGATCAGGAACTGTGGCGGCGGGCCAGGCGCCATGAGGACTTCCGCGAGCGCGGACTCGATGTCGGCCAGGGCGAGCGTCTGCTCGCGATCTTCGCCGCTCTCGCGATGTACGCGACTGTCGCTGACGCACTCGCGGCAGGCAGTCCGGGCAGCCTCGAAACGCTTCACGCCACGCCCTTGCATGCTGTGGCACAAGCAGTGGTCAGTAAGAAGCTGTTGTCTTTCCGGGCTTGAGGACGGCGTTTTCGCTGGTCGGGCATAGGGGCGGCGATCTGGTGGGAGTGGTGGCCTGTCGTGTCGTCGTTCCCGTGGAGGTCGTGGATGCCGTCGGTGGT
>NZ_POTZ01000737.1 GCF_003236365.1 Streptomyces sp. NTH33
CGGCCGGGTTGCCGTGCATGGCCTGGAGGGCGGTCACGTCGTCGGGGGTGGGGCGATGGTCGGCGTCCAGGCACTCCTCGAGGAGGGTCAGGTAGGCAGCCACCGCGCCGGGGAGGGCGGCACGGTGGCGGGCGAGGTCGGCCAGCAGGAACGCGCGCAGCCGGGCACCCTCGCGCATCGCCTCGTCGAGCGACTCGGCGAGCCGGAGGCAGTCCCGCACGTCCTCGGCGCCGGCGGGACGGGAGTGAGCGGCCAGGGCGAGGGCGCGGCGGAGCACGCGCAGCTCCTCCGCGCCGAACGCCATGCCGCCGCGGGTTCCGTGTGGCGTGGGCATGGGCCGACCATACGCGCCAATCGGACAAATTCGACATGCGGCACGCGCTCGGAACCCTTCCCTGATCAGGCGCCCTCTCAGAGGCGCGACACGTTCCGCTCGTACACCAGCCGCAGCCCGATCAGCGTCAGCCACGGCTCGTGCTCGTCGATCACCGAGGACTCGCCCAGCACCATCGGCGCCAGCCCGCCCGTCGCGATCACCGTCACGTCGTCCGGATCGTCGGCCAGCTCCCGGGCCATCCGGCGCGTCACCCCGTCGACCTGCCCCGCGAACCCGTAGATGATCCCGGCCTGCATCGCCTCGACCGTGTTCTTGCCGATCACGCTGCGCGGCCGGGCCACCTCGATCTTCCGCAGCTGCGCCGCCCTGACGCCCAGCGCCTCCACGGAGATCTCGATGCCGGGCGCGATGACCCCGCCGACGTACTCCCCGCGCGCGCTGATCGCGTCGAACGTCGTCGCCGTACCGAAGTCGACGACGATCGCCGGTCCGCCGTACAGCTCGTTCGCCGCCACCGCGTTGATGATCCGGTCGGCGCCGACCTCCTTGGGGTTGTCGAACAGGATCGGCACGCCCGTCTTCACGCCCGGTTCGACGAGCACCGCGGGCACGTCGCCGTAGTGGCGCCGCGTCACCTCCCGCAGCTCGTGCAGCACCGACGGCACGGTCGCGCAGACCGCGATGCCGTCGATGCCGTCGCCCAGCTCGTCGCCGAGCAGCGGGTGCATGCCCATGAGGCCGTTCAGCAGCACCGCCAGCTCGTCGGCCGTGCGGCGCGCGTCCGTGGAGATGCGCCAGTGCTCGACGATGTCCTCCCCGTCGAACAGGCCCAGGACCGTGTGCGTGTTGCCGACGTCGATCGTCAGGAGCATGGCCGTCACTCCACCTCGCGCAGGTCCAGGCCGATGTCCAGGATCGGCGAGGAGTGGGTCAGGGCCCCCACGGCCAGGAAGTCGACGCCGGTCCCGGCGTAGGCGCGGGCGTTGTCCAGGGTGAGCCGGCCCGATGCCTCCAGCAGCGCCCGGCCCCCGGCGATCGCCACGGCCTCCTCGCACTCGCCGGGCGTGAAGTTGTCCAGCAGGACCAGGTCGGCGCCGGCGTCCACGACCTCGCGCAGCTGGTGCAGAGTGTCCACCTCGACCTCGATCGGCACCTCGGGAAACGCCTCCCGCACGGCCTTGAAGGCCTGTCCGACGCCGCCGGCGGCCACCACGTGGTTGTCCTTGACCAGGGCCGCGTCCGACAGCGACATGCGGTGGTTGACGCCGCCGCCGCACCGGACGGCGAACTTCTCCAGCGAGCGCAGGCCGGGCGTGGTCTTGCGGGTGTCGCGCACCTTCGCCTTGGTGCCCTCCAGGGCGTCCGCCCACGCACGCGTGGCGGTCGCGATGCCGGACAGGCGGCACAGCAGGTTCAGCGCGCTGCGCTCGGCGGTCAGCAGGTCACGCGTGCGCGTGGTGACCGACAGCAGCTTCTGCCCGGCCTCGACGCGGTCGCCGTCCTCGACGTGCCGCTCGACCTCGAACTCGTCCGTGCAGACGACCGACAGCACGGCCTCGGCCACGCGCAGCCCGGCCACGACGCCCGCCTCGCGCGCGATGAAGTCACCGGTGGCCACGGCCGTCTCGGGGATGGTCGCGACCGTCGTCACGTCCACACCGTGGTCGAGGTCCTCCTGGATGGCGACGTTCGCGATGTCCTCGACCTCGACGGGGTCGAGTCCGGCGTCCACCAGGAGCTGGGCGAGCGCGGGGTCGAGCCCGCACTCCAGGTACTCCTCGCCGGCGTCCGCGCCGCAGGCACAGCCGCCGCCGCAGCAGCCGTTCGAGGCGAGGGGAAGGTCTTCGGTGCTCACTTGTGTCACTGCTCCTGGGGACGCGGGGCCGCGGGGGCCTCGG
>NZ_POTZ01000738.1 GCF_003236365.1 Streptomyces sp. NTH33
GCCCAGCTGGCCCCCGCCGTGCGGACCGCCGCCCTCGGGCTGTCCCGGGTCCTGCGTTCGGGCAAGGGCGCGGCGTCCGCTGCCCGGTCCTGAGCGGGGACCGGGTCCCGCGGGCCGCCCGGAAGACATCAGAAGAGCACCGACGCCGGTACCGGGTGACCGAAGGTGTTCAGGCCGTAGGCCTGGTAGATCGGGTCGGCGTTGTTGCTGGCGTGGTTCATCGCGGCGTGGATGTCGCGCCAGCACCGCTGCAGGACGGAGTCGCTGCGCAGCGCCGAGCCGCCGGCGTGCAGGAACAGCTCGTCGACGGCGTCCACCGCGCGGCGGGCGATGCGGACCTGGTTGCGGCGGACCCGCAGCCGTTCCTCGGCCGGGAACCGCTCGTCGCGCTGTGCCCGCTCCCACATCTGCTCGATGTCCTCGAACAGCTGGACCTCGCCGGCCTCCAGGTCGGAGATCGCCCGGCCCAGCACGGCGAGCTGGTGCGGGTCGTTGGCGGTCCGCACCCCGCGGGCCGTGACCCGGCCCCGCATCGAGGCGACGAACGCCGCCAGGGCGCCCTGCGCCATCGCGACCGTCGCGGTGGTGATGCCCGCGGTGAACATCGGGTGGAACGGCATCCGGTACAGCGGCGAGTCACCCCGCCCGACCCGGTGGGCCAGGCCGCCGTCCTCCATCGGAACCGGGTCGAGGATCCGGTGCTCCGGGACGAACTTGTCCTCGATGAGGATGTCCTTGCTGCCGGTGCCGCGCAGCCCGACCACGTCCCACGAGTCCTGGACGATCTCGTAGTCCGCCCGCGGAAGGACGAAGTGGCGCAGTCCGCCCGGGACCGGCTTGCCCTCCTCGTCCACGATCAGGCCGCCCAGGATGATCCACCGGCAGTGGTCCGTGCCCGAGGAGAACGGCCAGCGACCGGAGAACCGGAACCCGCCCTCGACCGGGGTCGCACGCCCCAGCGGGGCGTACGGCGAGGCGATCCAGGTGTCCGGGTCCTCGCCCCAGATCTCCTTCTGCAGCGCGATGTCCATCTGCGCCACCTCGAACGCGTGGACCCCGACCACACCGGCCACCCAGCCCGCCGAGGAGGACTGGACCCCGATGTCCCGCAGGGTGCGGAAGAAGTCGACCGGACTGGCCTCGTGGCCGCCGAACTCGGCCGGCTGCAGCATCCGGATGACGCCGCTGGAGCGCAGCACCTCGGCCGCCCTGTCGGTCAGCCGGCCCAGTTCGTCGCTGGGCGCGGCCTCGGCGGCGATCTCCTCGGCGCGGGCCAGGATCCGTTCGTGTACCTCGTGCATGGCGGAAGCCCTTTCTTCCTCAGTTGTGGAGCAGGAAGTCGGTGACGGTGCGGTTGAACTCGTCGGCGTGCTCGAGCTGGGCCCAGTGGCCGCAGCCGGCCAGCAGCACCATCCGGGAGCGGGGCACCAGGGAGACCAGCTTCAGCGAGCTCTCGTAGTGCACGACCCGGTCGTCGCGGCCGTGGAAGAACAGGGACGGTGCGGTGATGCCGGCGATCTGGGCGTGGGTGGCCATGTGCGGGCGCGGCCGGCCGATGCCGGCGGCGAAGTTGGCGAGGTGGTCCGGGCGTTCCACCGCGGCCTTGTGGCGGAGGCGGACCAGTTCCTCCGAGGCGTGCGCCGGATCGAAGGTCATCACCTCGACCAGGTCGCGGAAGTTCTCCTCGGTGGGCTCGCGGTAGGTCCGCTGCAGCACCCTCACGCCCTCGCTCGGCCCGCCGCCGGGCACGAAGAGGTGGGCGCCGCCGACCCCGGCGCCCATGGTGATCAGGTGGCTGGTCCGCTCCTGGTGGGTCGCGGCGAACAGGATCGAGGTGGCGCCGCCCATCGAGTTGCCGATGAACGCCGCCTGCTCGATGCCCAGCGCGTCGAGGAACTCCAGCGCGGTCGCGGCGTGGTCGCGGTCGTCGTAGCCGACCGGGTCGGACTTGCCCCAGCCGGGCATGTCGACGGCCAGGCAGCGGAACCGCTTGCCGAGCTCGCGGATGTTCGCCGCGAAGTTGCTCCAGCCGGTCGCGCCGGGGCCGGAGCCGTGCAGCAGCACGAGCGGGTGCCCCTCCCCGTACTCGTGGTAGTGGACGCGCCCGCTCGGCAGGTCCACGAAGCGGCTGGTCGCTTCCTCGGTGAAGGTGTCGGTCATGATCGGGATCCTCCTGGTGTCGGGTACGGCGCGGTGCGGAACGCGGCGCGTGGGGGCGGGGGCCGGGTCAGCCG
>NZ_POTZ01000739.1 GCF_003236365.1 Streptomyces sp. NTH33
CGCGCGGGGTTGTGCTGGGGGTGCCTCTATGGCTTCGTGGCTGTCGTCACGGGCCTCTCCTCGACGGCCGCCGGGCCAGGCGCGCCGCCACCTCGCTGTGGTGCCCGATGTAGGCGGCCAGCTCCGGGCTGATCAGCCCGGCGACCCACGACCATTCGTCCATACGGCGCTTGAGCGGGGCAGCCGGCAGAGGCTCCCAGTGAGCCGCGCGGTTGCGCAGCCCGTGGAGGTTGCCGATCGCCTTGTCGACCTTCGCCCGGTCGGTGCCCGGAGGGAACGCCCGGTGAAGGTGGGGAACCCACAGCGTCTTCTCATGTGCGGACGATGAGAGGTACCGCCACAGACCCAGCGACAGATCAGCGATGATCTTTCCCGGTGGGGCCTGCGTACCGTACCGGGCCCGGGTGGCGTCGATCGCCTGACGCGGCTTGTCGTTGACATCGACGCGCCGTGGGCCGCGCACACCACCCTTCTTGGTGCGCCACAGCGGCGCGCGTAGCGGGCTGGCCGGATCGTCCAGCCAGTGTCCCGCCCCGCGCCAGGTGGCGTCCAGCGCCGCCGCGTAAGCGTTCCGCAGAGCGACCTCCAGATGGCCGAGGTCGTGCAGCGCCGCGCAGGAGACGGCTGTGTTCCACTGGTAGAGCTCCAGGGCCCGCCGGCGGTCGCCGTCGGCCTCGGCCAGGTACACCCCGAAGCGGGCCGGGCTGAGCCAAGCCTCCACCCACGGTCCGGCGCCGGGAGCCGGAGAAGCGTGCGTCACGTTGTCCCTCCTGCAGGTTCGGGTATGCTAGTGAACGACAAGCCCCGGTGGACCGCTGATCTTCATGATCATGTCGCCGGGGCTAAGACGTTTCCGGGCCCGGTTGCCTGGCCGTGCGAGACCTCGATCGAGCCCGAGAGCACCCAGCCGTTCCCCCGGACGGGCCCGGCCGGCGTGCACGCCCGGCACACCCCGGGGCCGCCGTGTGGCCGGCTCCCGCGTGAACGAGGCCTGGCAGATCACGAGCGTTGAAGAAGCTGCGCGAGCAGCAGCTGCTGGAGTTCCCCAACGCCGACAACCCGCACAAGGCCCCCGCCCAGGAGCACCCGGCGTCAACGTGTTCATCGAGTTCTTCACTCGCGGCCGGGTCAACCTGCTGACCCCCAGTGAGACAGTCGCCTGCCTGGCGTGACTGGACGTCAACCAGAACCTCGACCCTGACCGCCCCGGCGTTGTGCGGAATCAGGCTTGTCAGGGTTCCCTGGTGGAGTCGGGTGTCGAAACCGCTGAATACTCCGGACCCGCCCAGGGGTCTCGAGGAGTGGGGCTTGCCCCTGGAACGCCTGTGGTAGGCAGGGCTGGTGATCAGCCGACTCCCTCTTGACGAGCAACTTGAGTCCCTGCGTGCGGTGCTCTCCCGAAACAGTGTGTTGACGGAGGTCCTGGAGCGAACGGCGACGTTGGACCTGCCCGGGTGGTATGTGACGGCCGGGTGCCTGTTCCAGACTGTCTGGAACGTGGTCACGGACAGGCCGCCGACCAGCGGCATCAAGGACTACGACGTCTTCTACTTCGACGCCGACGATCTCTCCCGGGAGGCAGAGGACGACGTGATCGGAGCTGGACGGGAGGTCTTCGCCGATCTGCCCGCAGAGGTGGAGATCCGGAACGAAGCACGGGTCCATCTCTGGTACGAGGACAAATTCGGAGTGACGTGTCCGCCGTACGAGTCCACCGAGGCGGCGATCGACAGTTTCGCCGCGACGACGTGCTGCCTGGGAGTGCGTCTGGAGGCCGGCGGCCGGTGGCGTGTGTATGCGCCGCACGGCCTCTCCGATGTGTTCAACCTCGTTGTCCGGCCGAACCCGGTGCTCGCCCCGCGTTCGGTCTATGAGACCAAGGCAGCGCGATGGCGGGGGCAATGGCCGGAGCTGACCGTGCTGGATTGGCCCTCCGCGCGCGTCACGACGGCCTCGTCCGGCGGCTGACCTCCGCTGCGTGGGCGCCCCGGCCTCCGACGGCGACCGTGATGCGGATGCCGAGGGTACGGGCGAGGGGTGCGGCGGGCAGCACGGCCGACGGTAAGCCGGGAGATCGCCGTTGGCCACTGGGCGCGGGGAAACACGGGCGGCGGGCGTCGGGAGGTGGCCCGCCGAGCCTCGTCGTCCATGGCCTGGGAGGGGCCGTTCCGCCTCACGGCCGGGAAGCCGAGGTCGCGGGCGGTCTTCGGGGAGAGGGGGCACCGGAC
>NZ_POTZ01000073.1 GCF_003236365.1 Streptomyces sp. NTH33
GTGAAATATCGGGGCAAGGGGGCCTTCGCCCGCCGGTGGGGTGGTAGGGAGGGGTGCGGAGAGTCACCGGAGTGCGAGGGCGGGCGTGACATCGCACACTTTTCGCCCGTTTCATCCCGCTGGTTTCGCATACTGGAACGGGCCCGCGCGTCCGGCGCGGCTCGGCTAGGCTGCGGAGCATCATGCGTTTCGGGCTGCTTCTCCTTAGCTGCCGCGGCGAGGGCCTGTAGTCGAGGCCGACCCCCTCACCGCGGTGTCTGGCGTTGCGCCGTCGGCCGTTCTTCCGGCACCCGCGCCACCCGCGGACCTTTTCGAGGAGCCCACGCAACCATGGCCAACCGCCAGCAGCCCAGTTCCATGCCGATCCACAAGTACGGCCGCTACGAGCAGGTCGACATCCCCGACCGCACCTGGCCGAGCAAGCGGATCACCGTCGCCCCCCGCTGGCTCTCCACCGACCTGCGCGACGGCAACCAGGCCCTGATCGACCCCATGTCGCCCGAGCGCAAGCGCCGGATGTTCGACCAGCTGGTCAGGATGGGCTACAAGGAGATCGAGGTCGGCTTCCCGGCCTCCGGCCAGACCGACTTCGACTTCGTGCGCTCGATCATCGAGGAAGAGGGCGCGATCCCCGAGGACGTCACGATCTCCGTACTGACCCAGGCCCGCGAGGACCTGATCGAGCGGACCGTGGAGTCCCTCAAGGGCGCCAGGCGGGCCACCGTCCACCTGTACAACGCCACCTCCCCGGTCTTCCGCCGGGTCGTCTTCCGCGGCTCCAGGGACGACATCAAGCAGATCGCCGTCGACGGCACCCGCCTGGTGATGGAGTACGCCGAGAAGCTGCTGGGCCCCGAGACCGACGGTACGGCGTTCGGCTACCAGTACAGCCCCGAGATCTTCACCGACACCGAGCTGGACTTCGCGCTGGAGGTCTGCGAGGCGGTCATGGACGTCTACCAGCCGGGCCCGGGCCGCGAGATCATCCTCAACCTGCCCGCCACCGTGGAGCGTTCGACCCCCTCCACGCACGCGGACCGCTTCGAGTGGATGCACCGCAACCTCTCCCGTCGCGAGTACGTCTGCCTGTCCGTCCACCCGCACAACGACCGCGGCACGGCCGTCGCCGCCGCCGAGCTGGCGCTGATGGCCGGCGCCGACCGCGTCGAGGGCTGCCTGTTCGGGCAGGGCGAGCGCACCGGCAACGTCGACCTGGTCACCCTGGGCATGAACCTGTTCTCGCAGGGCGTCGACCCGCAGATCGACTTCTCCGACATCGACGAGATCCGCCGTACGTGGGAGTACTGCAACCAGATGGAGGTCCACCCGCGCCACCCGTACGTGGGCGACCTGGTCTACACGTCCTTCTCCGGCTCCCACCAGGACGCCATCAAGAAGGGCTTCGACGCGATGGAGGCCGACGCGAAGGCCAAGGGCGTCACGGTCGACGACCTCGAGTGGGCGGTGCCGTACCTGCCCATCGACCCCAAGGACGTCGGCCGGTCCTACGAGGCCGTCATCCGCGTCAACTCGCAGTCCGGCAAGGGCGGCGTCTCCTACGTCCTGAAGAACGACCACAAGCTGGACCTGCCGCGCCGGATGCAGATCGAGTTCTCGAAGATCATCCAGGCGAAGACGGACGCCGAGGGCGGCGAGATCACGCCGAAGGAGATCTGGGCGGTCTTCCAGGACGAGTACCTGCCGAACCCGGAGAACGCCTGGGGGCGCATCCAGGTCAGGACGGGCCAGTCCACGACGGACACGGATGGGGTGGACACCCTCACGGTGGAGGCCACGGTCGACGGGGAGGACACCGTCCTGACCGGCTCCGGCAACGGACCGATCTCGGCCTTCTTCGACGCCCTGCACTCCATCGGCGTCGACGTACGCCTGCTGGACTACCAGGAGCACACGATGAGCGAGGGCGCCTCCGCGCAGGCCGCCTCCTACATCGAATGCGCGATCGACGACAAGGTCCTGTGGGGCATCGGCATCGATGCGAACACGACACGCGCGTCGCTGAAGGCGGTCGTCTCGGCCGTCAACCGGGCGGCGCGCTGACCGCTCGACCCGTGTCCGTCCGGGTCCCGGGCCGCCTGCCGAGGCGGCCCGGGACCCGTCGTGCACCCGCTGTGCGACCGTCGTATACCGGCCATCCGTTCGTGCAGGTCACGGGAAGGTCTCGTCCGGGGTGCTGACTCCGCCTCACCGATGTGGCTAACATCACGCCAGTGCGGCGATGTTGCCGTGCGGTTACGGAGGTGCGACGTGCTGCCAGTACGGGGACGAAACGGTCGTGCCGCCAGGCTTGCCCGGATGCTGGGCACCCGTACCGCGTGGACGCCGGTCGGCGACGGCGAGTTCTTCTGCCCCGGCTGCGGCGGCGACCGCAACTACCAGCGCCTGAGCGGCCGCCGGCGCTTCACCGTCCTCGGCGTGCCGCTGCT
The DNA here is from genome assembly GCF_003236365.1 of Streptomyces sp. NTH33. Lineage (GTDB taxonomy): Bacteria > Actinomycetota > Actinomycetes > Streptomycetales > Streptomycetaceae > Streptomyces. The sequence goes on from NZ_POTZ01000073.1 coordinate 2,448, forward strand.
GCCGCGCGGCGTGGCCGCACCGGTCGTCGAGTGCGCCGCCTGCGGCGGGCACTTCGGCACCGACGTCCTGGACCACCCGACCACGACGCGCTTCTCGGCGATGCTCCGCGACGCCGTGCACACCGTCGCCCTGGCCGTGCTCTCCGCGGGCGGCACCTGCTCCCGTACGGCCCTGGAGACCGCCGCGGCCGCGGTCCGCGCGGTCGGTCTCGCCGACTGCACCGAGGAGCGGCTGGCCGCCCTGGTCGAGGCGCTGGCCGCGGACACCGGGCGCGTCCACGACGGCCGGCCGTGCGGCGCGGACCTGGCCATAGAGCTGCACGAGGCCCTCGACCCGCTGGCCCCCCACCTGGCCCCCGCGGGCCGCGAGTCGATCCTCCTCCAGGCCGCCCGCATCGCCCTGGCCGACGGCCCCTACACCCCCGCCGAACACGACACCCTCACCACCGTCGGCGCGGCCCTGACCATCCACACGGACGAGGTGACCCGCCTGCTGGCAGAGGCCCGCACACCGTCGTGACGCGCCACGGCCGGGACCGCGGGACAGGGGCACCTGGACAACGTCGGGACAATGGCGCTTTCGCCCGCCTGACGTGGAAGGGGGCCGCCACGCCCATGAACAAGCAGTCCGAGCCCCGGTGGGACGAACATGCCCCGGGCGTCCTCCGGCTCCCGTCCGGCCGGCTGGTGAGGGGCAGAGGCCTGCGCCGCCCCCTCGACCCGGTGGCGCCGGCCCCGACGTACGGCGTCTACCTCCTTGGCGGACAGCCTCCCGAGGTTCCCTGGGAGTCCCGCTGGCTGCGCTGGCCCGACTTCCGCCTGCCGTCCGATCGCACCGCCGCCTCCGCCCTGCTCACCGAGGCCTGGGAGCGCGCCGCCACCGACCGTGTGGAGGTCGCCTGTGACGGCGGCCGGGGCCGCACGGGGACAGCACTGGCCTGCCTGGCCGTGCTGGACGGCGTACCGCCCGCGGAAGCGGTCACCTACGTCCGGACGCACTACGACCGGCACGCGGTGGAGACACCGTGGCAGAGGCGGTACGTGCGGCGGTTCGAATAGGGTCGAGGCAGGGACGCCGCCCGAGCGGGGGCGAGGAGAGCCGCACGGAGGTGTGCATTGTCGGCCGGCGTGGTGATCATCGGTGCCGGAGTCGCGGGACTCACCACAGCGGTGTGCCTGGCGGAGTCCGGAATGGACGTACGCGTGGACACGGATCGGCCCCCTGGTGAGACGACCTCGGCGGCCGCGGGCGCGATGTGGGATCCGTACCTGGTCGAGCCCGCTCACCTGGTCGACCGATGGAGCCGCGTGACTCTGTCGGTGTTGAACACGCTGAGCGCCGACGCGGACACGGGGATCCGGTTGGTGGAAGGAACTCACGAGTCCCGGATTCCCTGTGAGATGCCGGAGTGGGGCAGCCTGGTCGAAGCGCGCGTTTGCGCACCCGGTGAACTCCGCCCGGGTTTTGTGTCCGGGTGGCGTTATCGCGCTCCCGTCGCCGACATGCCCCGATATCTGCGCTACCTGGCCCGTCGGCTCGAGCGGGCCGGCGGTCACCTTCGCTGTCACCGTTACAGCACGCTCGAAGAAGCGATGCGCGAGGCGCCGGTGGTCGTCAACTGCTCGGGTGCGGGGGCCCGGTCGCTGGCGGCGGACGCCTCGGTCGAGGCGGTGCGTGGCCAGCTGGTGGTGGTGGAGAATCCGGGTATCCGGTCGTTCTTCTGCGACGACACCCCGGGGGCGGAGGAACTCACCTATATCTACCCGCACTCCGACACTATGGTCCTTGGGGGGACGGCGGTGTCCGGGAACTGGGACCTGCGCCCTGACGAGGCCGCGGCTCGGGAGATTGTCCAGCGCTGCGTCGCGGTCGAACCGTCCATCGCGGGTGCCCGGGTACTTGGGCACCGGGTCGGACTGCGGCCGGTGCGGGGAGAGGTGCGGCTCGAGGAGGAGCCTCGCGAGGGCACTTTGCTCCTGCACAACTACGGTCATGGCGGAGCTGGACTGACCCTGTCGTGGGGATGCGCCCGTGAGGTCGCCGAGCGGGTCCGCAGGGCGACCGGACTCATTCCCTGATCTGCCACTGCCGGCGCTCCGTGATTCCCCTCTCCGAGCCTCTGCGGAAGAGGTACAACCAGGTGCGCATCGCCAGAGCAGCAGTCAGGGCGGCGGTCCACGGCCAACTGATGGTCTTCGTCGCCACGAGTGCCGCACCGAGTGTCGGCGAGACGGCGGTGAACACCGTCAAGGCGATTTCGCTCCGGCTCCGGCGGAATCGAAAAGCGATGGAAAATTCGGAATGCTCGTACCAGGCGATTGCGGCGCTCAGTACGACGGCCAGGACCATGGTCGTCCATGGGTTGTCGCTGACTTGGGCGTAAGTGACGGGAAGTGAGATCACGAGAGGTAACACGCCGCCGTACTCGGACAGCACATTCCCCCACTTCATGATCTTGCCGAACGAGTTCGAGCGGATCCGGGCCAGTTCACCGGAGGCGCTCGCGTACACGATCAGAGAGAGCACCGTGCTGAAGGTCGCTCCGATGAGCAGCAGACGGACGTCATCAGGGAAGCTTGTCGAGGTAAAGGCGAAGCCCAGAAGGAACGTCACAGCGGCGAGAATGGAACCGGAGAAGGCTATGCCCGCTGCGGCTTCCCCGGACTGCAGGGTCGCCGGATCGTCCCGCTCGAAGCGTGCGATTTCGAACGCGGGCGCACCGGACAGAGTGACCAGGGCCGTTATGGCGTGGTCGGCGGGCGCCAGGGACTCCATGAGCTGTTCCCGGGCGCTTACGTGAACGAGATGCCGCGCATCCGGATCAATGTATTCGACGCGGAATTTGTGCTGGAAATGGATGGGAAGCGCGTCACCTGTACCGCCGGTGTGCATGACCCGAGTGCCTATGAAGCCACACGTCAGTAAGAGACGTGTCACCGTCGGCTGCTCGGTGTTCGCTATGGCGGAGATGAGTACCGGTTCGCTCGACTTCTGAGAGATCTGCTGCACCAACTCGGCCAGGAGCCGTGATGCCACGCCCTGCCGACGCGCCTCGGACCGGACCGCGATCACCGACAGGCGCACATGTCCCGGAGAAGGCATCTCTGCGACGACACAGCCCACCAATTCGCCCGAGGATTCGGCCACTCGGACCAGATTGTGCGCGAGGGCGTCAGCAAGCAGTGTTGGCGACGGCACGACTGCCGCGTCACAAGTATCGGTCAACAGGGTTCGAAGCAGGGGGAGATCGGCGGGGTGGGCCATCCGGGTAGGCCATGCAGCCATGTCCATCGGTTCCGTTCAGCCGGTCGGGGTGTGGGTGGATCCTACAGATCGGATGTGGCATGTACAGATAGCGCCGCGGCGGGACACGTCGGAGGGGGATGCCACGGGGAGTCCCGCTGGCTGTGCCGACCCGACTTTCGGCTCCCGGCCGACCGCGTCGCCGCTCGCGGCCGCACCGGTGCACGGTGGAGACCCCGTGGCGGAAGCAGTACGTACGGGACTCCCTGCCCGCTCGTCGGGCTGGGGGCTGCTTGGTGGAGACGCCCGCTCGGCTCGCCGCGGTGCTCCGGTGAGCGCGGTCCGGCCGCCGGCGGGCTCGTACGCCATGGGCACCGGCACGGGCCGGGCCGGTGTGGTCATGGGCCACGAGGGGCTGTACGTACAGCTGCGCCCCCTGGGCGGTGGCAGGGAATGGTACTGCCCCGCCCCCGCACGGGGCGGGGCCAACGTGGGGGACAATGGGCCCATGAGTCTGTTCCGCGACGACGGCGTTGTGCTGCGCACCCAGAAGCTGGGTGAGGCGGACCGGATCATCACCTTCCTCACCCGCGGGCACGGGCGGGTGCGGGCCGTGGCGCGCGGGGTGCGGCGGACCAAGTCGAAGTTCGGGGCCCGGCTGGAGCCGTTCTCGCACGTCGACGTGCAGTTCTTCGCGCGGGGGAGCGAGCTGGTCGGGCGCGGTCTGCCGCTGTGCACCCAGAGCGAGACCATCGCCCCCTACGGCGGCGGGATCGTGACCGACTACGCCCGCTACACCGCCGGGACGGCCATGCTGGAGACCGCCGAGCGGTTCACCGACCACGAGGGCGAGCCGGCCGTCCAGCAGTACCTGCTGCTCGTGGGCGCCCTGCGCACCCTCGCCCGCGGTGAGCACGCCCCGCACCTCGTGCTCGACGCCTTCCTGCTGCGCTCGCTCGCCGTCAACGGCTACGCTCCCAGCTTCGGCGACTGCGCCAGGTGCGGGATGCCCGGCCCGAACCGCTTCTTCTCGGTGGCGTCCGGCGGCTCCGTCTGTGCCGACTGCCGGGTCCCCGGCAGCGTCGTACCCTCGCCGCAGGCGCTGGAACTGCTCGGCGCGCTGCTCACCGGGGACTGGGCGACCGCGGACGCCTGCGAGCCGCGGTACGTCAGGGAGGGCGGCGGACTGGTGTCCGCCTATCTGCACTGGCACCTGGAGCGCGGGCTGCGCTCACTTCGGTACGTGGAAAAGTAGTACTCCGAGCAGTCCGAGCAGTACGTCCGCAACAAGGGAGACGAGAAGCACATGGTCGTACGCGGGATCCTGGGGCGTCAGCGCCGTGAGTACCGGGCGCCCGAGCCGCACCCGTCCGGTGCGCGCCCGCCGAAGCTGCCGGGCGAGCTGGTCCCCGAGCACGTGGCGATCGTCATGGACGGCAACGGCCGCTGGGCCAAGGAGCGCGGCCTGCCCCGTACCGAGGGGCACAAGGTCGGCGCCGAACGGGTGCTGGACGTCCTGCAGGGCGCCCTGGAGATCGGCGTGGGCAACATCTCCCTGTACGCCTTCTCCACCGAGAACTGGAAGCGCTCGCCCGACGAGGTCCGCTTCCTGATGAACTTCAACCGCGACTTCATCCGCAAGACCCGCGACCAGCTCGACGAACTCGGCATCCGGGTGCGCTGGGTGGGCCGTATGCCCCGGCTGTGGAAGTCGGTCGCCAAGGAGCTCCAGGTCGCCCAGGAGCAGACCAAGGACAATGACCGGCTCACCCTGTACTTCTGCATGAACTACGGCGGCCGGGCCGAACTCGCCGACGCCGCCAAGGCGCTGGCCGAGGACGTCAGGGCCGGCCGGCTCGACCCGGCCAAGGTCACCGAGAAGACCATCCAGAAGTACCTGTACTACCCGGACATGCCGGACGTCGACCTGTTCCTGCGCCCGAGCGGCGAGCAGCGCACCTCCAACTACCTGCTCTGGCAGAGCGCGTACGCCGAGATGGTCTTCCAGGACGTCCTGTGGCCCGACTTCGACCGCCGCGACCTGTGGCGCGCCTGCGTCGAATTCGCCTCCCGCGACCGCCGCTTCGGCGGCGCGATCCCCAACGAGGAGCTGCTGGCCATGGAGGGACGCACCGAGGAGAGCTGATCACCGGCCGACGCGCCGGGACGTTCTCGCGGGCCTCGCGGTGCGCGAGCGCAGAGGGTGCCTCCTACTGGTCCCGTGGGGTTTCGCCGCGGTCCGGACACCCCGCTCGTGGAGGTGCTGCCCTGGCGCGGGCTGCGCTCCCCGCAGGAGGCGGACAGGCCGCGGTCCCTGCCGGACCGCGGCCTGTCCCGCTTCCGAGTCTCAGCTCCCGGCCGCCGCGCACTCCGCGCACGTGCCGAAGATTTCCACCGTGTGGGCGACATTGACGTAGCCGTACTCCTGCGCGACCGCCTCCGCCCACTTCTCCACCATCGGTCCCTCGACCTCGACCGCCTTGCCGCAGACGCGGCAGACGAGGTGGTGGTGGTGTTCGTCGGTGGAGCAGCGGCGGTAGACGGACTCGCCGTCGGAGGTGCGCAGGACGTCGACCTCGCCCGCGTCGGCGAGGGACTGCAGGGTGCGGTAGACCGTCGTCAGGCCCACTGAGTCGCCCCTGTGTTTCAGCATGTCGTGGAGTTCCTGCGCGCTGCGGAACTCGTCGACCTCGGCGAGGGCCGCCGCGACAGCGGCACGCTGCCGGGTGGCGCGTCCCTTCACGGGCGGTCCAGCGGTGGTCACCGGTTGCCTCCTTAGGTCTGGCCTGCCGGCCATTGTGCCAGCCGTGGCCGCGGGAGGTCAGGCGCCGACCTCGCCGGCGGCCCCCCGGCCGGCCGGAATCGCGTACTCCGCCGGGTCCCCGGCCGGGTGCGCCGCGGCCAGCGCCCGCGCGCGCCGCCGGGCCAGGGGAGTGGCCAGCGCGGTGAGCACGATGAACGCGGCGATGGTCAGCAGCACGATCGTCGCGCCGGGCGGCACGTCCTGGTAGTACGACGTGACCGTGCCGCCGATCGTGACGCTCACCCCGATGGCGGCGGCGATCGCGAAGGTCGCGGCGAAGCTGCGGCTGAGCTGCTGGGCGGCGGCCACCGGGACCACCATGAGTGCCGAGACCAGCAGCAGTCCGACCACGCGCATCGCGACGGTCACCGTCACCGCCGCCGTGACCGCCGTCAGCAGGTTCAGGGCGCGCACCGGCAGCCCGGTCACCCGCGCGAACTCCTCGTCCTGGTTGACGGCGAACAACTGGCGGCGCAGACCCAGGGTGACCAGGACGACGAAGGCCGCGAGCGCGCAGATCGCCACGACGTCCGACTGCGAGACCGTCGACAGCGAACCGAACAGGTACGAGAGGAGGTTGGCGGTGGAGCCGCCGGGGGCGAGTTTGGTGAACATCACGCCGCCCGCCATGCCGCCGTAGAAGAGCATCGCCAGGGCGATGTCGCCGCGGGTGCGGCCGTACCAGCGGATCAGCTCCATGAGCACCGCGCCGAGGACGGCCACGGCCGTGGCCATCCACACCGGGGAGGCGGACAGCAGGAAGCCGAGACCGACGCCGGTCATGGCCACGTGGCCGATGCCGTCGCCCATCAGGGCCTGGCGGCGCTGGACGAGGTAAATGCCGATGGCGGGGGCGGTGACGCCGACCAGGACGGCGGCGAGCAGGGCCCGCTGCATGAAGGCGTAGTTCAACAGTTCCATCAGCTCAGCAGTCCCGTGCGGATCGGGCCGGCGCCCGAGGCGTCGTGCGGATGTACGTGGTCGTGGCCGGGCAGGGCGTGCTGCCCGACCGCCTCGGGCGGCGGGCCGTCGTGGACGACGCGGCCGTCGCGCAGCACCACCGCCCGGTCGATCAGGGGCTCCAGGGGGCCCAGTTCGTGCAGGACGAGCAGCACCGTCGTACCGGCCGCGACCTGCTCCCGGAGTGTGTGCGCCAGGACCTTCTGGCTGGCCAGGTCGACGCCCGCCATCGGCTCGTCCATGATCAGCAGCTCGGGTTCGGCGGCCAGCGCGCGGGCGATCAGCACGCGCTGGTGCTGGCCGCCGGAGAGGGCGTCGACGGGGTCCTTCGCACGGTCCGCCATGCCGACCAGCTCCAGGGCGCGGTGCACGGCCGTGCGGTCGGCCCTGCGGAAGAGGCCGAAGCGGGTGCGCGACAGCCGGCCCGAGGAGACGATCTCGGTGACCGTCGCCGGGACGCCGCCCGCGGCGGTCGTGCGCTGCGGGACGTAGCCGACCCGCGACCAGTCGCGGAAGCGGCGCAGCGGGGTGCCGAACAGCTCGACCCCACCGGCGCTCACCGGCACCTGGCCGATGACGGCGCGCACGGCCGTCGACTTTCCGGAGCCGTTCGCGCCGAGCAGCGCGACGACCTCGCCGCGCCGCACGGTGAGGCCGACGCCGCGCAGGACGGGGCGCGAGCCGAGCTCGGCGGTCACGCCGCGCAGGGCTATGACGGGCTCGTCCATGGTGTCGTCCTTCCTGTCCGGGTTGCTGGTCACTTGGCGCCCAGCGCCTTCTGCAGCGCCTTGAGGTTGGCCTCCATGACCTGGAAGTAGTCGCTGCCGCGGGACGTGTCGGTGATGCCCTCGAGCGGGTCGAGGACGTCCGTCCTCAGGTGTGCGTCCCGGGCGAGGGTCTTCGCGGTCCTGTCGCTGACGAGCGTCTCGTAGAAGACGGTCGTCACCCCGTCGGCCTTCGCCGTCTGCTGCAGGTCCTTCACCCGGGCCGCGCTGGGCTCGGACTCCGGGTCGAGGCCGTTGATGGCCTCCTCGGTCAGGCCGTAGCGCTCGGCGAGGTAGCCGAAGGAGGCGTGCGTGGTGATGAAGACCTTGTTCCTGGTGTTCCTCAGCCCGGTCTCGTACCGGGTGCCGAGGTCGTTCAGCTTCCCGACCAGGGCTTCGGTGTTCTTCCTGTAGTCGGCCGCGTGGTCCGGGTCGGCCTTCGCGAAGGCCGCGCCCACGCCCTCGGCGACCTCGGCGTACTTGACCGGGTCGAGCCAGACGTGGAGGTCCTTGCCGCCCCCGGCCTCGTGACCGTGCCCGTGGTCGTCCCCTTCCGGGTGATCGCCGGTCTCGCCGCCGTACTCCCTCAGCGTGGTCAGGGAGGCGGCGTCGATCTTCGTCCTGATCCCGGACTGGGCGACGGCCTCGTCGACGGAGGGCTGCAGGCCCTTGAGGTAGAGCACCGCGTCGGACTCCTGCAGCCGCGCGGTCTGCCGGGCGCTGATCTCCAGGTCGTGCGGTTCCTGCCCCGGCTGGGTCAGACTGGTGACGTGGACGTGGCTCCCGCCGATCCGCTCGGCGAGGAAGGCCATCGGGTAGAACGACGCGACGACGTCGTACTTGCCGCTGCTGTCGCCTGCCGCGCCGGAGGAGGAACAGGCGGAGAGGGCTCCGAGACCGAGAGCGGTGGCCGCCGCGACCGCGGTCCCGGACATGAGACGTCGTCGTATGTTCATGACTGTCATTTTCAACTAATATGGAAACCGTTGTCAACAAGCTCTTGCGAGAGGGCCGCGAGGCCCAAAAGGGCCTCTGCCCGGCACCGATTTGGCCGAGGTGGAGCCTCCGCCGGTACCCTGAGGCATTCCCGCTCATGAAGCGTCTCGCTTCGTCGCCCGTCGTCGTAATGAAGAGAGCACCGTGGCCGCCGACAAGATCGACACCATCGTCAGCCTGAGCAAGCGCCGTGGCTTCGTATTCCCCTGCAGTGAGATCTACGGCGGTCAGCGCGCCGCCTGGGACTACGGGCCGCTCGGTGTCGAGCTCAAGGAGAACCTCAAGCGCCAGTGGTGGCGCTACATGGTGACGTCCCGCGAGGACGTGGTCGGCATCGACTCGTCCGTGATCCTGGCCCCCGAGGTCTGGGTCGCCTCCGGTCACGTCGCCACCTTCACGGACCCGCTGACGGAGTGCACCGCCTGCCACAAGCGGTTCCGCGCCGACCACCTGGAGGAGGCGTACGAGGAGAAGAAGGGCCGCGCCCCGGAGAACGGCCTCGCGGACATCAACTGCCCCAACTGCGGCAACAAGGGTCAGTTCACCGAGCCGAAGCAGTTCTCGGGCCTGCTCTCCACCCACCTCGGCCCGACCCAGGACTCCGGCTCGGTCGCCTACCTGCGCCCCGAGACCGCCCAGGGCATCTTCACCAACTTCGCCCAGGTGCAGACCACTTCGCGACGCAAGCCGCCGTTCGGCATCGCCCAGATGGGCAAGTCGTTCCGCAACGAGATCACGCCGGGCAACTTCATCTTCCGCACCCGCGAGTTCGAGCAGATGGAGATGGAGTTCTTCGTCAAGCCGGGCGAGGACGAGAAGTGGCACGAGTACTGGATGGAGCAGCGCTGGAACTGGTACACCGGCCTGGGCCTGCGTGAGGAGAACATGCGCTGGTACGACCACCCGAAGGAGAAGCTCTCCCACTACTCCAAGCGCACCTCCGACATCGAGTACCGCTTCCACTTCGGCGGCAGCGAGTGGGGCGAGCTCGAGGGCGTCGCCAACCGCACCGACTTCGACCTGGGCGCCCACTCCAAGGCCTCCGGCCAGGACCTGTCCTACTTCGACCAGGAGGCCGGCGAGCGCTGGACGCCGTACGTCATCGAGCCCGCGGCCGGTGTCGGCCGGGCGATGCTCGCCTTCCTGCTCGACGCCTACGTCGAGGACGAGGCGCCCAACGCCAAGGGCAAGATGGAGAAGCGCACGGTGCTGCGCCTGGACCACCGCCTGGCCCCGGTGAAGGCCGCGGTGCTGCCGCTGTCCCGCAACCCGGAGCTGTCCCCGAAGGCCAAGGGCCTCGCCCAGGCCCTGCGCCAGCACTGGAACATCGAGTTCGACGACGCCGGCGCCATCGGCCGCCGCTACCGCCGCCAGGACGAGATCGGCACGCCGTACTGCGTCACGGTCGACTTCGACACCCTGGACGACAATGCGGTCACGGTCCGCGAGCGCGACTCCATGAAGCAGGAGCGGGTGTCGCTGGACCAGATCGAGGGCTACCTGGCCGCCCGCCTGGTGGGCTGCTGACCCGGTAACCCCGGTAGTCCCGGCAACACGACAGCACGACAACGACGTACGGCCGCCGAGCGACTCGGCGGCCGTACGCGTTCGCGGAGGAACCGGCGCGGTGCGGGCTACGAGCCCGTCAGCACCGTGTCACCCCTTGGTCAGGACACCCTCACGGTGACCGTCCTGGAGTGCGTCCCGTCCTGCGTCACCCGCAGGCGCTCCGTGCCCTTGCCGGTGAGCTTCACGGGCACGGAGAAGGTGCCGCCCCTCTGGACGGTGGTCGTGCGGAGGGTCGTCCACTTGCCGTTGACGTCGCGCTGGACGGTCAGCCTGGTGCCGGTCGCCAGGTGCGAGGCGCGCCCGCTGAGCGTCACCTCCTGCCCGGACCTCATCGAGGTGTGGCTGACCCGGGCCGTGATCGCCGCGGCTGCCCTGGTCGGCATGGGGCTGTGGGTGCGGGTGGGCATCGGGCTCGTGTGGGTGCGGGTCGGCATCGGGCTCGGGTCGGTCGCGGCGACGGCTCCGGCCGATCCGACCGACACCAGCGCGACGGACAGGGCGCCCGCGGCGGCCCCACGGACACAGCGGCTGCGGAGTGTGAGGTGCATGGTGGTCTCCCGTTGATGGATTTCCCCCTTGCGGTGCGCGTGTCCCACTGGGCTCACTCGCCCCACTGGGCCATCGCGCCCCTCCAGAGTTCCCCCAGATGGCCCGCGCGGCGACTCGAAAGGGGTCACGGAGCGTGCAAAAGGGCTCCCCTTTGGCGAAAATCCGCAGCTCAGCCGGGGTGTCCTCGCTTACCTTTTTCTTACCAAGCGGCCGTGGCGCAACCGGGCTCGCACCACGGGGTCACCCGCCGGAAGCCGCGGTCAGGACCCTGGTGGCGGGTGGCGGGCGGCGGCTCAGGCGCCGATGCCCGCCGTCTGCCGCACCTCGTTCTCCTGCAGCCGCTCGGCGGTGCGCTCGGCGGTCCGCCCGGCCCAGCGGCCGCTGGTGAGCGCGCCCAGGGCCAGGACGGCCGCCCCGCACGCCACCAGGACCCACCACCCGGGCCGAGCGGCGGAGACGAAGGCGTCCTTGTACGGCGACGAGCCCACCCCGGAGGCCAGCAGCGCGCCGACCACCGCGACGCCGAGCGTCTGCCCGAGCTGCCGGCTGGTGGAGGCGACGGCGGCGGCGACGCCGGCCTGGGCGCGCGGCATGCCGGAGACGGCGGTGTTGGTGATGGGCGCGTTGACGAAGCCGAAGCCGATGCCGAACAGGACGTAGCCGACGACGAGCGTGAGGTCGGAGGTCTCGGCCTCGAAGACCGCGAACAGCACCGCGCTCACGGTCATCGCGGTACCGGCGACCAGCAGCGGCAGGCGCGGCCCCCGGGTGCCGACCAGCCGCCCGGACAGCGGCGCGCACAGGAAGGTCGGCGCCGCCAGCGGCAGCATCCACAGGCCGGCGTGCAGGGCGTCCAGACCGCGCACGTTCTGCAGGTACAGCGTGGACAGGAACAGGAAGCCGCCGAGCGCCGCGAACGCGCTGATCGCGATGACGGTGGCCCCGCTGAACGGCGCCGAGCGGAAGAAGCGCAGGTCGATGAGGGGGTCGGCGCGGCGCGGCTCGTACCACAGCAGACCGAGCAGGGCGGCGAGCGCGACGACGGCGAAGGGCAGGATCCTGGCGGGGGCGGAGACCGGGGCCTCGATGATCGCGTACGTCAGCGCCCCGAACAGGGCGATGACCAGCACCTGGCCGACCGGGTCGGGCCGGCGGGCCCTCGGCGCGCGGGACTCGGGGACGAAGCGCAGGGTCAGCAGCAGCGCGGCCAGGGCCACCGGCAGGTTGACCCAGAAGATCGACCGCCAGCCCACCGACTCCACCAGCAGCCCGCCGACCAGGGGACCCGCGGCCATGGATATGCCGACCACCGCGCCCCACACGCCGATCGCGCGGGCACGCTCGCGCGGGTCGGTGAAGGTGTTGGTGATGATCGACATGGCGACCGGGTTGAGCATCGAGCCGCCGACCGCCTGCACCATGCGGAAGACGACCAGCAGTTCGAGGTTGGGTGCGAGGGAGCACAGCAGCGAGCCGATGCCGAAGACGACCAGGCCCGTCATGAAGACCCGTTTGCGCCCGATCCGGTCGGCCGTGGAGCCGGCGAGCATCAGCAGTGACGCGAGCACCAGCGTGTAGGCGTCGATGGTCCACTGCAGTCCGGACGTGCTCGCGTGCAGCTCCCGCTGCAACGAGGGCAGGGCGACGTTCAGAACGGTGTTGTCGATGCTGACGATCAGCAGGCTCATGCAGCAGATCGCCAGCACCAGCAGTCGCCGCCGGTGGCTGAGCTCGGGCATGGGTTCCAGCGTAGCGGATTTCAATAGTGCGGTTAACTAATGGCCGATGCAGGATCACGGACTCTTCGCCGGGCCGCATACGCGACAATGGGGGAATGCCCACGCCCGATTCCCCCCTCCAGATCGGTCCACACAGCGTCCAGCCGCCGGTGGTCCTGGCCCCCATGGCCGGCATCACCAACGCCCCCTTCCGCACCCTGTGCCGAGAGTTCAGCGGGGGCAAGGGGCTGTTCGTCAGCGAGATGATCACGACCCGGGCGCTGGTCGAGCGGAACGACAAGACCATGCAGCTGATCACGTTCGACGCGAGCGAGCGGCCGCGCTCGATCCAGCTGTACGGCGTGGACCCGGCCACCGTCGGCAAGGCCGTCCGCATGATCGCGGAGGAGGACCTGGCCGACCACATCGACCTGAACTTCGGCTGCCCGGTGCCCAAGGTGACCCGCAAGGGCGGTGGCTCGGCCCTCCCCTACAAACGCAACCTGCTGCGGGCCATCCTGCGCGAGGCGGTCAGCGGGGCCGGCGACCTGCCGGTCACGATGAAGATGCGCAAGGGCATCGACGACGACCACCTCACCTACCTCGACGCCGGCCGGATCGCGGTCGAGGAGGGCGTGACGGCGATCGCGCTGCACGGCCGCACGGCCGCCCAGCACTACGGCGGCACGGCGGACTGGGACGCCATCGCCCGCCTGAAGGAGCACGTCACCGAGATCCCCGTGCTCGGCAACGGCGACATCTGGTCGGCCGAGGACGCGCTGCGGATGGTGCGGGAGACCGGCTGCGACGGCGTGGTCGTGGGCCGCGGCTGCCTGGGCCGTCCGTGGCTGTTCGCGGATCTGGTGGCGGCCTTCGAGGGCCGCACGGACGCTCGTGCACGGCCCACCCTGCGCGAGGTCGCCGACGTCATGGTCCGGCACGCCACCCTGCTCGGCGAGTGGCTCGGCGACGAGTCGCGGGGCGTGGTCGACTTCCGCAAGCACGTCGCCTGGTACCTCAAGGGCTTCGCGGTCGGCTCCGAGATGCGCAAGCGGCTCGCGATCACCTCCTCGCTCGAGGAGCTGCGGTCCGGCCTGGACGAGCTGGACCTCGACCAGCCCTGGCCGGCCGGCGCCGACGGGCCCCGCGGCCGTACGTCCGGCAACAACCGGGTGGTGCTGCCGGACGGCTGGCTGAAGGACCCGTACGACTGCGCGGGCGTCGGCGAGGACGCGGAGCTGGACACCTCCGGCGGCTGATCAGCGCCTCCCGCGGGCGGGGCCGGGCGGATCGGCCCGGTGGCATCGGCTCGGTGGTATCGGACCGGTCGCATCGGCCCGGTGGCGCGGCCGGCGATGTGACCGGCCCGGCCGTACGGCGCGGCGCCCCGGCCCGGGACCTTCCGGGCGGGGCGCCGCGCCGTATCGTTTCTGCTCCCTACGGCTCAGGCCGCCGGCCGCGACGGGGCCGCGTCGTCCTCGGGACGCTCGGGATGGCGGCGCAGCTGGACGATGGCGCCCACCAGACCGCCCCAGACGATCACGATGGCCACGATCAGCATGATGACCGAGCTCGTCGACATCAGTTCCTCACCCCTTCCAGTGCGTTCGAGTCGGTGTCCGCGCTCGCCTCCGCGGCGGGCCCGGAGTCCGCGGAGCGCCAGGGCACCTCGCCGACCCGATCGCGGCGAACAGGAAGCCCGAGCGGCTTCCCCACTGCTCGCGGGAAGGACTGGACATGATCACGTTTCCTTGGTCATTTCTTTGCGTAGGGCGGCACGCCAGCAACAGAGGCCCCTGGCGGACAGGGGGCGCCGCATAGCGGACACGGTCGTCGCCGCCGTGCTCGCACACGCTCGTGATCTGGCAGTTCTTCCGTGCGGCCGGGCGGGATCACCGGCCTTTGGCCGGGTGCGGGGTGGATCCGTACGCCGTCAGGAAGCGGTCGCGGAAGGAGTCCATCCTCCACACCGGGGCGTCGTGGGCGGGCCGCAGACCGTCGCTCCACCCCCAGTCGGCGATCTTCTCCAGGACCTTCGGATCCTTGGCGACGATCGAGACCGGCACGTCACGGCTTGCGTGGTCGCCGCTGACCCGGGCGATGGGCTGGTGGTCGCCGAGGACGACGAGCACGGTGTCGTCGTGGGCGTAGCGCTCCATCCACTGGGTGAGGGCGGTCACCGAGTACTGGATCGACTTGCCGTACTCCTCGCGGGAGCGGACCGGGTCGGTGATGATGTCCGCCGGCCTGGTGCCGGCCGCCTCGATGTCCTTGAAGACCGAGCCGTCGCCGAGCTCGTCCCAGCCGACCATCTCCGGGAGCGGCGCCCAGGGCTGGTGGCTGGAGGTCAGGACGACGAACGAGGTCAGCGGCTTGTCGCGCTTCCTGCCGTGCTCCAGGCGCTGGAACGCCTCCAGGGTGTACTGGTCGGGCATGGTCGACCAGCTGAACTTGGGTCCCCGGTAGCCCAGCTCGAAGGCGTTGTAGACCTTGTCCAGGCCGTACCACTTGGCCTCCGGCCAGCCCTTCTGCACGCCCGGCATGATGCCGACGGTGTCCCAGGCGCCGGTCTTCCTGAACGCCTCGGTCAGGGTGAGGTGGTCGCCGGAGGTCACCGTGCGGTAGCGGTTCTGGTTGTCGACCCACAGCCCCGACATGAACGTGGAGTGACCGAGCCAGCTGCCGCCGCCGTACGTCGCGGAGGTCAGCCAGCCGCTCCTGGCGTGGAAGCCCGCCTTGGCCAGGGCCTGGGTGCTGACGTCGAGGGTCTCGTTGACGCCGGGCGCCATGACCGGGTCCTCGATCGCGCTGCGGCCGTAACTCTCGATGAACGTGAAGATCATGTCCTTGCCGCGCAGGTCCGGAACGAGCCGGCTGCCCGGGGTGCCGCCGAACGCGTCGGCCTTCGCCATCCGCGCGAACTCCCGCTCGTCCCGGAGCGTGGCGCGCACCCCGTGCTCGCGGTACCTGATCATCGCGACCGTGTGCTCGGAGGCCACCGGGAAGCCGGAGACCTGCACGTTCAGGGTCGAGCACAGCATCCACAGCACGCTGGCGAGCAGCAGCCCGCGCGTCGAGCGGGCCTTGTGGCGGCCGAGGAAGCCGCCGACGCGGACGACCGCGAGCGCCGTCACGGCGAGCACCGCCAGCACGAGGAGCACGACACCGGCGGCGGCGAGCAGGGCGACGGTGCCGCCCAGGGTGTCCGCGAGGTACGACTGGGCGTCGGCCAGCAGGTGCCAGTCCAGGATCACGTTGAAGCTGCGGCCCAGGTACTCGTTGAACTCGATGTCCGTCAGGTTCAGCACGGTCAGCACACCGAGGGCCACTCCGCCGAGCACCGCCGCGACCACCCGCGCCCGGTGCGGAAGTGCGACCAGCAGGGCCGCTCCGAGCAACGCCTCCACCGGTAGCCGGGTGAACGCCGCGGCCTCGAACTGGTCCCCCTTGTTCGGCAGCAGCAGGGCGACGACGACCAGGAGGAGGGCGAGGGCGGTGACGGCGGTGAGGCCGAGGGCGGTGGTGGCGACGCGAACGCGCATGGCGGAGCTGACCCCTTTGCTACTGGGCAACGGTTGGGCAGCGCGGGCCCGTGGGCCCGGTGGGGTTGCAGGGATGGCGGTCAGTGGCCGAGGTGCCGCAGGCAGTCCTCGAACGTCGCGTGGTGCGCGTCCGCGGGGCCGGCGTGCCGGTTGTACCAGGCGGTGTCGAGGCGGGTCTCCCGCTGCTGGTGCCCCTGGCGGCAGCGCAGCCAGATCTGGTCGCGGGTGGAGAGGATGAGCCAGTCCCGGTACGCGCCGCACTCGGCGCAGGCAACGACCTCGCCGTCGAGGATGATCGGCTGTGTCCAGGGCATCATCCGGCCGTCGAGCTGGTCGTGGCTCGGCACGCGCAGCTCAGGTGGAAGGAAGTCGTCCACCGCTGGTGCTGGTTCAGTGGGCTGCTGCGTGGTTCGCAGTCGTTCGACCTCCGGTGGAACCTGGCCGGCCATCCGCTGGTATGCCTCGTAGCTGCGGTGCTGCAGCTCGCTGGTCTCCGCCGCTCGCCGGCGGCGTATCCGGTGGAACACCCTGACGTCCTCCCTCGTCTCGTTCTGTACGCGTCATGATCGTTTCTTAACCCCCGGACCTGCTTCAATTCACAAAGTCCACAGTCGTGACCAGGCAGCAGCTGGCCTGGTGCGTCTCGATGCCGCAAGGCCGTGGTTCGGCCTATCGTCGATCCCTGGTCGGCGCGGTTTCTGAGTGGGAGCGTGACACCGGACGGGAACCACGTTGCCTGGGCTGGTGCGTGAAGCGTTCTGCCGCGCTTTCGTCGTGCGCTCTGCCGGTCGTGTCAGCGGGCAGGTCCGCGGCCCGGCGCAGGCGCCACACGAGGACGTCGCTGATCGACGCGGCCGTGTCGAGTTCGCGTTGTCCCGCCGCCTCGGTGAGCAGAGCAGCGGGGTCGTGGCCGGCGGCTTCCGCGTCGGCGAGAGTGGCAGCGAGTGCGTACCAGCCTGGCTCGGCGAGGATCTGCTCGGCCAGCTCCGGCACGGCTTCGCGCAGCATGGTCGTCTGCCGCTGCCGTAGCGTCCGGTTGAGTCGCTGTCCCCGCTGGTACAGGGCGCCAAGCGGCACTGCTGCTGCGGCCTGGTAGGCGGCGCGCAGGTGCGCTGCGGCTCGGTGCGCTGCGGCAGCCTGCTGGGCGTGGTTCTTCTTGGCGTGCCAGCGGGCGGCGGCGGTGATGAGGAAGAAGAGCATGTCGATCGCCATGGCCGTGGTCGCTCCGTCTTCGCCGCGGCCGAGGGCCGGGCCGCCGTAGACGAGGTCGCGGGCGGCCTGCCGCAGGGCCCGGTCGTGCCCCCGCTCGGCACGGACATGGGACCGGGAGGCGCGCTCGAACGCCCACGCAGCTTCTCGCAGTTCGCGGCGGGTGTGGGCGGCGGAGGTCTTCGCGAGCGCGTCCAGGACCTCGCCGGCGGCGGCGATGTGCGCGGCGGCGACCGCGTCCTCGCCGTGCTCGATCACCAGCACCGCAGTCCACGCTGCCGAGGCCGCTCGCCGGCGCGCGGCGGCCGGGCCGGTTCGGTCGGCTGGTGGGTCGTCCTGCGCGGGCCTGCCTGCGGACCAGCGCTCCCGGATGCGTGGCAGGGACAGGTCTGGTGCGAGGCGGGCGCCGGGGTAGAACACCGGCTCGTCGTCCTTGTTGCGGTCGTCGGGCAGGGCGACCTTGTAGCCGAGCAGATCACCGGAGGGAGCGGCGCGCTTGCGGATCAGCAGGCCGGCGGCGGCCAGCCGGTCGAAGAACTCCTCCTCGCTCGTCGTGCCGGCCACCGCGCGCCGCACGGTCTCACGCAGCTCCTCCCGCGCGGTGCGGTCCCGGCCCTGGCGCTCGGCCTTGTGGCGCTCGGCACTGGTCGGACGCTGCGCGGCGGTCCCGTCACCGGGTGCGACCTGGTGCAGGCCGAGTTCCTTCTCGATCAGACGGCATTCGGCCTGCGCCCGCTTGCCGGAGCGGAAGTCGTCGGGACGGCTGCCGTCCTCGCAGACCAGGGTGGCGACGATGTGGATGTGGTCGTCGGCGTGCCGTACGGCGGCCCAGCGACACCCGGGTTGGCCGCCACCGGGGTCGATGCCGGTGGCGGCCACGATGCGTCGGGCGATGTCGCCCCACTCCTCGTCGGTGAGGATCCGGTCGTCGGCAGTCGCGCGCACCGAGGTGTGCCAGACGTGCTTGGCCGGACGGGCGTGTTTGGGCAGCGCCTGGATCGGCTGGTCGAGGAGCTGCTGGAGGTCCTTCAGGGTGGCCTTCGGGTCGCGTCCGGGGTCGGGCGACATGCCGTCGAAGGAGGCCACGAGGTGGGGGTCGGTGTGCTCCTCGTGCTTGCCCGGGCCATAGAGGTACGCGAGCAAGCCGATCGTCCTGGAGCCGGACTTATTGACGCTGGGGATCATGAGGCACGCTGCTCGATCAACCGCTCGGAGGCTTCACGGACCGTCTCGGCGGCGCGGTGGACGGCGGCGACCGCTGCTTCGAGCTGGGGTGCTTCGGCACCGGAGTTGAGGGCCTTGACTGCCTGGTTGAGGTTGCTGCCGGCCCAGCCGAGTCTGCGGCGGCTGTCGAACAGGGCCGTGATTACTTCACGCTCATCGGCGATCTCGGCGCTGGTGCGGTCGAGGTCGCGAGCGGCGGCGAGAGCGGAGCGCGCGAGGAATCCGGCGACGGACAGGTTGCATCGAGCGGCGGCGGACTTGATCAGGGCAAACTCCTCGTCGTTGAAACGCGTGTTGGGCTGGTGCAGGCGCTTCTTCTCGCGCGGCTGACGCGGACGCTGGCGAGCGCGGGCACCGCGCTCGCGGCGGCTGCGGCGCTGCGACGGCCTCTCCTCCTGCCCCGGCTTCGATCCGCCCTCGGTCGAAGCCTCCAGGACCTGCGCCCCCCGGTGCAGGTCCTCTCCCGCCCCCTCGGGGGCGGGCTCGGCGGAAGCTACGCTTCCGCCCCAACTTGCTCGCTCAGAGACCGAGTTGGGGTCGGAGGCAGGTTCCGGGGTGGTGCCGTTCTCACGCGGGGTTGTCATTGGGTATCGGGCCTCGTGGAGCGGATGCGGAGCTGGACGGCGGCGGCTAGGTCGACGATGTCGGCCGGTCCTGCGAGGACGTACACGGGCCCGTTGGCCTCGTTCTGGATGAGCCACTGGCCGGTCGGGACGGGAACTGCGGCGTGCAGAAGCCGCCGCCGGACCAAGACGTCCGCCCAGGCACCAGCTTCGGCGACCGTCGGCCTGGACGTGCGGGCGGGGAGGGGCACTAT
>NZ_POTZ01000740.1 GCF_003236365.1 Streptomyces sp. NTH33
GTGCGCGGGGTGGGCGGCGGTGGGGTGTGCATGCCTTGCGTATGTCTCTCTGTGGGTTCACTGGTCGGAGGCGTCGGACCTGTCGACGCCGTCCCAGACGTTGGCGTACCAGGGGCGGCGGGCCGCGCCCTGCTCGGCGCGGGACCGCTTGGCCGGGCCCGGTTCGATCATGACGTAGCCGGTCTCCCCGGGTCTCACGTAGTGCAGCCGCTGCCGGATCTGCTGCTCGGCGTAGGCGTCGTCCTGCCAGCGTGCCTTGAGGTCGCGCAGTTGTTCCACCCGCTCCTGGGCCTGCCGCTTCTGCCGCTTGAGGTCGGCGATGTCGGCGCGCTGGGAGACGTACTGCCGCATCGGGTACGCCAGGGCGACCACCAGCGAGCACACCACCAGCGCGAGCAGCGCCGCGCGGCCGGTGAGCCGGGAGCGGCGGGCCTGGCGCCGGGTCTGCGAACGGTAGACGCGGGCCGCGGTCTGCTCGCCGAGCAGTCTGAGCCTGGTCGCGGTGGAGAACCGGTCCCGGTCCTTGACGGCCATCGTCCCCGCCTCCCGTTCGTGCCGTTCACGCCGCCCACACGTGCGTACGTCCCCGCACACGGTACGGGACCGGGTACGGGGACGTACGTGCGACGGGCGAAGCCTTGCCTCTTTGCGGGTCAGGCCTTGCTGTGCCTACTGGTTCGCAGAGCGAAACCGGGGGAACGCGCTGCGGCCCGCGTACACCGCCGCGTCGTCGAGGATCTCCTCGATGCGCAGCAGCTGGTTGTACTTGGCGACGCGCTCGGAGCGGGCCGGGGCGCCGGTCTTGATCTGGCCGCAGTTGGTGGCGACGGCCAGGTCGGCGATGGTGACGTCCTCGGTCTCGCCGGAGCGGTGGGACATCATGCACTTGAAGCCGTTGCGCTGGGCCAGCTCGACGGCGTCCAGGGTCTCGGTCAGCGAGCCGATCTGGTTGACCTTGACCAGCAGGGCGTTGGCGATGCCCTCCTCGATGCCGCGGGCCAGGCGCTCGGGGTTGGTGACGAACAGGTCGTCGCCGACGAGCTGGACCTTGTCGCCGAGCTTGTCGGTGATGATCTTCCAGCCGGCCCAGTCGTCCTCGAACAGCGGGTCCTCGATGGAGACGAGCGGGTAGGCGGCCACCAGCTCCTCGTAGTACTCGGTCATCTCCGCCGCCGAGCGCTCCTTGCCCTCGAAGACGTACGTGCCGTCCTTGTAGAACTCGGAGGCGGCGACGTCGAGCGCGAGGGCGATCTGCTCGCCGGGGGTGTAGCCGGCCTCCTTGATCGCCTCGAGGATGAGGTCCAGGGCCTCGCGGTTGGAGCCGAGGTTCGGGGCGAAGCCGCCCTCGTCGCCGAGGCCGGTGGACAGGCCCTTGCTCTTCAGGACCTTCTTCAGGGTGTGGTAGACCTCGGTGCCCCAGCGCAGGGCCTCGGAGAAGGACTCGGCGCCGATCGGGGCGATCATGAACTCCTGGATGTCCACGTTGGAGTCGGCGTGCGAGCCGCCGTTCAGGATGTTCATCATCGGCACCGGCAGCAGGTGCGCGTTGGGACCGCCCAGGTAGCGGAAGAGCGGCAGGTCGGACGCCTCGGCGGCGGCGTGGGCGACGGCGAGGGAGACGCCGAGGATGGCGTTGGCGCCCAGCGAGCCCTTGTTGTCGGTGGCGTCCAGGTCGAACATGGCCTGGTCGATCAGGCGCTGCTCGGTGGCGTCGTAGCCGACGAGCTCCGGGCCGATCTGCTCGATCACGGCGAGGACGGCCTTCTCGACGCCCTTGCCCTGGTAGCGGTCCGGGTCACCGTCGCGGAGCTCGATGGCCTCGAAGGCGCCGGTGGAGGCGCCGGACGGGACGGCGGCACGACCCGTGCTGCCGTCGTCGAGGCCGACCTCGACCTCGACCGTGGGGTTGCCTCGGGAGTCCAGGATTTCCCGGGCTACGACGACGTCGATGGACGGCACGAGCATCTCCTTCGTGGATGTGACGCTTGAAGTGCGGGGCGGGTGAGCCTTGCGTCTAGAGCCTAACCGTCCGGGGTCGTCGGCCGACCGACCGACCGTCCCGCGGACGGGGTGGGACAGGCTGACGCTACCCTTTGTTTCTATTCGGAACAAAGAAGCGGAACAAAGAAGAACAAAGAAGAAGAAGCGGAACGAAGAACCGGAGCGGGGAAAGAGCCCCGCCCCGGTGCGCGCGAGACACGCACCGGGGCGGGGCTCTTTCC
>NZ_POTZ01000741.1 GCF_003236365.1 Streptomyces sp. NTH33
GGCGTCGGCGCCCCCGACTCCGGTCCCGTGCGCCTGGCCGGCGCGGCGGTGCCGATCGGCCCCGGGCCGCTCGTCGCCGACGCCCGCGCCGCCGCCGTCAAGGCGCCCCCGCCGGAGGCGGGCCTGGCCGCCACCTGGTCCAAGCCACGCCCCGGCGTCAACGGCGCCGACCCCGCCGTACCGGCGGCGCCGCCCGCGCTCCCGGAGACCGCGAGCGGCTGGCGCCCCTGGCGCTTCCGCATGTCCAACGACGTCTGGGGCACCCCGTCCGTCGCCGACGACCTCGTCTACGTCACCTCCTTCGAGGTGCACGCCCTCGACGTGGCCACCGGCCGGCGCCGCTTCAAGACCCGGGACGTGGCCTGGTCGATGGCGGTCGCCGACGGCCGTGTCCACGCCTCCGACGGGCCCACCCTGTTCGCCCTGGACGCCCGCGAGGGCGCCGACCTGTGGCGGCTGCAGACCGACGCCTGGGTGTACTCCCTCAAGGCCGACCGCGGCACGGTCGTCACCGGCACCCGCGGCGGCGGCGTCCAGGCCTGGGAGGCCTCCGGCGGCCAGAAGCTGTGGGAGATCACCGGCTGCCAGACCGACTTCGAGTCCCCCGAGGCCGGCCCCGCCGTCCACGACGGCACGGTGTACGTCTGGCAGGACGCCCGCCTGCGCGCCCTGGAGGCCCGCACCGGCGAGGAGCGCTGGTCCTACCCCATCGGCGACGCGGCCTCCTGCGGCGGCGTGCCGGTGCGCATCACCCCGGCCCCCGACGGCTGCGTCTACGTCTCGGCCGGCACCCGCGTCATCGCCGTCGACGTCGCCGGCGGTCACGTCCGCTGGCACTTCGAGGCCCCGGCGGTCTTCCTCTCCCCGCCGGCCTTCGCGCCGGGCCCGGCGGTGACCGGCGGCGGGGTGTACCTGGCCGACTACCTCGGCACCGTCTACGCCCTGGACGCCGCCGACGGCCGCGACCGCTGGCGCATCGCCACCGAGGCCCGCTCCGGGATCGACCCGGTGCTGGTCGCCGCCGGACACGTCCACGTCGGCAGCGGCAACGGCCTCTACACCCTGGACGCGGTCACCGGCACCCCCAAGTGGCGCTTCCAGGCGGGCGGCGAGATCGTCGGCTCCCCGGCGGTCGCCGAGGGCCGTATCCACTTCGGCTCGACGGACCACCTGTTGTACACGTTGAAGGCCGACGACGGCCGGCTCCGCTGGAAGCTCGCCACCGGCGGCGAGATCACCGGCTCGCCGGTGGTCAGGGACGGGGTCGTGTACGCGTGCAGCAAGGACCGGTGCGTGTACGCGCTGGACGCGGAGAAGGGGACGGGTACGGCGCGGACCACCTGACCGGCGGCGGGGCGCTCCGGTGACTGGCCGGTGACAGGCCGGTCTGGTGACGGCCGTCGTACCGGATGCACGGAAGGGGCCCCGGACGGCGGCCGTCGGTCCAGGTGAGCGGCGCGCTCGTCACCGTTCCCACACAAGACGCTACGACGAGTACGCGATGGTCGCCATTCAGTGGCATGGCCGTGACAGGCGAGTCACTAGGGTGACGGCATGCAATCACGGGGACGCACACTCAGGTTCGCGGTGGTGTCGGCATCGGTGGTCCTCTGTCTGACGGGGTTCACCACCGGGCGGGGGCACGGACACGGCCACCACGGCGGCAGCGGCGGCAGTAGCAGCGGCGGAGGCGGGGGCTGCAGCAGTTCCAGCCAGGATCACGACAGTTCGTCGTCCTCGTCCGGGGGCGGCGTGTACAAGGACGACGGCCAGGGCGACTCGTACGGCGGCTCCGGTTCGAACCGGGACCGGTAC
The DNA here is from genome assembly GCF_003236365.1 of Streptomyces sp. NTH33. Taxonomy (GTDB): domain Bacteria; phylum Actinomycetota; class Actinomycetes; order Streptomycetales; family Streptomycetaceae; genus Streptomyces. Next base: position 1,816 of record NZ_POTZ01000741.1, read on the forward strand.
GACGGCGACAACGACGACAGCTACGGCAGTGGCAGCGGTTCCGGTACGAGTGAGCCGGACTCGCAGAACGTGATGGTGAAGCTGCTGAGCTGCGCCACGAAGAAGAAGCCGTACGCGACCGTCGAGGTCACCAGCCTCAACGCCACCACCGAGGGCCGTTTCGCCGTCACCGTCAGCTTCAGGGACGCCCGCGGAATCAAGATCGTCTCCGCAGTGGAGGAGGCCGACGTGCCGGCGAACGGGAAGGTGACCGTGAGAGTGCCCGTCCCCGGCCGCGACCGCATCGCCAGGGTGGACCACTGCGACCTGGACCCGGAGGCCCCGGCAATGAGGTGAGGGCCGACGCACCTCCTCCGGCGTGGCGCTGGTCTGGGGGTTGTGGGGG
>NZ_POTZ01000742.1 GCF_003236365.1 Streptomyces sp. NTH33
GGACACGACGGGGGACAGGAGGACAGCGGGGAGGCCGGCAGACGGGCGGATACGGGACGCCCGGAGCGCCCGAAGGCACTGAGGGCCGTGGGCCTCACCCTGGCCGGCGCCCTGGTACTGGGCATCGCGGCGGCGGGCTGGGCGTACTGGCACCTGAACCACAACATCACGGGCGTCGACATCAACAACGCGCTCGGCGACAACCGCCCGCCCAGGCCACTGGCGGCATCCTCGGCGGAGGCGTCCGCCCCGCCCAGCGGCGCCCTCAACATCCTGGTCCTGGGCTCGGACTCGCGCAGCGGCACGGAGAACAAGGAGCTCGGCGGCGGCGACAGCGAGGGCGCGCGCTCCGACACCGCGATGGTCGTGCACATCGACGCGGGCCGGACCTCGGCGACCGTGGTGAGCATCCCGCGCGACACGCTGGTGGCGCGCCCGTCCTGCCCGCTGGCCTCCGGCGGTTCGACGGCGGCGGCGTACAGCGCGATGTTCAACAGCGCCTACGCGGTGGGCGGGCCGGTGTGCGCGGTCAAGACGGTCGAGTCGCTCACCGACGTCCGCATGGACCACTACGTCGAGATCGACTTCTCCGGCTTCGCGAAACTGGTGGACGCGCTCGGCGGGGTCACCGTCACCACCGAGCAGGACATCGACGACGACAAGAGCCGCCTGCACCTGGAGGCCGGCACCCACCACCTGGACGGCACCCGGGCCCTCGCCCTAGCCCGCACCCGGCACGGGGTGGGCGACGGCAGCGACCTCGGCCGCATAGAGCTGCAGCAGATGCTGGTCAAGGCCATGCTGGAGGAGATCACCGCCACCGACCTCCTGAACGACCCCGCCCGGCTCTACCGTGTCGCCGACGCGGTCACCGGAAGCCTGACCACGGACACCGGCCTGGACTCGCTCGCCGAGCTGACGGCCCTAGCCCGGAGCCTGAAGGACCTGCCGGCCGAGAACGTGAGGACGGTGACCCTGCCGGTGGTGACGGCCCCGTGGAACCCCAACCGGGTGGTGGCGCAGGAGCCGGAGGCGGGCGAGCTGTGGGCGTCGCTGCGGTGACCGCGATCGAGCCGGCAGGGAACGTCCACTCGTTCGGATGATCGGCAGGCGTGCGGATCCGCAGCGGGTGAGCGGATACGTAACGTCATGGCTGTCGCTTGTGCCGTAGTGGCGCTCCCGCCCACACTTGAAGGAGGAGGTGCTTCAACGATGACCGCTCTCGCAGAAGAGGTGGCCCCGGTGGTGGCAGACAAGCCGGTTCCCGAGCCTGTTTCCGAGCCGGGTGCTGATCTGGACGAGGTCCTGTGGCAGGCGTGGAAGGCCCTGGATCTCCCCGAGGGCTACCGCGCCGAGATCATCGAGGGGGCCATCGAGGTGTCGCCTACCGGTCGCCGTCGTCATGGTGTGCTCGTCAACCGCCTCCGGCGGGCGCTTGACGCCCATCTGTCGCGCAGCGGATACGCAGCCCATCAGGACGTCAACGTCATCCACCGCCACAAGCCGTGGATCCCCGACCTCTTCGTCGCCCCCCTCGACCTCGACGAGATCCCCGACGAGGAAGGCCTCGGCGTCGATGCCGCCGGGGTGAAGATGGTCATCGAGGTCACCTCGCCGGGTCACCGCAACCTCCAGCGCGACCGCGTCCGCAAGCGCCGTGAGTACGCCCGGGCGGGGATCCCGGTGTACGTGATCGTCGACGACTTCGACGACGAGGGGGCCGTCCTCGTGCTGACGTCCCCCGACCCGAAGAAGGCCAAGTACACCGACGAGCACCGCGTCCCCTACGGCACCGACGCGGTGATCCCGGAGGGCCCGGCCAAGGGATTCGCCATCGGCAAGGCGATCGTCGTGCCCTGAGCGCCCTGAGCGCCCTGCGGGGGTCAGCCGCGGTCAGCGGGCCGGATGGCCGAGCAGCATGGTGGGCGCCCCGGCAACCCGGGTGAGGAACACCGTCACGGCGTTCCTGCCGTGCGGCTTCGGGAGGACCTTGCGGCGCAGCTCCTCCGGCTCGACCGCCGAGCCGCGCTTCTTCACGGTGAGGGTGCCGACCTGGCGCTCCCGCCCACACTTGAAGGAGGAGGTGCTTCAACGATGACCGCTCTCGCAGAAGAGGTGGCCCCGGTGGTGGCAGACAAGCCGGTTCCCGAGCCTGTTTCCGAGCCGGGTGCTGATCTGGA
>NZ_POTZ01000743.1 GCF_003236365.1 Streptomyces sp. NTH33
GATCCTTGTCCGAGTCCGACACGAAGCATTCCCCAGTCGCCTCCGGGCGTGGCGCTGGGCTACCTGCGCCGCCCGGAGGCGACTGGGGAATGCTTCGTGTCGGACTCGGACAAGGATCCCGGCACGCGTCTCTACCGCACGGGCGACCTGGTCCGGTGGACCGCGGACGGCACGCTGGTGTTCGTGGGCCGCAGCGACGACCAGGTGAAGATCCGCGGCTTCCGGGTCGAGCCGGAGGAGACCACTCAGGTGCTCGATGGCCTGGACGGCGTCCGCAGGGCGGTTGTGGCCGGGCTGCGCCGGGGGAACGGGGAGGCGTACCTCGCCGCCTACGTCGAGCCGTCCGCACCGGTGGGCCCCGGCGAGGAGGAACGGCGCACGTTCGCCGCCCGGCTGACCGGCGAACTCGCCGCCCGACTGCCGGACTACCTGGTGCCGCGCGCCTGGCGGATCGTCGACGCCCTGCCGCTGAACGCCAACGGGAAGCTCGACCGGAGCCGGCTGCCCGACCCCGACCTCGTCACCGCGGTGCCGACGGCACCTCACACCGACGGCACCGACGGCGCGGCTCGGAACGCCCCCTCTGCCCCGGCGCCCGGGGACAACGACCGGGCCGACGTGGGGCGGCGGCTGAGGGAGCTGTGGGCCGAGGAGTTCGGCATCGATCCGCGACGCATCGGCCCGGACGACTCCTTCTTCGACCTGGGCGGCCATTCGATCACCGCTATGAGGCTGGTCAACCGGGTCCGGGAGGAGTTGGGCGCCGAGTACCCGATGCTGGGGTTCTACCAGGAGCCGACACTGCGGGCGATGACCGACCGGCTCTCCGGCGCCGCCGGTCCCAGCGCGGCGGTGCGCGGCGGCCCCGCCACCGAGCAGCAGACCCGCTTCGCCCAGTTGCACGCTGCCCACGCGAGCCCCCAGGTGTTCAACGTGGCGCTGCGGATCGACCTCTCAGGCAAGCTGGACGTCGACGCCCTGGGCGCGGCGCTGAACGCCCTGGTGGACCGCCACGAGTCGCTGCGGACCAGGCTGGTGCGCGACGGTGACGACGGCGGGGCGGACGCCGCCGGCTCCTGGCGGCAGGAGGTGCTGGAACCCCGCCCGGTGGACCTGGTCGTCGAAGACCTCACCGGGCTACCGGAGCCGGGACGGCGGGACGCCGTCCGCTCGGCCGCCACGGCTGCCACCGAGACCCCGCTGTACCCGTTCGAGGGCGACGTCTTCCGGCTGCGCCTCCTGCGCACCGACGAGGAGGAGTGGACGCTGCTGTTGGTCCTGCACCACTGCGTCTGCGACGGGTGGGCTGTGAGCATCCTGCTGAGGGAACTGGCCGCGCTGTACGGCGCCGCCCGCGCCGGTGCCGGGCACAACCTGCCGTCCGACCCGCCGCAGCAGGTGGAGTACGCCCACTGGCAGATCGAGCAGGACGGCAGGGAGGTCGCCCGCAAGACCGACTACTGGCTCCGCGAACTCGACGGGGCGCCGTTCACCTCCGGCCTGCCGACGGACCGGCCGCGCACCGGGACACTGAGCGGGAGGGGCGGCACCGTCGCCTTCACCGTGCCGGCAAACGTCCGGGCCGCGGTGGAGCAACTGGCGAAGCAGCACGCCACCACCCCGTTCGTGGTGACGGCAGCAGCCCTCGGGCGGCTGCTGGCACGCAAGTCCGGGCAGTCCGACGTGCTGATGAACATCTCCTACGCCAACCGGGAGCGCCGCGCGTTCGAAGCACTGGTGGCCTGTCTGGCCACCGGGTTCGCACTGCGTGTCCGCGACGCCGCGGACGGGGACTTCGCATCGCTGACGGACCGGGTCGCCCGCACCGCTCTGCTGGGCATGGACCACGCGATGCCGCCCCGCAGGGTCGCCCCCGCGATGCGGGAACGCACGGGGGTCGAGATACCCAGCGGCCTTCCGGTGGGCTTCGCCTACCAGAGTTCCCTGGAGACCGACGTCGACCTGCCGGGACTGACCACGTCCGTGCAGGACATCGCCGCGGACGCCGCCCGCACGGAGCTCATCGTCGTGCTGACGCCGACCCGCGACGTCCTGGAGGGCGTCGTGGAGTACTCGGCCGACCTGTGGGACCGGTGGACGGTCGAGACGTGGGCGGAGGAGTACGTCAGTCTCCTGCGGGAGGAGGTGGGGGAGGCGCTCGACGCCTGACCAGAG
>NZ_POTZ01000744.1 GCF_003236365.1 Streptomyces sp. NTH33
GTAGAGCCACGGACCCCGGCCTGGTCCCGCCCCGTCACGGCGTGACGCACGGCCCGACGGCTGGACTCCGGCCGCGGTCCGTGGCTCTACCGGGCCGTCACGCGCAGGGTTTCGAGGGTGGGGTCGGCGGCGTCGGGGACGAGCATGCCCGCGGCCACGCCGGTCCTCAGATAGGTCACGACGTCCGTGGTGATGACCTCTCCCGGAACCACGACGGGCACGCCGGGCGGGTAGGGGCTGAGCATCTCGGCGGCGACGCGTCCGACGGCCTTGTCGGCGGGGACGTGTTCCGCGTCCGCGAAGAAGGCGTCGCGGGGCAGCATGGCCTGCTCCAGCTCCAGCGCGGAGGGTTCGGGAAGCCTCACCGGGGTGCGGGCCTCGATGGTGCCGGCGTGGTCGACGAGGCGGTGCAGGGAGTCGATGAGCAGCTTCTCGGTGCGGTCGTCGTCCGCATGGGTGATCTGTCCGCCGATCCGGCAGGTGTCGGACGATCCCATGTCGACGTGGCAGTGGGCGCGCAGCCACTCGGCGGCCTGCATGCCGCTGATGCCGAGCTCGCGCACATCGATGGTGATCCTCAACAGGTCCAGCTCCGCCGCCAGGCCGGCGTCGACGGCCTCCGGGCCCATCAGACGCAGTCCGGGCAGGGCGCCGACGGCCTCGCGGACGCGTGCGGAGCGGCGCAGCGCCGCCTCCAGCAGGTCGTGTCCCTGCTCGACCATGTGGCGGCGCCACCCGTCGAGGGTGGCGTACACCAGGGAGGAGGAACTGGTGGTCCCCAGCAGGTCCTCCCGCTGCTTGAGCACCTCCGGGGAGACCCGGTCGCCCTGCAGGTGGAAGACGGAACTCTGCTCGATCGCACCGCCCATCTTGTGGACGCTCGTGACGACCAGGTCGGCCTCGGCGTTCATGCCCCAGAGCGGCAGGTCGGGGTGGAAGGGCAGATGAGCCCCCCACGCCTCGTCGACGATCAGCGGGACGTCCTGGTCGTGGCAGGCACGTGCGACACCGCGGATGTCCGCGCAGGAACCCCAGTCGGTGGGCGTGATCAGCAGCATCCCCTTCGCATCGGGGTGCGCCCGCAGCATCCGCCGTACGTCGTCGGGCTCGGGCGGATGCGCCAGGTGCCGCTCGGCGTCGAACTTGGGATGCACCCACACCGGCTCCACACCGTTGACGATCACGGCGGCGATCACGGACTTGTGGGCGTTGCGGGAGACGAGGAGCTTCTCGCCGGGCCCGGCCACCGCCAGCATCGCGGTCTTCACCGACAGGGAACTGCCGCACGTGGAGAAGAACGTCCGTTCGGCGCCGACGGCGTGGGCCATCAGCTCCTCGGCCTGCGTGAGGACTCCCTGCGACTCGCGGCGGTCGTCGAGCCCGTTGAGGGAGAGCACGTCGGAGGCGAACACCCCTTCGCCGACGATGTCGACGACCCGTGGATCGGCTCCCTGCCCCTGCTTGTGTCCCGGAGGCCCGTACACGACGTCACCACGACGCCGGAACTCCTGCAACGCCTCCAACACGGGGACCCGGGAGTGATCCACCACGTCCTCCTCCTCAAGTGCCGCACGGCCTCGACATCTGACGTCGCTGTCGAGTAGCACGGACCCGGGGGTCGAAACGCCCGCGTCACGCCGTCGCGTCCACCGCCCCCTCGCCGCTGCGCACGATCACCAGGAACGCATCGGTCGCGAGGTCCATGACAACCTCGGCGGGAAGGCCCTCCAGGCGCCGGTCATGGGCGTACTCCTCCGCCGGCCACGATCCACGCGGACCGCCTGCGGGGAAGCGCTGAAGCACCGTTCGCCCGTTCACCTGGTACCTCCACCTTGTCGTGCTGTAATCAGAGATTTAAACGCCAAACACGGGGTGAATGTCTCGTCCAGTGACGGTACTGAGACGTACTCGACATGAATTCACGCTCAAAAGTGCGTCTCACCTCACACTTTTCACCCTTTCCGGTACGGTCCGCTTCGTTCCGCGCACCCTCCGCGTTCACCCCGTCCTCATCTCCCCTCATCCCTGCACTGCGGCGCACGCCCGCTGGCATACACCCGCCGACCAGGACGAAAGGACGACCCGCGTGAACCCGGCTCCGCTGAGCCCCGAGGACCCGGCCGAACTCGGCGGGTCCGAACTGCTCGGGCGGGTCGGGTAC
>NZ_POTZ01000745.1 GCF_003236365.1 Streptomyces sp. NTH33
CCCCCGCCCTGCTGCACGCGGCCGGCCGGGAGAACGCCGAGGCGGAGTGCGCGCAGGCCGCCGAACTCGGGCTGCTGGCCACCGAACCCGAAGGCCCGGCCGTACGGTTCGCGCACCCGCTGATCTCCGCCGCGCTGTACGCGGAGGCGCCCGCCCAGGAGCGGCGCGCCGCCCACGCCGCCCTGTCCACCGCGGCCTCCGACCCGATCGAGCGGGCCCGGCACCTGGCCCTGGCCACCACCGGCACCGACCCGGAGGTGGCCGCCCGGCTCGCCGAGGCCGCCGCGCTGGCCCGGGACCGCGGGGCACCCTCGGTGGCCGCCTCGCTGGGGCTGCTCGCCGCCCGGCACACCCCGGCCGACAGCGAACCGGGCCCGGATGTCCGGCGGTTGCAGGCCGCCGAGGACGCCATCACGGCCGGCGAGGTCGACCTCGCCCGGGACATCGCCCGCGAGGTGCTGACCCGCGCCGCCGTGCCCGCCCAGCGGGTGCGGGCCTGGATGGTGGTGATCGAGGCCGCCGGGCAGGCCCTCGGCGACGTGGACGCCGTCTTCCCGCAGGCGCTGGCCGACGCAGGCGACGACCCGCGGCTCCTCGCCCTGGTCCACTACCAGCTGGCCTGGCGCGGCCTGGTCGTGCAGGGCGACTTCGCCGAGGCCCGCCAGGAGGCCTCGCGCGCGGCGGAGCTGGCCGCGCGCGGCCGGGACCGGCGCACCGAGCTCATGGCGCTCGCCCTCCAGGCCTCCACCGAGACCCTGATGGGCCACCCCGACGCCCCCGCCACCATCAAGCGGGCGCTGAAGGAGCCTCAGGACCCGTACGTCGCCTGCCACCACAACGGCGTCGTCTCGGCCCGCTTCCGCTGGCTGCTGATGAGCGACCGGCTGACCGAGGCGAGGGCCACCATCACCGGGCTGCTGCGCGAGGTGCGGCGGCGCGGCATGGTCGAGAGCGAGGTGCACTACCTGCGCCTGCTCGCCGAGACCGAACTGCGCGCCGGGCACTGCGGCCGGGCCCTGGACCTGGCCCGGGAGAGCCTGCGGATGGCCCGGGACACCGGCATCGGCGAGAGCGCCTCCGCGATGCTGGCCTCCCTCGCCGAGGCCTCCGGCGGCGACCCCGGGCGCGCGCTGGCGCTGGCCCGGGAGGCGGTGGGGCACGCCGAGGAGGACGGCGACCTGATGTACCTCTCCCGCGCGCTGGCCGCCCTGGGGTACGCCCTGTTCGTCGCCGGGGACGACCAGGGCGCCGTGGCGGCGCTGCGCCGGGTGGGCGAGCTGGAGCTGGGGCTCGGCATCACCGACCCGGCGCGCGGCCGCTGGCACGGCGACCTCGTCGAGGCCCTGGTGCGCACCGGGGAGCCGGCCGAGGCCCAGCACGTCATCGACGTGGCCCGCGAGCACGCGATGCGGCTCGGCCGCGAGAGCGTGCTGGCCGTACTCGACCGGTCCGAGGCGCTGGTGCGGGCCGCCCGCGGCGACCAGGAGGGCGCCGTCGCCCGGCTGACGTCCGCACAGGACCGGCTGGCGAAACTGGGCAACGGCCTGGAGGAGGCGCGGGCCGCGTTCGCACTGGCCCAACTGCGCTCCCGGCGTCCAGGGCCGACGTCGTACGACGAGGCGGCCCGTCTGTTCCGGCGCTGCCGGGCGCTGCCGTGGCTGCGCCGGGTGGAGGTGGCCGCCGCCGCCCGCCCGGCCCGGCCCGAGGCCGTGCCGGCGGCGCCGGACGGGCTCGCGGCGCTGGACGGGCTCGCGTCGATGGAGCGTCAGGTGGCCGCGCTGGTCATGGAGGGCGCGACCAACCGGGAGATCGCCGCGCGGCTGTACGTCAGCGTCAAGACGGTGGAGGCGACCCTGACCCGGGTCTACCGCAAGCTGGGGATCCGTTCGCGCGTCGACATCGTCCGATTGGCGGCGGGCCGGCGCGCGAAGTGAGCGCGGCGCGGGTTGACTGACCGCGTGGATCCAGTGAGGGCCGCCGACGGGTGCCGGTGAGGGCCGCCGCCGGGTACGACCGAGGGTTTTCCCTGCCCAACTCCCTTAGGGGGTTCCCTCATTGGAGGCGGGTGGGCCCGGCCCTAGCGTAAGGGACGTGCCGCTCGCCCGGGCACACGGGGCCGGTGCACGGACTCCGGCGCTCCCGCGCTCCCGTGCTCCACCCC
>NZ_POTZ01000746.1 GCF_003236365.1 Streptomyces sp. NTH33
GGGTCGTCGTGCGGGGGCGGATGCGGGGGAGGCAGCTGACACGGGGCAGCTGAGCTGCGCAGGGGGAACCGCATCCGGGCCGGCGCCCGCCGGGGGCACACTCCGGCGGGCGCCGCGGCCCGACTCGTGCGCCTTGGCGCATGCGAGGGTTGAACAGTTGAGCTGTGGGGCCCTCTGAGGGATGGAAATACCACGAAGTTGGGTAAAAACGCTGTGGTGGAACCGCTGTTCATGATTCCCTCTACAGCACCTGCGCAGCCCCTCGGACGTTCTGCACACCCCCCTCCCGAACTGGGCTGACCAGGCCGTTGTCCCCGTGCCGACGGGGCGCTTTGGCCCATGCCTCCCTTTTCTTTGCGTGCTAGCGGAGCCGATCCATGCTCACGACCCTGAACACCTCCTACACCGACACGTGTGCGGCCGACCTCGCCTGGGCCCTGGGGCGCGAGCCACTACCCGCACTGGCCGCCCTGGACCTCGAAATGACCGGCGTGAAACTTCAGTTGAGACTCCTCGGCGCGTCCCACCAGGTGCTCCTGGAGGAGGACCGGGGCACCTGTTCGGAGACCGTGGCGTGCATGCCGGGCTCCAGCACACCGCTGCCGCTCGGCGTCGCCAAGCGGGTGGGCGACTGGGAGTACGAGTTCGCGGCCCGTGTCGAAGTGCTCTCGCCGGGCTCGTTCGCGGGCCGTGCCCAGGAGTTGCTGGCCCTCGTCTCCGACCACCCGCACGGCCTCGCGGGCGTCTTCGTCTGCGCGGCCTGCGGACTCGTGTACGAACTCGAACTCGTGGCGCTGGCCTCGTACTTGATGGGCGACTCGGTGACCCAGGCGTCCGTCGTGCTGTCCGTCATGGTGTTCGCGATGGGGATCGGCTCGCTCGCCGCCAAGCGGCTGCGTCGGCACGCTGCCGTCGGCTTCGGCGCGATCGAGGCGACGCTCGCCCTGGTCGGGGGCTGCAGCGCCATGGCGCTGTACGCGGTGTTCGCCTGGACCGGCGACTGGGGCGGCATGTGGGCGGACGGCCCGCGCTGCCTGCTGGTCGTCTTCTCCCTCGCCATCGGCCTGCTGATCGGCGCCGAGGTGCCGCTGCTGATGGAGCTGATCCAGCGCGTCCGCCGCCAGGACGCGGGCGGGGCGGTCGCGGACCTGTTCGCCGCGGACTACGTGGGCGCGCTCGTCGGCGGGCTGGCCTTCCCGTTCCTGCTGCTGCCGCTGCTGGGGCAGCTGACGGGCGCGCTGCTGACCGGCGCGGTCAACGCCGTGGCCGGCGGCGGGCTCGTCCTCGGGCTGTTCCGGCGGGACCTGACCCCGCGCGGTCGGTGGCTGCTGCTCGTCGCCAACGTCGCCGTGCTCGGGCTGCTGGCCTCGCTGGCCGCGCTGGTGGGCGACTTCGAGCGGGCCGCGCGGCAGGCGGTGTACGGCGGGGACGTCCGGGTGGCGCTGCGGACCGGCGAGCAGGAGCTGGTCCTCACCGGCGGTACCGGCGGGCGTCCGCTGAAGCTGTTCCTCGACGGGCGGCTGCGGGGCGGCGGGCGCGACGAGCGCCGCTACCACGAGGCGCTCGTCCACCCCGCGATGGCCGGACCGCACGCGCGCGTGCTGATCCTCGGCGGCGGTGACGGGCTCGCCGCCCGCGAGGTGCTGCGGCACCCCGGCGTCGAGCGGGTGGACGTCGTCGAGCCCGACCCGGCGGTCGTCCGGCTGGCGCGCGGCGATCCGGCGCTCGCCCGGCTCAACGCACACGTCTACGACGATCCACGCGTACGCGTGAGCATCGCCGACGCCTTCCGCCGGCTGCGGGGGGCGACGCCGGCGGCGTACGACGTGGTGATCGAGGACCTGCCCGACCCGGGCCTCACGTCGAGTACGAAGCTGTACGCGCTGGAGTTCTACGGCCTGACCCGGCGGACCCTGGCGCCCGGCGGCCGGCTGGTGGTGCACGCGGGCCCGGTCTCCTCCCACCCGCACGTGTTCTGGACGGTGGAGTCCACGATCCGCGCGGCCGGGCTGCGCACGGTGCCGTACCGCGTGACCGACCGCGACTCGGGCCCGGCCGCCGGTCCCGACCGCACGGCCGGCGCCTCCCGCGCCCGCCACGACTGGGGCTTCGTCCTGGCGGCCCGCACGGCCCCCGCCCTCGGC
>NZ_POTZ01000747.1 GCF_003236365.1 Streptomyces sp. NTH33
CGATCGGAAAGCAGCACAGACGCGATGAAACGCGAGAAAGAAGGCAATTCACCATGAGCAGCAACGAGACGCCCCGCGGCCCCGTCGACTCCTCCCGCGTCCCGCGGTACGCCGGCCCCGCGACCTTCGCCCGGCTGCCCCGCCTCGACGAGGTCGGCACCACCGACGTCGCCGTCGTGGGCGTGCCGTTCGACTCCGGCGTCTCGTACCGGCCGGGCGCCCGCTTCGGCGGCAACGCCATCCGCGAGGCGTCCCGGCTGCTGCGCCCCTACAACCCGGCGCAGGACGCCTCCCCGTTCGCCCTCGCCCAGGTCGCCGACGGCGGCGACATCGCCGTCAATCCGTTCAACATCAACGAGGCGGTGGAGACCATCGAGGCCGCCGCCGACGAACTGCTCGGCACCGGCGCCCGGTTGATGACCCTCGGCGGCGACCACACCATCGCCCTGCCGCTGCTGCGCTCCGTCGCCAAGAAGCACGGCCCGGTCGCCCTGCTGCACTTCGACGCCCACCTCGACACCTGGGACACCTACTTCGGCGCCGAGTACACCCACGGCACCCCGTTCCGCCGCGCCGTCGAGGAGGGCATCCTCGACACCTCCGCCCTCTCCCACGTCGGCATCCGCGGCCCGCTGTACGGCAAGCAGGACCTCACCGACGACGAGAAGATGGGCTTCGGCATCGTCACCTCCGCGGACGTCTACCGCCGCGGCGCCGACGAGGTGGCCGACCAGCTGCGCCAGCGCATCGGCGACCGCCCGCTGTACATCTCCATCGACATCGACTGCCTCGACCCCGCCCACGCACCCGGCACCGGCACCCCCGAGGCGGGCGGCATGACTTCCCGCGAGCTGCTGGAGATCCTGCGCGGTCTGGCCGGCTGCCACCTGGTGTCGGCGGACATCGTCGAGGTGGCACCGGCGTACGACCACGCCGAGATCACCTCGGTCGCCGCCTCCCACACGGCGTACGAACTGACCACCATCATGACCCGCCAGATCGCGGCCGCCCGCAACGCGTGACTTTCACGCCCGGCGCGTACGACTTCCCGAAGGAGACCGAGCCCCAGTGACTCACGACCACGACCTGGTACTCCGCCCGACGCCCGCCCAGACGGAGGCCGCCCTGAACCCTCCCTCCGGCCGCAACGGCGGAGACCTGGTCGTGGAGACGTTCGCCGGGCTCGGCGCGACGACCGTCTTCGGCCTGCCCGGCCAGCACGCCCTCGGCATGTTCGACGCGCTGCGCCGCTCGGACCTGAGGTACGTGGGCCTCAGGATGGAGAACAACGCGGGCTTCGCGGCGGACGCCTACGGCCGGATCACGGGCGAGGCCGCGCCGCTGCTCCTGTCGACCGGCCCGGGAGCCCTCACCTCCCTGGCCGCCCTCCAGGAGGCGGCGGCGGCCTCCGCTCCCGTCCTGGCCGTCAGCAGCCAGGTCCCGACCGCCGGACTCGGCGGTGGCCGCCACGGCTACCTGCATGAACTACCCGACCAGGCCGCCTCGTTCCGGGGTGTGGTGAAGTCGGTGCACACCGTCCGCGCCCAGTCCCAGATCCCGTCCGCGATCGCGGCGGCCTGGAAGTCGGCGCTGACCGCTCCGCACGGGCCCGTGTGGGTGGAGATCCCGCAGGACGTGCTGCTGGCTCGGACGAGCCTGCCCGTGGTCACGGCGGTGGACGCGACACCTCAGGAGCCGGCTCCCCGCCCGGAACTCACCGCCGTGGCGGCCGACCTGCTCTCCCGCGCCGCCCGCCCCGCGATCGTCGCGGGCGGGGGAGTGGTCCGCGCGGACGCGTCCGGCAAACTGCTGGCCCTGGCGGAGAAACTGAACGCCCCCGTCGTCACCACCTTCGGCGGCAAGGGCGCCTTCCCCTGGGAGCACCCGCTGTCCCTCCAGTCCTGGCTGGAGGACCGGCACACCACGGACTTCCTGGAAGACGCCGACGTCCTGCTCGTGGTCGGCTCCGGCCTGGGTGAACTCTCCTCCAACTACCACACGTTCAAGCCGCGCGGCCGGGTCGTCCGTCGACGCCTCGTGCTGGGCCAGTACGGCTTCCACGGCCGCGTGGTAGCTCGTACGGCCCATGCGGCCCAGGGAGCCGTGCAGGTCGTCGATCCTGTTCTCGTGCTCGGTGA
>NZ_POTZ01000748.1 GCF_003236365.1 Streptomyces sp. NTH33
ACCCCATGGTACGGGTCCTGGGGCGGGGGGCCGGGCGCGCGGGTTCCCGCCCCAGGACCCGTACCATGGGGTGAGGCCGTGGCGTGTTCAGCCCGGCAGGGTCCGCGTGACACCGACGTACGCGCAGGCCAATCCGCGATATCCGGGAGTACGCCTCACTATGGCCACGCGCCACGACATCCGCAACGTCGCCATCGTCGCCCACGTCGACCACGGCAAGACCACCATCGTCGACGCCATGCTGAAGCAGGCCGGCGCCTTCGCCGCGCACCAGCTCGAGCAGGTCGACGAGCGCATGATGGACTCGAACGACCTGGAGCGTGAGAAGGGCATCACGATCCTCGCCAAGAACACGGCGGTGAAGTACCACCCCAAGGACGGCGGGGACCCCGTCACGATCAACATCATCGACACCCCCGGCCACGCCGACTTCGGCGGCGAGGTGGAGCGCGCCCTGTCGATGGTCGACGGCGTCGTTTTGCTCGTGGACTCCTCCGAGGGCCCGCTGCCGCAGACTCGCTTCGTGCTGCGCAAGGCCCTGCAGGCCCGCCTGCCCGTCATCCTCTGCATCAACAAGACGGACCGTCCCGACGCCCGTATCGACGAGGTCGTCAACGAGACGTACGACCTGTTCCTGGACGTGGACGCCGACGAGGACCAGATCGAGTTCCCGATCGTCTACGCCTGCGGCCGGGACGGCATCGCCTCGCTCACCAAGCCCCAGGACGGGACGGTCCCCGCCGACTCCACCAACCTCGAGCCGTTCTTCTCCACGATCCTCGAGTACATCCCGGCGCCCGTCTACGACGAGACCGCCCCCCTCCAGGCCCACGTCACCAACCTCGACGCGGACAACTTCCTCGGCCGCATCGCGCTGCTGCGCGTGGAGCAGGGCGAGCTGCGCAAGGGGCAGACGGTCGCCTGGATCAAGCGCGACGGCTCGGTCAGCAACGTCCGCATCAGCGAGCTGATGATGACCGAGGCGCTCACCCGCAAGCCCGCCGAGAAGGCCGGCCCCGGTGACATCTGCGCCGTCGCCGGCATCCCGGACATCATGATCGGCGAGACGCTCGCGGACACCGAGAACCCGGTCCCGCTGCCGCTGATCACGGTCGACGAGCCCGCGATCTCCATGACGATCGGCACCAACACCTCCCCGCTGGTCGGCCGCGGCGGCACCGGCAAGGGCGCCGACGCGAAGGCCGCCGTCAAGGACCGCAAGGTCACCGCCCGTCAGGTCAAGGACCGCCTGGACCGTGAGCTGATCGGCAACGTGTCGCTGCGCGTGCTGGACACCGAGCGCCCCGACGCCTGGGAGGTCCAGGGCCGCGGCGAGCTGGCGCTGGCCATCCTGGTGGAGACCATGCGCCGCGAGGGCTACGAGCTGACCGTCGGCAAGCCGCAGGTCGTCACCAAGGAGATCGACGGCAAGGTCCACGAGCCGGTCGAGCGGATGACGATCGACGTGCCCGAGGAGCACATGGGCGCCGTCACCCAGCTCATGGGCGTGCGCAAGGGCCGGATGGACAACATGTCCAACCACGGCTCCGGCTGGGTCCGCATGGAGTTCGTCGTCCCCTCCCGCGGTCTCATCGGCTTCCGCACCGAGTTCCTGACCCAGACCCGCGGCACGGGCATCGGCCACTCCATCCACGAGGGCTTCGAGCCCTGGTTCGGCACCCTGCAGACCCGCAACAACGGCTCCCTGGTCGCCGACCGCGCCGGCGCCGTCACCGCCTTCGCGATGACCAACCTGCAGGAGCGCGGCGTGCTCTTCGTGGAGCCGGGCACCGAGGTGTACGAGGGCATGATCGTCGGCGAGAACTCCCGCTCCGACGACATGGACGTCAACATCACCAAGGAGAAGAAGCTCACCAACATGCGGTCCTCGACCGCCGACGTGGCCGAGTCGATCGTCCCGCCGCGCAAGCTCTCCCTGGAGCAGTCGCTGGAGTTCTGCCGCGACGACGAGTGCGTCGAGGTGACCCCGGAGGCGGTCCGCATCCGCAAGGTGGCCCTCGACCAGCGCGAGCGCGCCCGCGCCGCGAGCCGCGCCAAGCACAGCTGAGGTCCCTCGGGCCGTACAGGGCCGGGCACCCCGCGAGGCGGGGTGCCCGGCCCTGTACGTGTGGGGAGG
>NZ_POTZ01000749.1 GCF_003236365.1 Streptomyces sp. NTH33
GCCGCCGCGCCGAGGAGGAACTCGCCCCCGAGTCGGCGGAGTTCCTCGCCGCACTGCGCCGGGACACCGATCGTGCCGTCTACCGCGGCGGCGGTTGCGACACCCCCGCGGCCCTGGAGCGCGCCCGGCGAGGCGTTCGCGCCAGGCGGTGAGGACGGCCTCGTCGGTGGGCCTGGTCAGCAAGGAGACGACGACGTAGACGGCGAGGGAGGACAGCAGGCCGTAGTAGACGGGCTCGTTGGCGAGGATGCCGAAGGTCGCCATGAGGCCGATGACGGCGAGGCCGCCGACGATCACGGCGGCGAGGGCGCCCTGCGCGGTACCGCGCTTCCACACCAGCCCGCCGAGGATCGGCACGAGCAGCCCGCCGACGAGCAGGTTGTAGGCGACGGTCAGTGCCTCGACGACGTTGTTGAGGGCGATGGCGGTGCAGATCACGGCGACGCCCATGATCAGGATGAAGGCGCGGTTGCCCTTGACCTCGTCGTGCTCCTCCCCGTCGCGGTGGACGATGCCGCGCAGCCGGGACCAGATGTCGTTGTTGGCGACGGTGGCGCAGGCGATCAGCGCGCCGGAGGACGTGGACATCACCGCGGCCAGGGCGGCGGCGAGCACCAGCCCGCGGACGCCGACGGGCAGGTCGTCCTTGACGATGGTGGCGAAGGCGTCGTCGGCGCTGGCGAGGTTGGGGTAGAGCACCTTGGCGGCGGTGCCGATGACGGCGCCGGCGATGGCGTAGACCAGGCAGTAGGTGCCGGCGACGGTGCCGCCCCACTTGGCCGTCGTGTCGCTGCGGGCGGTGAAGACGCGCTGCCAGATGTCCT
The DNA here is from genome assembly GCF_003236365.1 of Streptomyces sp. NTH33. GTDB lineage: Bacteria > Actinomycetota > Actinomycetes > Streptomycetales > Streptomycetaceae > Streptomyces. The sequence continues at coordinate 825 of NZ_POTZ01000749.1, forward strand.
GACCGATGAGCATGCCGAAGGTGTAGATCAGGACGTAGGTGAAGATCGTCTCGCCGCCGATGCCCAGCGGGTCGAAGTAGGAGGTCGGCAGCTTGGCCTTCATCTCGCTGAAGCCACCCGCCTTGACGACGGCGATCGGCAGCAGCAGGAGCAGTACGCCGATCGTCTTGACCACGAATTGCACCATGTCGGTCAGCGTGATGGACCACATGCCGCCGAGGGTGGAGTACGCGACGACGATCGTGCCGCCGAGGATGATCGCGACGGTGCGGTTCAGGTCGAACAGGACGTCGAAGATCGTGGCGTAGGCGATGGTGGAGGTGACCGCGAGCATCAGGGTGTATGCCCACATCACCACGCCCGAGATGACGCCGGCCCGGCCGCCGTAGCGCAGGTCGAGCATCTCGGAGACGGTGTAGACCTTCAGGCGGGCGATCCGGGCCGAAAAGAAGATCGAGAGGGCGAGGATTCCGAGGCCGATGGTGAAGACCATCCAGGCCCCGGAGAGTCCGTACTTGTAGCCGAGACCGACGCCGCCGATGGTGGAGGCACCGCCGAGGACGATCGCCGCCATGGTGCCGGAGTACATGGCGGGCCCGAGCCGGCGGCCCGCCACCAGGAACTCGCTCTTGGACTTGGCGCGGCGCATGCCCCACCAGCCCATGGCCAGCATCCCGGCCAGATAGACGACGATCACTGCGTAGTCGACGGCCATGGGCCCTCCTCTTCGCGCACGGGGGATGTTTGGGGGTGGGACGACGGCAGCGGCTCGCGGGGCGTCCGCCCGTGCCGTGGCTGCCGGTCCGAGTCGACATTAGGTGGCTGAAAAGCGACTGCGAAGTGTACGTTTCATCCATTGGAACGAGACGGTATGAAGGGAACGCACATCATGCTGGATGCGCCGGTCCCCTTTGCCCCAGTGGTCCCACCGACCCCGCCTATCCCCCTGTCGGCCCTGCTGGCCCGGGAGGACCTCGCCCTGCGCCGGATCGCGGGACCGACCGACCGGGACACGGTGATCCACTGGGCCCACGTCTCGGAAATGGCCGACCCGTACCCGTACCTGCTGGGCGGCGAACTGCTGCTGACGGCCGGCGTCCATGTCGAGCCGGCCGCGGGCACCGGCCCGTACTTCGACGGCTACGTCTCCCGGATCGTGGCGGCGGGCGGCGCGGCCCTCGGCTTCGGCCTGGCGCCGGTGCACGACACGGTGCCGCCCGCCCTGGTGGCAGCCTGCGACGCCCACGGCCTCCCGCTGCTGGAGGTCCCCCCGCGGACCACGTTCTCCGGCGTCGCCCGCGCCGTCTGGCAG
>NZ_POTZ01000074.1 GCF_003236365.1 Streptomyces sp. NTH33
CGGCATACGAGATGAGCGCTAGTCTCGTGGGCTCGGAGATGTGGATAAGAGACAGGGCGGACCCGGACGGGCGGGCGGACGGCGCCCGGGAACCGGCCGGTTGTCTCCGGCCGGTTCCGGACGGGTCGCGGCTTGGTGATGAATGACACCGTACGCTGCCGGGAATCACCTGGTCGCGTAGCGTGTTCGGCAACACGGGGAGGGAAAGATCCCTCCGAGGTACTAGGGCCCATCCTTTGCCTTTCCATTACTCTTGGGCCAAGGCCGCGCCGTGCGGCCATGGAGGAGTGAGATGAGGAGCAGAAACCCGGTCTTCTCGCGACGGGGGTTCAGCCGCGACAACGGCTACGCGGGCTTCAACACCGCGCCGCAGGCCGGGGGACCCGCTGTCGGCACGCAGGGCAACCCGTACGCGCAGGGCAACCCGTACGCCCAGCCGAGCGGCAACCCCTACGCGCAGAACCCTTACGCGCAGCAGGACCTGCAGTACGGCGCGCCGCCGCAGGCCCCGGCCACCATCGGCCGGATGACGATGGACGACGTCGTCCTGCGCACGGCGTCCACGCTCGGCACGCTGGTCCTGACGGCCGCGCTCGCCTGGGTGCTGCTGCCGGTCGACGGCGCCAACATCGGCCGTACCTACGCCATCGGGATCGGTGCCGCGCTGGTCGGCATGGTGCTGGCCCTGGTGCAGTCCTTCAAGCGCAAGGCCTCGCCCGCGCTGATCCTGACCTACGCCGCCGTCGAGGGCGTGTTCCTCGGCGTCGTCTCCAACATCGTCGACACCCACATCGCCAGCGGCGCGGCCATGCAGGCCGTGCTCGGCACGATGGCGGTCTTCGTCGGTGTCCTGCTGGCGTACAAGGCGGGCTGGATCCGCGTCACCCGCCGGTTCTACGGCTTCGTGATGGCGGCGGCGCTCGGCTTCGTGCTGCTGATGATGGTGAACATGCTGTTCGCCGTGTTCGGCGGCGGTGACGGCCTCGGCTTCCGCAGCGGTCCGCTCGGCATCTTCTTCGGTGTCGTCGGCATCATCCTCGGCGCCTGCTTCCTCGCCCTGGACTTCAAGCAGGTCGAGGACGGCATCGCCTACGGCGCCCCGCGCGAGGAGGCCTGGCTCGCGGCCTTCGGCCTCACGCTGACGCTGGTGTGGATCTACATGGAGTTCCTGCGGATCATCGCGATCCTCAACCAGAGCGACTAGTCCACCGGATCGTTCGCCGGCGACACGCCGGGCGAACGGTCGGACGAAAGGGCCCCGGGGTCTCCCCGGGGCCCTTCGTCGTGCCGGCGGCGCGCGCCTAGAGCAGTTTGCGCGCGGCCCTCCTCAGGTCGTACTCGTGGATGAGCGCCTTGGCGTGGCCGTACGCGAGGTTGTGTTCGTGGCGGAGCCAGCTGACCTTCTCCTCGAAGCGGAGCGCGGGGCCTTCTTCGACGGTGCGCAGCCAGTCGGAGATCTCACGACCGGTGCAGTGGGGGATGCGGGCGAGCAGGTTGCGGTGGGTCTCTTCGGAGAAGACTTGGGACATCGGCGCCTCCGGACGCATTCGACGAAGCCGGTCCTTCACGTCACCGTGCCCGAGGGTTCGCGTGTTGGCAACAGTCCCGGTGCGACGCGTAGTCTCGCGGCGTGGTGGACACGACTTCTCTGACCCGGGCAGTGGATCACTTCGCCGACCGCCTCCGGGCGGCGCCGCAGAGCCGGTTGCAGCGGGCCGGCGCCGCCGAGGCACTGGCGCTGGCCAGGGAGTTCGCCCGGCGAGCCCAGCTCGCCGAGTGCCCCGGGGCCGAGCCGCGGGAGATGCCGGACGCGGGGATGTTCGCGGCCGCGGACCAGGTCACCGTCGCCGGGCACGATCTGGCGCTCGTACTGAAGACCGAGGACGAGGTGGCGGAGGCCGTACGTCTGGTGCAGGAGGCGCAGCGACGGGCGGGGGTCTGACCCTCGGTCACGGGCCCCGGTCGCGGGCACGATTGCCGAACATGTGCCCAGCGCTCCACTCTTCAGGGTGGAGGGGAGGGCATCCTGCCCCGTGCGGCCCGGAGGGCCACGGCCGCACGGCTACGATTGCCCCGTCCGATGACGGAGTTGTCGGATTCACCCCCGGGCAGGCGGAAAGTGACGCCTGTGGAGACCCCGTAAGACCGATCTCCCCGGAGAGCGGCAAGGGTCGGTCGAGCAGGAACCCGGGGTGGCAGCGCGTAGCGGTGCGGACCGGAACCCCCTGCCCCCGGGCGGGAGAGGGCGTCAAAGGGAGGCGATGACGCGGTCCGCCAGGATGTACACGTTCTCCTCGCCGCAGGCGAAGGTGAGCGTGTAGGCACCGGAGACGCCCGAACCGCCCAGCAGGACCGGGGACTCGCCCGTGCGCAGGGCGGCGGCCAGGCGCTCGGCGGTCTCCTGGTGGCCCGGGGTCATGCACAGGGTCGTGCCGTCGGCGAAGACGTAGACGTCGAGGGTGCCCAGCGGGCCCGGGCGGACGTCGGTCAGCTCCACGCGGGTCCGGGCCAGCTCCTCCAGCGTGGCCACCGTGCGCTCGTGGTCGCCCACGGCCGGGGACGGGTGGGGCGTGAAGTCCGGGTGCGAGGGGTGCCGGCGGCGGGCGGCGGCCAGCTCCGGGGACTCGCCGGAGGCGGCCTGCTCGTCGGCCTCCGGGCCGGTCTCGGTCACCGGCTCCAGGTGCTCCAGCCCCGCGTAGTCGGCCTGCCGGGGCAGGAACAGCTCGCTGTCGGGCAGCCCGAGCAGGGAGGGCGCGTCGGCGGCGTCCCTGGCTTCCTGAGCGGCCCAGAACGCCCGCGCCTCGGCCAGCTCCCGCTCCCGCTCCTCGGCGAGTGCCTGGACCACGGCGGCACGTATCTGCTCCGCGTCCGCGTGGCCGCGGGCGGCGGGCAGCAGGGCGCGCGCGGTGGCGGCGTGGTTCTCCGCCAGCTGCTTCTGCAGGGCCGCCACCTGACGCCGCAGGGCGAAAAGGGTGCGCAGGACGGCGACGCCCACGGCGCCGGTGGCGGCCGTGGTGAGCAGCAGGGCGATCGGCATGGCGCTCACTGACGTACTCCCGGGTTCAAGGTCGATGCCCGACTTCCTACATCAGCTTGAAGGGCGGACTATCCAGTTGTCAGTGCGAAACGTCACGAAACGGACAGGGGGGTGGCCTGCGGGTTTCCTGGGGGGACGCGCTGACCTGGGAAGACCCCTTGCCGAGAGAGGAAGGTCACATCCTGAGGGAGATTGGATCACAGAACGGCCCGGAATCCAGGCGTTTCCCGGATTCCGGGCCGTTCGGTCACAGCGGGTGGTAAAGCGGACACCGACGGTCCTTCGGGTGGCCTCGTGTCCCGCCGTTCAGAGGGTCAGCTGAGGCGCTCGATGATCATCGCCATGCCCTGGCCGCCGCCGACGCACATCGTCTCCAGGCCGAACTGCTTGTCGTGGAACCGCAGGGAGTTGACCAGCGTGCCGGTGATGCGGGCGCCGGTCATGCCGAAGGGGTGGCCGACGGCGATCGCGCCGCCGTTGACGTTCAGCTTCTCCAGCGGGATGCCCAGGTCGCGGTAGGAGGGGATCACCTGGGCGGCGAAGGCCTCGTTGATCTCGACCAGGTCGATGTCGTCGATGGTCAGCCCGGCCCGCTTCAGGGCCCGCCGGGAGGCCTCGACCGGGCCGAGGCCCATGATCTCCGGGGACAGGGCGGAGACGCCGGTGGAGACGATCCGGGCGAGCGGGGTCAGGCCCAGCTCGCGTGCCTTGGTGTCGGACATGATGACGAGCGCGGCGGCGCCGTCGTTGAGCGGGCAGCAGTTGCCGGCGGTGACCAGGCCGTCGGGGCGGAAGACCGGCTTGAGGCCGGCCACGCCCTCCATGGTCACACCCGGGCGCGGTCCGTCGTCCTTGCTGACGACGGTTCCGTCGGGCAGCGTCACCGGAGTGATCTCCCGCTCCCAGAAGCCGTTCTTGAGGGCCTGCTCGGCGAGGTTCTGCGAGCGGACGCCGAACTCGTCCATCTCCTCGCGGGTGACGCCCTTCCAGCGCGCGAGGTTCTCGGCGGTCTGGCCCATCGCGATGTAGGCGTCGGGGACCAGGCCGTCCTCGCGCGGGTCGTGCCAGGTGGTGCCCTCCTGCTCGGCCCTGGCCGCGGTGCGGGCCTCCGCCTCGGCGAACAGCGGGTTGTGCGTGTCCGGCAGGCTGTCGGAGTTGCCCTTGGTGAACCGGGAGACCATCTCGACACCGGCCGAGACGAACACGTCGCCCTCGCCGGCCTTGATGGCGTGCAGGGCCATGCGGGAGGTCTGGAGGGAGGAGGAGCAGTAGCGGGTGATCGTGCAGCCGGGCAGGTGGTCCATGCCCATCTGCACGGCGACGATCCGGCCGAGGTTGTTGCCCTGCTCGCCGCCGGGCAGGCCGCAGCCGAGCATCAGGTCGTCGATGTCCTTCGGGTCCAGCTCGGGGACCTTCGCGAGGGCGGCCTGGGCGATCGTGGCGGTGAGGTCGTCGGGGCGCAGGTCCTTGAGGGAGCCCTTGAAGGCGCGGCCGATGGGGGAGCGGGCGGTCGAGACGATGACGGCTTCGGGCATCACGGCTCCAGTGGCGGTGCGGACGGTCGGTCATGCGCGGCTGCTTGGAAGTTACCCGCCCGTATGGTGAAGGTCACGGGTGCCGCGGTGTGACTCTGACCGCAATTGTCTAAGCGCTTGCTTGGCCGTCGCGCGGCCGCGTCCACTCGCAGACCGACGGAGTCACCGGCGCGGGCTGCGGCTCCGGCACCCTCCGCCGCCGACGCCGCTTGAGCAGGACCCACGGCCCCCGCGGCCCGGCGGGCATGGCGGCCGCGACCTCCGTACCCGCCTCCTCCGCCGCCTCCGCCGCCGCACGGGCCACCGGCAGGAAGCCCTCGCGCCGCGACACGTCCGGACGCTCCTCCTCCGCCGGCCACAGCCCCAGCGCCGCGCACACCGTCGGCAGCACCGCCATCGCCGCCGTGGCGTACCCCTCCGCGGACGGGTGGTAGTTGTCCGGCCCGAACAGCTCCCGCGGATTGGCCTCGAACTCCGGGCCCAGCAGGTCGCCCAGCGACACGGTCCGGCCCCCCTGCTCCACCACCCCGATCGTCTGCGCCGCCGCCAGCTGCCGTGAGGCGCGCCGGGCCAGCCACCGCAGCGGCTGCTGGACCGGCTCGATCGTGCCCAGGTCGGGGCAGGTGCCCACGACGACCTCCGCCCCCGCCGTACGCAGCCGCCGTACCGCCGCCGCCAGGTACCGCACCGAGCGGGTCGGCGGCATCCGGCGGGTCACGTCGTTCGCACCGACCATGATCACGCAGATGTCCGGGACCTGCGCCGGATCGGCGAGCACCAGCGCCACCTGCCGGTCCAGGTCGTCGGACTGCGCCCCGGGCACGGCGACGTTCCGCAGCCGCACCGGACGCTCCGCCACCGCCGAGAGCCCCGACGCCAGCAGCGCGCCCGGCGTCTGCCCGGCCCGGTGGACGCCCTGGCCCGCGGCCGTGGAGTCACCGAGCATGACCAGGCTCAGCGGCGGCTCGCCGGGGGTGTCGTACACCCGGCCGTACACGCCGTCCGCGAACGGCACGTGGGTGTCCGTGCCGTTGCCCACGTGACGCCTGGCCATCCGCACCTCGGCCAGCAGCAGACCGACGGCCGCCGCGCCGACCAGGCCGAGCCCGCCGCCCCCATAGGCGGCACCGGCCGCGATCCGTCGGGCCACCCTCGCCCTCGACATGCTCGTCATGCCCGCCGCCACCTCCTGCGTAGCCCTACACCCACTCCTTGCCCCGTACGGATGGTGGTCCAATCTCGACGGGGAGTGAACGCCCGCCCCCGGTACCGCTCCCCTGGCCTACGCTGGCGGAACCACTACGACCACACCTTTTGCAGCGACCGGAGACAACGGTGCAATTCCACGACTCGATGATCAGCCTCGTCGGCAACACCCCGCTGGTGCGGCTCAACAGCGTCACCAAGGGGATCAGGGCGACCGTCCTGGCCAAGGTCGAGTACTTCAACCCGGGCGGGTCCGTGAAGGACCGCATCGCCCTGCGGATGATCGAGGCCGCCGAGAAGAGCGGGGAGCTCGAGCCGGGCGGCACGATCGTCGAGCCGACCAGTGGGAACACGGGCGTGGGACTCGCCATCGTGGCCCAGCAGAAGGGCTACAAGTGCATCTTCGTGTGCCCGGACAAGGTCTCCATGGACAAGATCAACGTGCTGCGCGCGTACGGCGCGGAAGTGGTCGTGTGCCCGACGGCCGTCGCGCCCGAGCACCCGGACTCGTACTACAACGTCTCCGACCGGCTGGTGCGGGAGACGCCGGGCGCCTGGAAGCCCGACCAGTACTCCAACCCCAACAACCCCCTGTCGCACTACCACTCCACCGGCCCCGAGCTGTGGGGGCAGACCGAGGGGAGGATCACCCACTTCGTGGCCGGCGTCGGCACCGGCGGCACCATCTCCGGCACCGGCCGCTACCTGAAGGACGCCAGCGACGGCAGGGTCAAGGTGATCGGCGCCGACCCCGAGGGCTCGGTGTACTCCGGCGGCTCCGGCCGGCCGTACCTCGTCGAGGGCGTCGGCGAGGACTTCTGGCCGACCGCCTACGACCGGACCGTGGCCGACGAGATCGTGGCCGTGTCCGACAAGGACTCCTTCCAGATGACCCGCCGCCTGGCCAAGGAGGAGGGCCTCCTGGTCGGCGGCTCCTGCGGCATGGCGGTCGTCGCCGCCCTGCGCGTGGCCGAACGGCTCGGCCCGGACGACGTCGTGGTGGTGCTGCTGCCGGACAGCGGGCGCGGGTACCTCAGCAAGATCTTCAACGATGAGTGGATGGCCGACTACGGCTTCCTGGAGGACGAGGGCCCGAGCGCGCGCGTCGGTGACGTCCTCAACGACAAGGAGGACGGCATCCCGTCCCTGGTCCACATGCACCCGGACGAGACGGTCGGCCAGGCCATCGAGGTGCTGCGCGAGTACGGCGTCTCGCAGATGCCGATCGTGAAGCCGGGCGCCGGCCACCCGGACGTCATGGCGGCGGAGGTCGTGGGGTCCGTGGTGGAACGGGAACTGCTGGACGCGCTGTTCACCAAGCGGGCCGCGCTGGAGGACCCGCTGGAGAAGCACATGTCGGCCCCGCTGCCGCAGGTCGGCTCCGGGGAGCCGGTCGGCGACCTGATGGCGGTGCTCGGCACGGCGGACGCGGCGATCGTGCTGGTGGAGGGCAAGCCGACCGGTGTGGTCAGCCGTCAGGACCTGCTGGCCTTCCTGGCCAAGGGCGGGAAGCAGTAGGCGGTCACGGAAGCGGTACGAGCGTTTCACCTGCTCGCAGCACCCGCTTGACACGGGGCCCCGCTTGACACGGGGCCGGAAGAGCAGGGGGCGCGGACGGCGCCAGGGCCTCCGGAGCGGCTCCCGGACCTCCATGGGCGCCGTGGACGCACCTGCCCGGCCCTGAGCCGGCCCGCGTCCCTCGCGGGGACCGCCGTCGTCCCGCCCCCGGTCACACGGGGGTGCGGCGGTCCCCGCCGCACCCCCGCTGCCGCTCAGTCCTCCCAGGCGTCGTCCTTGGCGGAGCCCCGGCGACGGCCGGTGAACAGGCCGGGGTTGGTGCGGGCGGCCTGGACGGCGTTGACGCCGACGATGCCGACCCAGGCGGCGATGAGACCGGGCAGGCCGCTGACGCCGCCGCCGATCGCGGACAGCGGGACGGCCAGCACCAGGGAGACGATGCCGAAGCCGAAGCGCTCGCCCCAGGAGTCGGTGGCCCTTGGCGAGCGGGAGTCCCGGGCCGACACCGTCTGCTGCTCGGCGAGCTGCCGGCGCACCCGGCGTTCGACGGCGGCGTCGATGCGCTGGTCGACCTTCTCCAGGAACGAGTCGACCAGCGCGGACTCGTACTCCTCGCCCAGCTCCCTGCGGGCCTGCAGGGAGGCGTCGAGTTCCTTCTTCAGATCGGTGTCCCGCGCGTCCATTCCGGTCATGCGGACCAGGCTAGGCAGCCGGGGTGCCCGCCGCACTGGGGACAGCCCCCCTGTTCGGCGGGGGGCAGGCCGCCGTCGGTGTCGCCGGGGTGGCCGTTCCGTGGCACGTGGCCGGTCCCTTGCCGTGACTGTATGACCTCATGCAGAGTTCTTGGTGTCTGAATAGAAACTGGTCGGGGAGGTAGCCTCCCGGGGCATCGACGACTTCTGGAGGGGAAGCACGTCATGAGCGGGACCGACAGCCCTGCCGCACGGCTGCAGGCGCTCTTCGAGGGACACCGGCTCACGCCGACCCAGCGGCGCATCGCGCACAGCATGGTGCGGCGGGCCGCCGACGTGCCGTTCCTGTCCAGCGTCGAACTGGCCGAGCTGGCCGGGGTCAGCCAGCCGTCGGTGACCCGCTTCGCGGTCGCGCTCGGCTTCGACGGCTACCCGGCGCTGCGCCGCCATCTGCGCGAGGTCGCGCCCGCCGGACCCGTGGACCGGCCGGCCCCGTACAACGAGTACCAGCAGGCGGTCGAGGCCGAGATCGAGAACCTGCGGCACCTGGCGGAGGCGCTGGCCGATCCGCGGCCGGTGCGGGAGGCGGGCCGCGTCCTGGCCGCCTCCCGTCCGCTGCCCGTCCTGGGCCTGCGGGCCGCGGCCGCCCAGGCCTACGGCTTCGCGTACTTCGCCGGCAAGGTGCACCCCGACGTACGGCTGCTCGACGAGGGCGGCACGATGATCCAGGACCGCATCGACGGCGCCGTACGCGCGGGCGCCTCGGCCCTGCTGTGCTTCGCGCTGCCCCGCCACCCGCGCGAGGTCGTGGACACCCTCGCCTACGCCAAGGAGACGGGGCTGACCGTCGTCACGGTCGCGGACTCGGCCTTCGCGCCGGTCGCCAAGCACTCCGACCTGCTGCTGCCGGCGGCGGTCGGCACCGGGCTCGCCTTCGACACCGCGTGCGCGCCGATGCTGCTGGGCCGGGTGCTCCTGGAGGCCATGTGCGACGACCTGCCCGACGCGCAGGCGCGGCTGGAGGAGTTCGACGGCAAGGCGGCGGCGCGGGGGCTGTTCGTGGACTGACGTCCGATGGACGGCGCGGACGCTCTCAGACCCGTCTCCAGAAGATCTACGTCCCGGAGATCCTGCCTCGCGTCGAACGCGAGGTGCACCCGAGCGCGCCCGTGCCCGCCACCGCCTGAGCACCGCTTGGGCACCGCCCTCTTCGGGGTGGGCGTCCGTGGCGTGATCCGCCGGGGCACCAGCCCCGTGCCCCGGCGGAAGCGGCCGTTTTTCAGACCTCCAGGTCCTCCTCGATCCTCTTCAGCTGGTGGCGGGCCATCGCCAGGTTGGCCCGCTTGCCGTCGAGGACGAGGTAGAGGAACAGGCCGTTGCCGCCGCGACCGCTGATCAGGCGGATCAGGTGGTACTGGTCGGACAGGGTGATCAGGATGTCCTCGATCTGCCCCTTGAGGCCGAGGTGCTCCATGGTGCGCATCTTGGCCCGGATGACGTCGGTGTTGCCGGCGGCGGCGACGTTCAGGTCGAAGCTCTTGCTGCCGCCCATCGTGCCCAGCGCCATGCCGCTGGTGTAGTCGACGAGCGCGACGCCGGTCGCGCCCTCGATGGAGGCGAGCGCCTCTTTCAGGCAGGTCTCGGTGTTGGCCATGGCAGGTCTCCTAGTTCTCTCAACTTTCAGTGGTGGTGCGCGCGTTGGTGGCAGTGGTGCGGGGTGCGCGCGTGGTTCTGGCCCGTGCGGCGCCGGACCTGGCGGCCGGTTTCTCGGACTTCGCGGGCGCCTTGCCGGGGGGCCTGGCCGCCGCTTCGGCGTCGACCAGTTCCCCGATGCGGGCTCCGGCCCTGCGACCCTCCAGGTGGAGGCGGCCGACGTTGACGCGGTCCTGGGCGAGCAGGGTCAGCACCGCGGTGCTGCCCGCCGCGTAGGTCGCGACATAGCCGTGGACGCCCCGCACGAGCAGTTCGCGCAGGTCGCCCTGGCCGGTGGCGTCCGCCATGCGTACGGCGACGCCGAGTGCGGCCGCGGTGAGTGCCGCCACGCTCTCCGGCTCCACGCCCGGGGTGTCGTGGGCCAGTACGAGGCCGTCGACACTCGCGGCGAGGGCGCCGGTGAGCTGGGGTACGCGGGCTCTCAACCGGTGTAGTTCGTCCAGGATTTCCGGCTCGGCTGCCATCCGGTGTCTCCTCTCAAAGGGCCTCCAGCGCATCCCTGAGCCTCTTCAGCAGCGTGATGTGGGGGTCGGTGGTGTACGCCAACTGCTCGGCGAACGTGGGTGTCCGCCCGCCGCCGGCCGGCTCGGGCGAGTGCCGTGGTGCGACGAGTCCGGCGGCCGTCAGGCGCCGTACGTCCACCAGGGTGTGGAACGCCTGCCGGCCCAGCTCCCGGGCCAGGTCGGTGGCCGTGCGGGTGCCGTCGATCCGCTCCAGGAGCGCGTGCTGGCGGGGTGTGAGCCTCGGTGCGGCGGTGGCGTACGTCCGTACCAGCGGGGTGCTGTCCGGCGCGGCGTCGGGCCAGATGCGGTGCAGCAGCTCGCGCCGGCGCAGGGTCTCGCGCTCCAGGTCGGCCACCGGGACCGGCAGGACGGGGCCGAGCCGGTGGGCGATGCCGTAGCGGAAGCGGCCCGGGGTGCTGCTCGGGGCGAGCGCGAAGTAGGCGGCGTCGTACAGCGCGCCCAGGTGGCACAGTTCCAGGGCGCCCTCGGCCAGATGGCCGCCGTCCAGCAGCAGACGGGCCGCGCCGTGCCGGTCGTCGGCCCGGGCCACGGCGTCCCGCCACACCTCGGCCGCCAGCGTGCCGTGGGCGGTCAGCAGCAGGTCCAGGCCGGGAGTCAGGGGGCTCTCGGCGTGCACCACGCGTCCCTCGGCCAGGTAGAGCGTGCCGCGTTCGCGGACCAGGACGCCGGTGGCCTGTTCGGCGGCGAGCCGGGTCAGCATCGGTGAGACGCCGCCCCAGGCCTGCTCGGCGGCGGCCGGCTTGCTGCGCACCGGCAGCCGGGGCGGCGGAATGTCGACCACGGTCATCCCAGCACCAGCCGCTCGGCCATCTCGCCCAGGCGTATGCGGGCCAGGGCGAGGTTGCCCTCCGTACGGGTCAGCCACAGGTGCAGGAACACGCTGCTGTCGAAGGACGTGTCCACGAAGCGCAGCAGGTGGTAGCTGTCGCGGTTGCTGACGATCAGGTCCTCCACCGGGGGCCGCTCGCCACCGGGGTCCTCGGCGGAGGCGAACGCCCCGTGCTCGGCGGCGAGCCGGGCCAGTTCGGCGGCCTCCGCCGCCGTGGTCTCGTGGTCGCCGCCCGGGGACTCCCCGACGGTGCCCAGGGCAAGCCCGCTCGTCCAGTCGACCAGCGCGGCGCCTCTCGCACCGGGCAGCCGCATGGCTTCCAGGAGGCACTCGTCGATTCCGGGCACCGTTGTTCCCCTCCCGCCTGGGGTTTCGGCTGAGTGAGGGAGACGCTACGCACGGTGTGGGGTGACGGCGGAGGTTACGGCATTTTCCGGTGGAACATGCGACCGAGGGACTAATGTGGGTCGACTGACCCGAGTTTCACACCAGTTGCGCCGGGTGTGCTCGGCGTGCCTCAAGCGCGCTCGGACGCGTGCAGGGTGGTGAGCGCCGACGCGTGCGCCTCTCCCGCCTCCGCCACGATGTCCCGGACCGTCTGCGGCTCGCGCACGGTCGCGAAGGCGATCCCTCCCGAGCCGTCCGGGGCGAAGCCGTGGATCGCGGGCCGGGGCAGGGAGTTGTAGGCGTAGTGGTGCGCGAAGCAGTAGGCACCGGTGTCCAGCGCCGCCACGTGGTCGCCCGGTTCGAGCGGGGCGAGGGCGCGGCCCTCGGCGAGCAGGTCGCCGGCGAAGCAGGCCGGTCCGGCGATGTCCTGCACCACCTCGGGCCCCGCCTTGGGCCGCCCCTTCGCGTCGTACGCGGCCAGGCGCAGCGGCCACGCTTCCGGCACGTACACCGTGCGCGTCGCGACCTGCACGCCCGCGTGGGTCACGGCGACCGGCCGCCCGCCGGCGCTCTTGGTGTACTCCACCCGGGCCACCACCGTGCCCTGCTTGGCCAGCAGCGACCGCCCGAACTCGGTCACCAGTCCGTACCGCCCGTCGAACAGCCCCGGCACCACCTCGCCCAGCAGTCGCGCGTACTGCGCGTACGTCGGCGCGGTCGCCTCCGAGCCGAAGTTCACCGGCAGCCCGCCGCCGATGTCGAGGGTGTCGATCTGCCGCCGCCCCACGCGCGTGTTGATCTCCTCGGCGAGCGCGTACGTCTGCGCCACGCCCTGTGCCATCAGGGGGAGCGGGATGCCCTGGGACCCGGTGTGAGCGTGGATCCTGGTCAGCCAAGGGCGGTCCAGATACGCCCGTACGACCCACTCGCGCGCGCCCTCGTCGCGCAGCCCCACCCCGAACTTCGAGGTCGTCGTGGCCGTCGACAGCGCCTCGATGGAGCCCCTGCCGACCTGTGGGTTCACCCGGATCCCCAGCGGTGAGCCAGGGGTGGCGGACCCCACGAGGGCGTCGATGCGGGCCAGCTCCTGAGGGTTGTCCGCGTTGACGGCGATGCCCAGCTCCAGCGCCTCGCGCAGCTCGGCCGGGGTCTTGGCCGGGGAGTCGAGGACGGTGCGGGCGGACGGCACCCCGGCCGCCCGCGCCAGCGCCAGCTCCCCCGGGCTCGCCACCTCGGCGCCGATGCCCTCCTCGTGCAGCAGCCGCAGCACCGGCACGAGCGGGGTCGCCTTGACCGCGAAGGCGTGCAGCACCGGTGTCCCCGGCGCCGCCACCGCCTCGAACGCCGCCCGGAGCGCCGCCGCCGACTCCCGGATGCCGGTGACGTCGAGCAGGCCCACGATGGGGGAGTCGGGCCCGAGCAGCCCCTGGTCCACCGCGGCACGCACCGCCTCGTCCCGCCGTACGGCCCGCTCGCGGTCCTCGCGGTCCTTGTCGTCCTTGTCGTCCATGCCGTCCATGCCGTCGTCCCCCGTCCCTGTCGGTGCCTCTGCCGTCCCTGTCGTCCTGTCGCCGCCTGCCGTCATGCGTCCAGCGAAACATCCGGGGTGCGCCCGTGTCGGCACACCGCGACGTATTGACTAGTTCTATTCATCGGGTCAGGATGTGAATAACGAAAGCAACAGATCCGCCGGGAGCAATCCGCTAGGAGGCAGACCATGTCAGGACCCCGCCCCGTGCAAGCGCCACGCGGTACGGAACTGAGCGCCCTGGGATGGCAGCAGGAAGCCGCCCTGCGGATGCTCCAGAACAACCTGGACCCCGAGGTCGCCGAACACCCCGACAAGCTCGTCGTCTACGGCGGCACCGGCAGGGCCGCCCGCGACTGGCGCTCCTTCGACGCCATGGTCCGCACGCTGAGGACCCTCAAGGCCGACGAGACCATGCTCGTCCAGTCCGGCCGTCCCGTCGGCGTCATGCAGACCCACGAGTGGGCCCCGCGCGTGCTCCTCGCCAACTCCAACCTCGTCGGCGACTGGGCCAACTGGGAGGAGTTCCGCCGCCTGGAGGCCCTCGGCCTGACCATGTACGGCCAGATGACCGCCGGCTCCTGGATCTACATCGGCACCCAGGGCATCCTCCAGGGCACCTACGAGACCTTCGCCGCCGTCGCCGCGAAGAAGTTCGGCGGCTCGCTCGCCGGGACCATCACCCTGACCGCCGGCCTCGGCGGCATGGGCGGCGCCCAGCCGCTCGCGGTGACCATGAACGATGGCGTGGCCATCTGCGTCGACTGCGACCCGCGCGCCATCGAGCGCCGCATCGAGCACCGGTACCTGGACGTGAAGGCCGACTCGCTGGAACAGGCCCTCCGGCTGGCCGTGGAAGCCCGCGACCAGCGCAAGCCCCTGTCCATCGGCGTCCTCGGCAACGCCGCCGAACTCGTCCCGCAGATGCTCGCCATGGGCGCGCCCATCGACATCGTCACCGACCAGACCTCCGCCCACGACCCGCTGGCGTACCTGCCGCTCGGCGTCGACTTCGAGGACATGGCCGACGCCGCCGCCAAGGACCCGGCCGGGTTCACCACCCGGGCCCGCGAGTCCATGGCCAAGCACGTCGAGGCGATGGTCGGCTTCCTGGACGCCGGCGCCGAGGTCTTCGACTACGGCAACTCCATCCGCGGTGAGGCGCAACTGGCCGGTTACGACCGGGCGTTCGCCTTCCCCGGCTTCGTCCCCGCCTACATCCGGCCGCTGTTCTGCGAGGGCAAGGGCCCGTTCCGCTGGGCCGCGCTGTCGGGTGAGGCGTCCGACATCGCCAGGACCGACAAGGCGATCCTGGAGCTGTTCCCCGAGAACGAGTCCCTGGCCCGCTGGATCAGGATGGCGGGCGAGCGCGTCCACTTCCAGGGCCTGCCCGCGCGTATCTGCTGGCTCGGCTACGGCGAGCGTGACAAGGCGGGCGAGCGGTTCAACGACATGGTCGCGAGCGGTGAGCTGCGGGCGCCGGTCGTGATCGGCCGCGATCACCTCGACTGCGGGTCCGTCGCCTCCCCCTACCGGGAGACCGAGGCCATGCTCGACGGCTCCGACGCGATCGCCGACTGGCCGCTGCTGAACGCCATGGTCAACGTGGCGTCGGGGGCGTCGTGGGTGTCCATCCACCATGGCGGTGGTGTCGGCATGGGCCGGTCGATCCACGCCGGGCAGGTGACGGTGGCCGACGGTACGCGGCTCGCCGGGGAGAAGATCCGGCGCGTGCTCACCAACGACCCGGGGATGGGTGTCATCCGGCACGTGGACGCCGGGTACGACATCGCGGAATCGGTCGCGGGGGAGCGGGGAGTGCGGGTTCCCATGCGTGAGGGTGACGACGGGTGACCCGGCTTTCCGGTGAGGGCCGAGAGACCGTGGCGGGCGGCGGCGGTTCCTTCCACGAGATGTGGCGGGACCTCGCTCCCGTCGGGCGGCACGCGGAGTCCGGCGGCTACCGCCGGTTCGCGTGGACGGCCGCCGACGCCGAGTGCCGGGCCTGGTTCGAGGAGCAGGCCCGGGCCCGCGGGCTGACGTACGAGGCCGACCGCAACGGGAACCAGTGGGCCTGGCTCGGGGACCCCGCTCAGGGGGACGCCGTGGTCACCGGGTCGCACCTCGACTCCGTGCCCGACGGCGGGGCCTTCGACGGGCCTTTGGGAGTCGTGTCCGCCTTCGCCGCCCTCGACGAACTGCGCGGCAGGAACGTGCGGTTCACCCGGCCGCTCGCCGTCGTCAACTTCGGGGACGAGGAGGGCGCCCGGTTCGGACTCGCCTGTGTCGGGTCACGGCTGACCGCCGGGCAGCTCACCGTCGAACAGGCGCACCGGCTCACCGACGGCGACGGGACCCCACTGCCCCGGGCCATGGAGGCCGCCGGGTACGACCCCGACGCCATCGGGCCGGACCCGGAACGCCTCGCCCGCATCGGGGCCTTCGTCGAACTGCACGTCGAGCAGGGACGCGCCCTCGACCTCACGGGGGACGCCGTCGGTGTGGCCAGCGCGATCTGGCCGCACGGACGGTGGCGGTTCGACTTCCGGGGCGAGGCCAACCACGCCGGCACCACCCGGCTGGCCGACCGGCGCGACCCGATGCTGTCGTACGCCGAGACGGTGCTCGCCGCCCGGCGCGAGGCCGCGCTCGCCGGTGCCGTCGCCACCTTCGGCAAGATCGCGGTGGAGCCGAACGGCGTCAACGCGATCCCCTCCCTGGTGCGCGGCTGGCTCGACTCCCGCGCCGCCGACCAGCAGACCCTCGACACCGTGGTCACCGGCATCGAGAAGGTGGCCCGCGAGTACGCCGCGGCGCACGGCGCCGATCTGGACGTGGTGCGCGAGTCCTTCACGCCCGTCGTCGAGTTCGACCACGCCCTGCGGGACGAACTCGCCCGCATCCTGGGCAAGGACACCGGCCTGAGGGCGCCCGTCCTCGGCACGGGCGCCGGACACGACGCCGGGATCCTGTCCGGGAGCGTTCCGACCGCCATGCTGTTCGTGCGCAACCCCACCGGTGTCTCGCACTCCCCGGCCGAGTTCGCGGCCGAGGACGACTGCCTGGCCGGGGTGCGCGCACTCGCCGACGTACTGGAAGGGCTGGCCTGCGCGTGACTCCCACTCAGCAGACGCGGACGTACTGGCTGGAGCAGGCCTGGCTCGGCATGTACGTCGAGCCGGGCGTGGCGCTCGACGTGCGCGACGGCCGCATCGCGGCCGTCCGCACCGGCGTGTCCGCCCCGCCACCGGGAGCCGAACCCCTCCGGGGACTCACGGTCCCCGGCCTCGCCAACGCGCACAGCCACGCCTTCCACCGGGCCCTGCGCGGCACCGTCCAGGTCGGCTCCGGCACCTTCTGGACCTGGCGCGAGGTCATGTACGCCACCGCCGACCGGCTCACCCCGGCGAACTACCACGCGCTGGCCCGCGCGGTGTACGCCGAGATGGCGCTGGCCGGCATCACGGCCGTCGGCGAGTTCCACTACGTCCACCACGCGCCGGGCGGCTCCCGGTACGCCGACCCGAACGCGATGGGCGAGGCCCTGATCGAGGCCGCCGCCGAGGCCGGCATCCGCATCACCCTCCTCGACACCTGCTATCTGTCCTCCGGCTTCGGACAGCCGCCCGACGCCCACCAGCTCCGCTTCTCCGACGGAACGGCCGAGGCCTGGGCCGAACGCTGTTCAGTTCTCAAGGAACGGGATCACGCACGGATCGGTGCCGCCGTGCACTCCGTACGGGCCGTGCCCGCGCGGGAGCTGGCGACGGTGGTGCGGTGGGCCGAGGAGCGGCGGGCCCCGCTCCATGTGCACCTGTCGGAGCAGACCGCCGAGAACGACGCCTGCCAGGCCGCCCACGGGTGCACCCCCACCCGGCTGCTGGCCGACCACGGCGTCCTCGGCCCGCGCACGACCGGCGTGCACAACACCCACCTCACCGACCAGGACATCGCCCTCATCGGCCGCTCCGGCACCGGCACCTGCATGTGCCCGACCACCGAGCGGGACCTGGCCGACGGCATCGGACCCGCCCCGGCCCTGCAGCGCGCCGGCTCCCCGCTGTCCCTCGGCTCCGACAGCCACGCCGTCGTCGACCTGCTCGAGGAGGCCCGCGCGATGGAGCTGAACGAGCGGCTGCGCAGCCGCGCCCGCGGACACTGGACGGCCGCCGCCCTGCTGCGGGCCGCCACCGCCGACGGACACGCGGCCCTCGGCTGGAGCGACGCGGGCAGTCTCACCGTCGGCGCCCTCGCCGACTTCACGACGATCGCGCTGGACTCGGTCAGAACAGCGGGGACACTGCCCAGGCTCGGCGCCGAGACGGCCGTATTCGCGGCGACGGCAGCGGACGTGCGCCATACGGTCGTGGGCGGCCGCCATGTCGTACGGGACGGCGCCCACGCCCTCGTACCCGATGTGCCGTCAGCGCTGGCGGACGCCGTCGAAGCCCTGCGCGGCTGAATCCCACCGTCAACGCCGAGGACACCATGAGCAGCACCGTCATCACCAACATCGCCACGCTGGTCACCAACGATCCCTCCCTCAGCGACGGATCCCCCCTCGGAGTGGTCCGGGACGCGGCCGTCGTCATCGACGGCGACCGCATCGTGTGGACCGGTGAATCCAGGAAAGCACCCGCCACTGACAACCGGGTCGACGCCGGCGGCCGGGCGGTGATCCCGGGCTTCGTCGACTCCCACTCCCACCTGGTCTTCGCAGGCGACCGCACCGAGGAGTTCAACGCCCGCATGTCCGGCCGCGCCTACAGCGCGGGCGGCATCCGCACCACGGTCGCCGCCACCCGCGCCGCCACCGACGCGGAACTGGAGGCCAACCTCACCCGTTATCTCGCCGAGGCCCTGCGCCAGGGCACGACCACGTTCGAGACGAAGTCGGGGTACGGGCTGACCGTCGCCGACGAGGCCCGCGCCCTGCGTATCGCCGCCCGTCACACCGACGAGGTCACCTACCTCGGCGCGCACATCGTGTCTCCCGACCACGCCGACGACCCGGCGGCGTACGTCGAGCTGGTCACCGGCGAGATGCTCGACGCCTGTGCCCCGTACGCCCGCTGGATCGACGTGTTCTGCGAGAAGGGCGCCTTCGACGGGGACCAGGCCCGCGCGATCCTCACCGCGGGCAAGGCCCGGGGCCTGCACCCGCGCGTCCACGCCAACCAGCTCACCCACGGCCCCGGCGTCCAGCTCGCCGTCGAGCTCGACGCGGCCAGCGCCGACCACTGCACCCACCTGACGGACGCGGACGTCGACGCCCTGGCGGGCGGCAACACGGTCGCCACGCTGCTGCCCGGCGCCGAGTTCTCCACCCGCGCCCCGTGGCCCGACGCCCGGCGCCTGCTGGACGCCGGTGTCACGGTCGCGCTGTCCACCGACTGCAACCCGGGCTCGTCCTTCACGTCCTCGGTGCCGTTCTGCATCGCGCTCGCCGTGCGGGACATGGGCATGACCCCCGACGAGGCGGTCTGGGCGGCGACGGCCGGCGGCGCGAAGGCCCTGCGCCGCGACGACGTGGGCCGGCTGGCCCCCGGAGCCCGTGCCGACCTCGCCGTCCTCGACGCACCCAGCCATGTCCACCTGGCCTACCGCCCGGGCGTCCCCCTGGTCACCCAGGTCTGGCGGAAGGGTGTGCGCGAGGTCTGATCAGGCGTCCCCCGCCCGCCACCGCTGTGCCGTGCTCCCGGTCAGCGGGGCGAGGGAGAGGTGGCCGCCGGCGTTCGGGGTGAGGCCGGTCGCGAGGGCGACGGCCGGGCGGATCACGCCGTCCGGGTCGACGGTGAAGGTCAGGTTCCGGCCGTTCCGGCCCTCCACCGAGGAGCATGTCCAGATGCCGACGCCCCTCTCCACGGAGCCGCGGCTGTCGAGGCAGAAGTCGGGGTCCGCCGCCGACCGCAGCACCCCGCGGTGGGAGTCGACGCGCCAGCGCTGGGTGGCCGCGGACCCGCACGGGGCGGTGACGACGTCCGTGCCGTTGCCGAAGCCACCGGCCACGTCCGGACAGCGGCCCGTGGCGACGTTCACCACCTCGGCGCCGTCGCCGGGCTCCTGACGCACCGGCCGGTTCGGGGGTGACCACAGTGGTGCGAGGGGGCCCGGGGCGAAAGACGTTTCCCGGGGTGACCGGCGGTGCGCCGACGGCGGTCCCGGGCGAGGACGGCGGTCCCGGGTGAGAGGGTGGCCCCGGGTGAGAGGGTGGCGTCCGGAACGCGGTCCGCCCGGCGCCGCTTCCGGCACCGGACGGAGACGTCCTGTCGCCCCGTCACTCCTCGAGCGTCAGCCCCTTGCGCAGCCGGCCGAGCGTGCGCGACAGCAGTCGCGAGACGTGCATCTGCGAGATGCCGAGCTCCTCGCCGATCTCCGACTGGGTCATGTTGGCCACGAACCGCAGGGACAGGATCTTCCGGTCCCGGGAGGGCAGTTCGGCGATCAGCGGCTTCAACGACTCGACGTACTCGATGCCTTCGAGCTCGTGGTCCTCGTAACCGATGCGGTCCGCCAGGGCGCCCTCGGAGTCGTCCTCCTCGGGCTGTGCGTCCAGCGAGGAGGCGGTGTACGCGTTCGAGGCGGCCATGCCCTCGACCACCTCGTCCCTGGACAGACCGAGGTGCTCGGCGAGCTCGGCGACCGTGGGGGCGCGGTCGAGCCGCTGGGCCAGTTCGTCACCGGCCTTGGCGAGGTCCAGGCGCAGTTCCTGCAGTCTGCGCGGGACGCGCACGGACCACGAGGTGTCGCGGAAGAAGCGCTTGATCTCGCCGATGATGGTTGGCATCGCGAACGTGGGGAACTCGACGCCCCGGGAGAGTTCGAAGCGGTCGATCGCCTTGATCAGGCCGATGGTGCCGACCTGGATGATGTCCTCCATCGGCTCGCTGCGGGAGCGGAAGCGGGAGGCGGCGAACTTGACCAGTGCGAGGTTGAGTTCGACGAGCGTGTTGCGGACGTACGAATATTCGTGGGTGCCTTCCTCGAGGGACTCCAGTCGCTCGAAGAGGGTCCTGGACAAGGCCCGGGCGTCGTCCGGGGCCACTTCGTCGTACGGGGGGATGTCCGGGAGTCCGGCCAGTGCGGCCCGATCGGCCCGCTCGGCGCGTACGTCGGGAAGTTCGATGGGATCCAGGTGCTCCGTTGGGGGTGCCGACGTCGCCCTCCGGGTATGCGATGCGTCGAGCCGGGGTGACATGATGTCCTCCATCGTTCTCGGCATATGGCTGCCGAAGCCAGTGCGTGCACTGCGGTGTGCGGCGCCTCCAAAGCCGGCCGTGTCGGGTATGGGTCCCTACTAGCCCTACCTGCTTTCCCGACACTGCCGCAAGTGCGTTATGTGGAGGTATGTCCGTTTGTGTGCGGTTGTCGGGTGTCGAAGTGGTGACGGAAGCAGTAGTGTTCGAGGGCGTCAGCAGCAGCCAAGACCCGGGAGAGAGAGACGGCATGGACCGCGGGACGGTCGGCAGCGCACAGTCGGGCCGGCTTCTGGTGGAGGTGCGACAGGAGGGCTCCAGCGCCGTCGTGACGCCGGCGGGTGAGTTGGATCACCACACGGCCGACCTGCTGCGCGAGCCGCTCGAGGAGTGCCTCGCCAAGGGGCGCTCGCGCCTGGTGGTGGATTGTTCGCGTCTGGAGTTCTGCGACTCCACGGGGCTGAACGTGCTGCTGGGCGCGCGGCTGAAGGCGGAGGCGGCCGGAGGTGGTGTGCATCTCGCCGGGATGTTGCCGGTGGTGGCTCGGGTGTTCGAGATCACGGGGGCCGACGCGGTCTTCAGCGTGCACGACACGCTCGAGGACGCGCTGGCCGACGAGACCGGCTGAGCCGGCCGCCGGATCGTCGACGTGTGCCTTGCGAGCTCTCGCGCCCGGTGCGCACCGGGCGGGACTCCCCACGGGCCGAAAACGGGGGTGTTCCACCGGATCGGTCGGGCAGGAGACACCCTGAGTGGATCGGCCGCCGCCCGCGCGGGAGCCGGCGACCGGGGTTCTGGCGTGGGTACGGACGTACCGGCCGTGTACGTGCGAAATGACTAGTGACTTTTGAATCGTGAACTGGTGAATCGGTGAGGTGAAGCGCTGATGAGCACCACCCGGCCCTACTCGCCGGGCGACCGCGGGCCGGAGCCCAGCGGCGCTTCCGGGGCGTCGGAGGGGAGCGTGCCGGCGGGAGGGTCGTCCCCAGGGGGTGTGACGGCCGTGCCGGAGGTCCCGTCGGGGGGGCGCCAGGTTCGCAGGCTGCGCTTCGACGACCAGAGCGGCGTCGTGCCGCTCGCCCGCGACTTCACCCGTCAGGCGCTGTACGCGTGGGGCTGGCTGCCCGCCGCGACCGCCGACCGGCGGGCCGCCGCAGAGGACGTGCTCCTCGTCGTCTCCGAGCTGGTCACCAACGCCTGTCTGCACGCCGAGGGCCCCGACCAGCTGGAGATCACCTGCGACAACAAGGTGATCCGCATCGAGGTCTCCGACCGCGGCACCGGCCAGCCCGCCCCGCGCACCCCGCAC
>NZ_POTZ01000750.1 GCF_003236365.1 Streptomyces sp. NTH33
GGGTGAGGCGGGTGTAGCCGAGGTCGCGCAGGGTGGCCGGGGTCTCCTCGATGATGCGGCACTCGGTGGCGCCCCAGCGCGGGTCGGGGTGCAGCAGGGGGCGGACCGCGCCGTCGGACTCCACGGCGGTCTCGCCGACCGCGCGGATCCAGTGCGGCAGGCCCTGCCGGTAGGCGGCCTCCATGATGGGGTCTTCGGCGATGTCCTCGCGGATGGCCTGCAGTTCGTGGTCGTGGCCGCAGCGCTCCACGGTCGCGGCGAAGTGGGCCAGCATCGGCAGGCACCAGCGCGACTCGTGCTCGCCGAGGACCGTGCCCGCGTCCGGGTGGAAGAGGACGAAGCGGAGGAAGTTGTCGTCCGGCATGGCCGTCGGATGCGGGCCGACGCCGCGGAAGAGCGACGTGAACGCGCCGTTGGTCAGGACCACGTCCCAGCGGTGGTCGACGACGAGGGAGGGAAAGGAGACGGCCTCCAGGAACCTGGCGTAGTCCCGCAGGTAGGCCTGCGCCTCGGGACGGACGGGGACGGACCGCGGCGCCGGCCGCTGCCCTCCTGCCTGATATGCCATCGGGAGGTCACCCCTTATGCCTCTGCGGCCTTCACGCGGCGCCCTGATCCTGCGGCTCACCGGCGATCCGTGTCAACTATCGTGGCATTTCATGCCGCTCGACGGCTGAAATTGGCCACAGTTGTGGCGAGACCTGGATGTAGGTTCGAACGACCCGTTACTCTCCGGGAAGTTCACGGCACACCGCTTTGTGAGAAGTCCGTGAGAAGTCTGTGAGAGACGTAGGAGATCTGTCGGTGACGGATGGCATCGAGGATCCGGGCGCCACGACGCCGGCCGTGCTGCCGGCCGTCGTCGCACGCGTCACCGCGCTCGCCGACCGCCTCGGCGTGCCCCAGGCGGAGGTCTTCGACGTCGGCCGCCTGTCCGTGGCCTGCGGCGTGCCGGAGCCCGTCGTCAGGGCCCTGCTGAGCGGACGGCCCGCGGGCGAGCCGGACGTGCAGGCCCGGTTCCTGCAGCGGCTGGACCTGCTGCGCCGCACCCGGCTCAAGCCCAACGGGCGCCGCTACACCCAGCAGGAGATCGCCGACGGCGCGGGCATGTCGCGGCAGCAGGCGGGCGCGCTGATCAACGGCGACCGGCGCCCGACGATGGAGCACTGCGACGCCATCCAGCGCTTCTTCCGGGTGCACGCCGGGTTCCTCACGGCCGAGGACCCCGAGGCGCTGGCGGGCGCGCTGCAGCGCACCGAGCAGGAACTGCTCCAGCGGCTCGCCGACCGCGAGCGTGAGGCGGCCGCGGAGGCGGACGACCCGCTGGAGCGGCTGCTGCAGGACCACGGGGTGCGCGGGATCGCGTGGCGGGCCGCGCAGCTGCCCACCGACCAGCACCGGGACAAGGTCGCCGAGTGGCTGGACATGCTTCTGGAGGGTGTCAAGCGGCCCGAGTCGTGATGCTGGGGAGAGGCATGGGCATCGGCAGGGACATGCGCCGGCTGTGCGCCGAGCTGGTCGACGAGCTGACGCTGCCGGCGCCGGCCCGGCCCGCCGACCTGTACGCCGCGCTGTGCGACGCGATGAGCAGGCGCCGCGGGCGGCCCGTCCGCTTCCTTACGGCCGCCTTCCCTCCCGGGACCGCCAGCGGGCTGTGGCTCGACATGACCGACCAGGACCTGGTCCTGGTCGAGGAACGCACCGCGCCCGACCACCAGTTGGTGATCCTCGGCCACGAGCTGTGGCACATGAGGGCCGGCCACCACGTCGACGGTGTCGGCGTCGCCGCCCGTCTGCTCGACGACGGCGCGGACCTCCGGGCGGCCGTGCACAGGGCCGCCGCGCGCAGCCGCTTCGACCTGGCCGAGGAGGAGGAAGCCGAGAGCTTCGGCCTCCTGCTGGCCAGCAAGTGCCGTACCTGGCTGGCGGGCTCGTCCCTGCGTGGCCCGGTGCAGCGCGACCACCTGGCCGGCCGGATCGAGGCGTCCCTGGGCTACCTGGGCCGGCGGCGGCCGGCGGCCGACCTCGATGCGGGTGGCCGCGGCCCGGTTCAGCAGGGCCTGCAACGGTCCGGCCTGATCGTCCGCCGACGGATTGGTGCGGGGCCGAGGCACCACGTCGCCGGTGGTGGTCCG
>NZ_POTZ01000751.1 GCF_003236365.1 Streptomyces sp. NTH33
GCCCTCCGGCCGCGCCGCGGCACCAGTCCGTCGGTGTGCAGCAGGAGCAGGCCGCCCACCTCGTTGAGCTGGCCGACCACCGCCTTTCGCTGCAGCCCGCCGCCGCGGGCCGCGTCCCAGGCCCGGAACACCGCCACCGAGCGTTCCAGTTCCTCGATCTCCTGCGACCCGACGGGGGCGGCGTCATAGCGGTCGAACCCGGCGGGGTCGGCGTGCAGGGGATGATCGAGGTCGGGAGCGTCGGCCTTGAGTGTCGGATCGGTGTGCAACCAGTCGTGCATGGCGCTGCTGAGTGCGGATCCCGCGGCGAGCGCGGCGCCCGCGCCCACCAAGCCGCGTCGGTTGAGCATGAGGTCCATTCCCGTGAATTCGGTGAGGACCGCGGCGGTCCGCTCGGGCGCCCACGGCACACCGTCGGGATGTTCCGCACTCCCGCCGCCCTGCCGTCTCCCCGTACGCCCGTGCCGTACCAGACCGAGGTCCTCGATGGTCACGACACGGCCGAGATGCTCGGTGAACAGGGCCGCCAGCACCCGTGGCACGGGATCGCGCGGGATCTCTCCCATGTCGATCCAGCGCCGCACCCGGGAGGTGTCGGTCGCCAGCTGGGGGTGGCCCATGGCCGCCGCCTGCCGGTTGACGAGCCTCGCGAGTTCCCCTTTGGACCAGCCGGCCAGGCCGAACAGGTCCGCGAAACGGGCGTTGGGTTGTCCTGTCACGTCAAGCCCCCAGGTACTCGGCTGAGTTGACAGTAGACCCGCCGAGACTTGCCGGGCGACTATTCGCCAGGGTTCGCCAGGGTGCGCCAGATGGTGTGCCAGTGCACGACGGGTGTCAGGTAGGAACGCGCCACCCCGACCCGGTCGCCGAGGGACATTCCCCAGGGTGCACCCGGGCGTCCGGGCCGGGCAGCGCGCGTGAAGCAGCAGGCACACGAAGGGATCTGTCTCGCCCATGTACGCAGCATCGTCCTCCGTGTCCGCCCCGCCCCGGTCGCCGCGTCCCCGTCCGGGCGCCGGCGGCCCCTACCTCGACCCCGCGCGTCCGGCGGCCCCCGTGCCCGGTGCGGCCCGTACGCGGCGCGCCGCGGGGCTCGGCACACAACCGCTCAGCGGGAGAATCGACTTGTCCGGCCCTCAGGGCGCCCAGCTGCGCACGGCGCTCGCCTCGGTGCACCGGATCTGCCCGGAGTTCGCTCCGGTGCAGGTGCTGCGCCGCAGTGGGCGGTCCGTGCTGCTGGTCGGCACGACCGGGCGCAGCACGGCCGTCGCCAAGTGTTTACTCGACCACTCCCCCGCGTGGGCGGAACGCTACCGGCACGAGATAGCCGCATACCGCTCGTTCGTCCGGCACCGGCCGCCTGTGCGGGTGCCCCGGCTGATCGCAGCGGACCCGGACAACTGCACGCTGGTGATCGAGCGCATGCCGGGCCGGGTGGCCGCGCTCCAGCGGCATCCGTCCCAGACGCCGCCGCAGGCGGACATCAGGGCGGCGCTGGGCGCGATCTGCCGGCTGAACGCCTGGCGGCCGCCGGCGGGTACGTTCGACGCCCCGCTGGACTACGCCGCCCGCATCTCCCGGTACCACGAACTGGGACTGCTCACCGACCGGGACCTGGGCGACCTGCAGAAGCTGCTGCACGGCATCGCGCACGCCGCGGGCCGGCAGGGCATGGGCCAGTTCTGCCACGGCGACGCGCTGCTCGCGAACGTCCTGCTCTCACCGGCCGGTCCAGTGCTGGTGGACTGGGAGCACGCGGGCTGGTACCTGCCGGGCTACGACCTGGCGACGCTGTGGTCGGTGCTCGGGGACGCGCCGGTGGCGCGCCGGCAGATCAGCCAGCTCGCCCAGTCGGCCGGCCCGGCCGCACGGGACGCCTTCCTGGTGAACCTGATGCTCGTGCTCACCCGTGAGATCCGCACCTACGAGACGGCCGTGCAGCGCGCGGTGCACGACGCCACCCACCCGGGTGCCGCCCAGTCCGGCGAGGAGCAGCGCCTGCTCCTGCGGCGCCTGCACGACGACTGCCAACTGGCCCGCCGGGCGGTACGCGCGGCCGTAGGCACCCGCTGACGACCACGGTCCGCGGTGCGCCCCCCTCCCCGGGCGCCCGCGGCCGTCT
>NZ_POTZ01000752.1 GCF_003236365.1 Streptomyces sp. NTH33
GGCCTATGCACCCACCCGCACTCGACCTTCGTCTGGACGGCTTCGAAGCCGCCGACGAGCAGACCCGGGAAGCGTTCCGGCGCGCGATCGAGATCGAGCAGAGCGAACTCACCCCGCTGGCCGAGCATCACGCCCCCGACGGCGCGAGCTACCACGTCCTCCACAACGGTGCCGTCACCTGGGGCACCCCCGGGGAGCCGCAGCTCGTCGCCCTGCACCTGCAGCGCGACCTGGAGGCGAAGACGTTCCGCTTCGCTCACGCGAGACTGCCTCTGCCGGCGATGGCACAGTCCTGGCTCATCCACCGCGGCTGCCCGCCCAAGGAGATCAGCCTGGCGCCCGGTATGGGAACCGCCCCGGCGGACGAGACGACCCGTGCGCTGGAACACAGGCTCATGAGCGACGGCGACCACTTCGCTCTCCTGCACAGCTACACCGACGACAACCCCGACAACGCCGTGACCGTCGTGGTCCTGCGCTCACTCGACGTGGGCAGCCTGTCCCCGTTTCGCGTGCTCCACGAGGCCGTGGACACCGGCGCGTGGACCCACACCCTGCGCGAGGGCGGCTTTGCCACCTACGCCGAAACCCTGCAGTGGTGCGAGGACGCCCTCAGCGGCGAGGCTCCTCCTCTGCCACCGGTCCAGCCCACGGCCCGGTCCGTCCCGCGATCGGACTATTCCCTTCCGGCCCCCGCACAACGTCCCGCGGGCCGCAGCCGCTGAAGTCAAGCCCGTGAAGCGGACGGAAATATAGACGACGATCGCCGGTTAGCCAAACCGGCGAATCCGTGGACTCTAGTAGCGGCCGACAGGGCGAATGCCCGGTCCGCTTCTCTCTGCATTCCCCTTTTCCCGTATGGAGGTTACTTCCGCATGCGCTCATCCCGAATAGCGCTGTCCGCCGCCGTGCTCGGCGCGCTCGCCCTGCCGATCGTGTCCGCGACGGCGGCCACGGCGGCAGCTCCGGCATCCGCGCCGAGCACGATGCCGGCCACCCGGGCGTGCGACCGGCCCGGCCCCTGGGTCATCGGCACGCAGGCCGTCGTCATCCGCTCCAAGGCGTCGGCCAAGTCCATCCGGCTCGGCATCCTCTACCGCGGCCACCGCTTCACCGTCCACAAGACCAGCGGGAACTGGCACTACATCACGGACACGACCACCGGCGTGAAGGGCTGGGTCTCCGGCACCTACGTCTACCGCGATGTCCGCATGTGCCTGGACTGACTCAGCGTTCGAACTCCGCCTGCCTGTATCCGTGTCCCTCCCAGGAAGGAAAGCCCTGTGTCCGACGACGCAGAAGATGTCGTGGGCGTGCTCACCGAACAGATCGAGCAACGCTTCGGCATGAGCATCGGCGAGCTGAAGACCGCCG
The DNA here is from genome assembly GCF_003236365.1 of Streptomyces sp. NTH33. GTDB lineage: Bacteria > Actinomycetota > Actinomycetes > Streptomycetales > Streptomycetaceae > Streptomyces. Next base: position 1,375 of record NZ_POTZ01000752.1, read on the forward strand.
TCGCAGCCGCCCCGGACGCTAATCGCCAGGCCACCGACGTCGTGCGCTGGCACGGTCTGCTCACCGAGTCCCAGACCGCTCTGGAGCGCGCGGAGGACGACCTGCTGCGGGCCCTGGAAACGCAGCCCAGCGAGGTCGACGACCCCACGATGGACCTCGCCCACCGCGTCAACGCGGCCGTTACCGCCCGCGACGGGCGGGCCATGGTCGTACGGTGGCTGCTCGACCCCGACGCACCAGGCAAACGGGGTCCCGACGCCGACCGGCTGGCCCGCCTCGACCGCGGCCGGCGCCAGGGCCCGGCCGTGCCCACCAGCGCACCGGCCCGGCCTGCGACGGCGCCGGCCACCGGCCGGGGAGTCCTGCGATGAGCGTCCGCGACAAGCCCTGCACCCAGGACACCCGGCTCCACGAGGTCTTCGGCGCCCCGGTCACCGACCTGTACGGGCAGGCCGCCGGCCCGGACGCCTCCGCGGCCATCACCCGGGCCCTGGAACTGCGCAGCTTCCTCGCCCTGGCCGAGGAGCAGGTCGCCCGGATCCGCGACCGCGTGCACGAGGCGATGGCGCCCGAGCGCGACATGGACGAACTGTCCGCGGACGACCTGCGGATGGACACGCAGTGGCTGGAGGCAGCGCTGGCAGCCCGCGACGGCTACCGCGCCGGTGATGAGGACGACGTCGTAGTCGGCAGCGACGCTTTCGAGGCAGTAGCCCCGGTAGCCTTCGGCTTCCATGT
>NZ_POTZ01000753.1 GCF_003236365.1 Streptomyces sp. NTH33
GTCGTGGACCCACCGGCGGCGGGACGGCCGGGACGGGGGCTGACGGGGCCACCGTGCAGGATGTGACGACGTACGCACCGGGGGGCGTCTGCGCCGTTTGGTTCGTTGTCAGACCGAGGACCTAGTCTGTGCACCGTGACTTCGCCTGCATCGACGGACAGCGCTCCGCCCCAGCTCAGCGCGGGGCCGCGCCCTGCCCAGGGCCCGGCCGCCGACGAGGGGCTGGCACGGCGGCTGCGCGCGCTCGCCTGCACCGCGCCGCTGCACGACCTCGACGCGCGCAAGGCCAATCTCGCCGGCGAGTACTCGGTGTACGGCATGGCGGAGGTCGCGCTCGCCGCCATCGACCTGGTCACCCTCAACATGGACTTCGACACCGGCGCCGACCACGACCAGATCGTGGCCCGGCTCGTCCCGCGCGTCGCCGCCCAGGCCCCGCGGCGGCCGGCCGCCGAGCACGAGCGCGTGGCCCGCTGGGTCCTGGAGAACCTGATCAACGTCGGCAGCGTCGACCGCGGCTTCCGCGCGGTGTACGGCACGTTCGCGCCGGACGGCACGTACGTCCGCCGGGACTACGACTTCAAGCTGATCGAGGAGGTGCCGGGCCCCGGCGGCAGCGTCTACCTGCGCACCACCGACGAGGCGGTCAACGTCCTCGTCGGCGCCCTCGACACCGATGTGACCAGCGCGCAGATCGCCGCCGAGGTCAAGCTGGAAGTGCTCATCAGCCGCGGTCGCCTCGCCGACGCCCAGCTCGCCGCCGAACAGGCCCGCTACCGGACCGTGCAGTACTCGGAGATCCTGCGCAGGGCCCTGGAGGCCACCCGGCGCAACGTCCGCGCGGTGGACTGGCTCAGCGCCGTACCCGACATGATCGCCGAAGCCCTGGACCACGTCGCCGACCGCTACCGGCACGAGAACGCGATCCTGACCAACATCCGCAAGGCACGCGACGAGTCGGAGGACCCCGAGCACAAGCGGCGCGCCGCCGAGCTGGTCGACATCGTCAAGGACTGCATCCGCCGGCACACCCAACTGCAGTCCCGGCTCCTGGAGGCCGGCCCGCTGTTCCGCGCCGAGCAGGACCGGCAGGCCTTCGCCGCCCCCCTGGCCACGTCCGGGACCGACCTCTACGGCCACCTGCTCGCACCGACCCTCCCCCTGCCCCTGGAGCAGGCGATCCGCGTCACGGACGCCTTCTTCGCGCACGGTACGGGGCTGCGCACACCCGTGGCCGTCCGGGTGGGCGACCTCGTCGACATCCTGCTGACGCCCCCTGTCGAACGGGAGCACCTGGGGGCCGAGATGCCCGAGCCCGACCTGATCGCCACCCCGGACGACAGCCGGTTCAGCGAGGAGCAGCTCGCGGCCGCCACGGAGCTGCTGGACCTGCCGGCCGACGCGCCGCGGCGGCTGTCGGGCCTGCTCGCCGAGGCCCGCCGCAAGGACGCCGATCTGCCCTATCTGGTCGCCCTGCTGGCCGTGCACGCGGCCAGCCCGCCGGTCGGCACCGCCTACCGGCAGGGCGAGGAGAAGCTGTTGTTCGCCGTGGACGACGGGACAGAGCTGGACGACCCCGAGTTCGGCGGCGCCGACCTCATCGTCGGCACGGCGCTGCTGGACGCGGCGGGTATGGCGACCGACCGGACGGAGGCGGCGTGAGCCCCGCCGGCACCCGTACGCACCAGCCAGACCGTGACAAGGAGCCCCAACCGTGACCGAGCACGTCGACCGGAGTGAGCCGGAAGCCGCAGGTACGCCCACGGCGGCCGCCGTCACACCCGCCGACGCCGCCGACGCGGCCCGGCTCGTCGCCTTCGGCCTGCAGCCCAAGCTGCAGCCCGCGCGCGACCAGGAGTACGCCGACCTGCTGCGCCGCCACCGCGAGGACCCGGCGTTCGCACGGCTCGCCGACGCCGTGGCCGCCGGGCTGGGGCTGGTCGTCCTGGAGGTGTCCCCGCGCGCGGGGATGGCGGTCACCGCGGCCGAGGACACGCTGTCCTTCCTCGGTGTCGGTCTCGCCGAGCCCACGGTGTCCTGGGGTGTGGACGTGGCCAACGGGCGGCAGCAGCTGCGCAACGCGCCGTACGTCCTGATCATTCCCTCG
>NZ_POTZ01000754.1 GCF_003236365.1 Streptomyces sp. NTH33
GGGGAGGGAGGGGAGGAAGGTGGGAGGAAGTCGTCTCCGCCGAGGTGCCCGGGGCGCCCGCAGCCGCTGAAATGGGCATGAGGCACATGCGCGGAACCAATCGCCGGCGAGGAGCTTCGGGCCATGACCAAAGCGATAAAACTGCTGAGCGCCCTCCCCCAGAAGCAGCGCGAACGCCTGATGGAGCTCGCGCGGGAGGTCTCCTTCCCCGAGGACGCCAGGATCTTCGAGGCGGGCGGCACGGCCGACCGCTTCTGGGTCATCCGCTCCGGCGACGTGCACCTGTACCAGCAGGTGACGCCCACGCGCCGGGTGAAGGTGGCGGGCCTGGGCGCGGGCGACCTGCTCGGCTGGTCCTGGCTGTTCCCGCCGTACCAGTGGGACTTCGGCGCGGAGGCGTTCAGCCCGGTGCGCGCCTACGAGTTCGACGCCTCGGCGGTGCTCGCCCTGTGCGTGGAGGATCCGCTGCTCGGGCTGTCACTGGTGCGCACCGTCGCCGAGGTCCTCGCCCACCGGCTGGAAATGACCCGGGGCAAGCTGCTGGAGCAGTACGAGATGTCCCGGCGCTCCCGGTAGGGGTCAGACGCGGTAGCGGCGCAGGGCCGGTACGGCCGCCGCCAGGAGCAGTGTCAGGGCGACGACCAGCAGGCCGCCGCCGGCGACGGCCGCGCGGGGGCCGAAGGCCGAGCCGGCCGTGCCGTGCAGCACGTCGGCCAGGCGCGGGCCGCCCGCGACGACGACCGTGAAGACGCCCTGCATCCGGCCGCGCATGTCGTCGGTGGCGGCGGACAGCAGGATGGCGCCGCGGAAGACCATGGAGACCATGTCGGCGATGCCGGCGGCTGCGAGGAACGCCACCGCGACCCACAGGCTGCTGCTCAGCCCGAAGCCGGCGACGGCCACGCCCCAGGCGGTGACCGCGCCGATCACCATCCAGCCGTGCCGGCGCGCCCGGGAGAAGGTGCCGGAGAACAATCCACCGATCACCGCGCCGACGGGGATGGCCGCGAACAGCAGGCCGAGCGCCACCTCCTCGCCGTAGGAGGCGTACGTCTCGGCGGCGAGCTGCGGGAACAGGGCGCGGGGCATGCCGCAGACCATGGCGATGATGTCGGCGAGGAAGGACAGCAGCAGCACCTTGTGCCCGGAGATGTAGCGGAACCCGGCGGCTATCTCCCGCAGCCCCGCGCGGCGCCCGGCCGAGTCCGTCAGGGGCGGCAGCGGCGGCAGGCGCAGCACCGCCCACACGGTGGCGCACAGGGCCACGGCGTCGATGAGGTACAGCTCGGGCAGCCCGATGACGGGGATGAGGGCAGCGGCCAGCAGCGGTCCGGCGACCAGGCCGGTCTGCATGACGGTCGAGCCGAGGGCGTTGGCGGCGGGCAGCTCCTCGGCCGGGACCAGCCGGGCGATGGAGGCGTTGCGGGCCGGGGAGTTCAGCCCGAAGAAGGCCTGCTGCACGGCGAGCAGCACCATCAGCACCACGACGGAGTCGAGCCGGGCGGCGGCCTGCAGCCAGAACAGCAGCGAGGTGACGGCGATGCCGCTGTTGGTGATCAGCAGCAGTCTGCGGCGGTCCATGGTGTCGGCGACCGCGCCGCCCCACAGCGCGAACACCACCATCGGCAGCAGACCGGCGAGGCTGGCGTAGCCGACCCAGGCGGAGGAGCCCGTGATGTCGTAGATCTGCTTGGGCACGGCGACGGCGGTGAGCTGGCTGCCGACCGCGGTGACGATGGTCGAGGACCACAGCCGGCGGAAGGCGGGGCGGCGCAGCGGGCGGGTGTCCATGGCCCAGCGGCGCCGGCCGCGCCGGCCGGCTCTGGAAGGCTCCGGCGCGTCGGTGCCGTCAGTGGGGGTCGGGGTGCTGCTGTCGGTGCTCTCGCTGGTGTCCACGGGTTTCCTGGTTGGTCAGTACATCTATCGGCGGGGGGTTCAGTGTCTCAGCACCGGCTTGTGCCCTCGGGCCTCCCGGTTCCGTCCTGATCGGCGCGCAGGCGCTCCAGCCGGGCCGCCGCGCTGTCCAGCAGCATGTCCAGGGCGGTCGGGTAGGCGCTGGTGACCATGCGGGTGGCGAGCAGGGGCGCCGCCTCGGCGATGCGGGGG
>NZ_POTZ01000755.1 GCF_003236365.1 Streptomyces sp. NTH33
CCCCCGCCCTCACCCCCTGCATGATCAACGGCGCCACCACCGTACAGATGTCGGAGGGCATACCCACCAACAGCGGCTACGCCCGCTCCACCGGCACCGTGCACGCTCTGACCCTGATGGTCGACTTCTCCGACGCGCCCGGCGAGGGCAGCGCGCTCGACCGCTTCCACGAGTTCTTCCCGCAGACCCAGGAGTGGTTCCGCACCGCCTCCTACGGCCGCCTGGACTACCGTCCGGAGACCCCGATACACGAGTGGCTGCGCATGCCGAAACCGTTCGAGGAGTACGGCGTGGAGCGCGGCGCCCCGTTCGACCCCGGCTACCGTCAACTGGTCGAGGACATAGCGGAGGCCGCCCGCCCGGAAGTGGACTTCCGGGACTACGACCTGGTCAACATTCTGATGACCCCGAACGCGGGCCCCTCCGCCCTGGACACGGTCCTGTCGGTGACCTTCGCCGGCAATCCGGACGCACCCGTCGCCAACGGCGTCGCCATCGCCAACGTCTCCTTCATCTACTCCCGCCAGGACGACGGCTCCGGCTCCTACGGCACCACCGGCTACCGCGTCCTGCCCCACGAGAACGGCCACGTCTTCGGCCTGCCCGACCTCTACACCCAGGAGGGCGGCGCCGCGGTCGGCCACTGGGACATCATGAGCGAGGACTGGGGCGCCAACAACGACCTGCTCGGCTGGCACAAGTGGAAACTGGGCTGGCTGGACCCGAACCAGGTGATCTGTGCGGCCAGACGGGGCTCGGCCGAGTACACCCTGACCCCGCTGACACGCGCGGGCGGCCCCAAACTCGTCTTCGTCCCCCTCGACCGGCACACCGGCTACGCCCTCGAACTGCGCACCCTCGGCGGCAACGACGAGGCGGTGTGCCGGCCGGGCATCCTGATCTACAAGGTCGACGCGGAGGTCGACACCGGCCAGGGCCCGATCACGGTCTACGACGCCCGCCCGCGCTCCGACGGATGCACCCGCAGCCCCAACGTCCAGACGGAACTCTCCGACGCACCCTTCGCACCCGGCCAGACGTTCAAGGACCCCAAGGCACACATACGCATCGACGTGACGTCGGCGAATCTGAAGGGGAACTACCGGGTGCGGGTGACGAGGCAGTGATACGGCGTACGGCGGTGACGGCCCGAGAGCCGCGCGGGCGGACCGGACTACCGTAGGCCTGCTACGACCACCGTCCCGTACGGGAGAACCGAACCGATGCCCGCGCCGCCCACGACGCCCACGCCGCCCGCGAACACGACCACGAACGCCCACGAGGACGCCGGCGCCGCACCCGCCGAACCGGGTACCGCCCCCGCCGAGGCGGTCACCCCGCTGATGCGGGGCGTGGCAGTGCTGCGGCAGCTCACGCAGGCCGGGGGGACACTGAGCCCGAGCGCCCTGGAGCGCGCCACGGGGCTCGCCCGCTCGACGGTGGACCGGATCGCGGCGACGCTCGCCCGCATGGGCTACGTCCGCTTCGACGGCCGGGACGTCGTCCTCACCCCCCGCCTGATGGAACTGGGCAACGCCTATCTGGCCGCCCTCCGCCTGCCCGCCCTGCTCGCCGCGCGCGCCGACGCGCTCGCCGACGAGCTGGACGAGTCGGTGTCCCTGGCGGTCGGCGACCGGGACGGCATCCGCTTCATCCACCAGGCGACCCGCCGGCGCGCCATGTCCCTGAGCTTCCGCATCGGCGACCTGCTCCCCGCCGAACGCACCGCGCCGGGCGCGCTGTTCGCGACGGAGTGGACGGACGAGGACTGGCGGCACTGGCACGAGCGCCGCTCGGCCGACCCGGAGGACAGGGGCTTCCCGGCGGTACCGCCGAGACCACCCCTGCCGGCGGACGACTTCACGAACCGAACCGCTCGAGCGGGCCGGGACGGCTGGTCGTCGGACGACCAGCTGATCGAACCGGGCCTGGTGGCGGTCTCGGTCCCCGTGCGGGACCCGGCCACGGGCCGGATCGCCTGCGTGGCGAGCGTGGTGAGCCACACCAGCCGCCACACCGCGCAGGAGCTGTGTACGACGTTGCTGCCCCGCCTGCGGGAGACGGTCGCGGCCATGGAAGGCGACCTGCGCGACACCCCGCCCC
>NZ_POTZ01000756.1 GCF_003236365.1 Streptomyces sp. NTH33
TGGCGAGTTCGTGCTCGTTGAGACGGACGCTGTGGGCGGACCGCAGCCAGGCAAGGCCCATCCGAAGGGCAAGGCCAGAAAGGGGAAGTCGCGTCCGCGCGACAAGAAGCAGCGCCCCGCCCACAGCGTCCGTCTCAACGAGCACGAACTCGCCATCATCCAGTCCGGTGCCGACCACGTCGGCATGAGCGTGGCCGGGTTCCTGGCCTACTCCGCCCTGGCCGCCGCCCGCGACCAGTCCCGCACCGCAGCAGCCATCGCGACCGAACGGGACATCCTGACTGCCCTGTTCGGCGTGCGCCGTCAGCTCGGCTGGGCTGGCAGCAACGTCAACCAGGCTGTCAAGGCCCTCAACTCCGGCGTGGACGCACCGCACTTCGCCGCTGCCCTCGCCGATCTGCGACGTGCCGCGCAGGCCGTCCAGCGGGCGGCCGACCAGATCACCAACCAACAAGAGGACGAGGCGGCTTGATCCCCCGGATCCACCAGCAGGGCAGCAACACCCTCGGCCTCCTGCACTACCTGTACGGCAAGGGCACCCACGAGGAGCACACCGACCCGCACCTGGTCGCCTCCTTCGACGGCATGGCCCCCGACCCCGGCCGCGACCCCTCGGTGACGAAGAAGGACCTCCAGCACCTCCTCGACCAGCCCCTGTCCCTCCTCGGCCCCGGGCAGCGCCCGGACAAGCACGTCTGGCACTGCTCCGTGCGCGCCGCCCCCGACGACCCGATCCTGTCCGATGAGCAGTGGGCCGAGATCGCCCGCCGCATGGTCGCCGCCACCGGCATCGACCCCGGCGACGGCGCCGGCTGCCGCTGGGCCGCCGTCCGCCACGCCGACGACCACATCCACATCATCGCCACCCTCGTCCGGGAGGACGGCCGCCGCCCCGACCACCACCGCTCCGGCAAACGCGCCCAGGCCGAGTGCCGCCTGATCGAAAAGGAACTCGGCCTGCACCGGGTCGCGCCCGGTGACGGTACCGCCGCCAAGCGGGCCACCAGCGCCGAGCGCCACAAGGCCGAACGTGAGGGTCGGGACCGCCCGGCGCGCGAAGAACTGCGCGAAACCGTACGGCGGGCAGTAGCCGGCGCCACCAGCGAGGAGGAGTTCTTCGACCGCCTGGCCGCCGCCGGCCTGCTGATCCGCAAGCGCGTCGCGCCCTCCGGTGACCTGCTCGGCTACAAGGTCGCCCTCCCCGAGGACCGCAACAAGGACGGCGAGCCGGTCTTTTACGCAGGCTCGACCCTCGCCCCCGACCTGTCCCTGCCCCGCATCCGCGAGCGCTGGACCCTTCCCGCAGAGACCGCTGTCTCGGCTCACGACTCCCGGCCGGAGCAATCCGTCCTGCCGGACGTGACGGGTCCCGCGTTCGCGCGGCGCCGGGCCACCGCCGCCACCTGGCAGGCCCTGCTGATCATCGACCACGGCGACGACGGCACGGCGGCAGCCCAGATCGCCGCGGCAGGGGAGATCCTGGACGCGCTCGCCAAGACCTCCGCCGCCCACACCCGCGCTGAACTGCGCGATGCGGCCTTCGCGTTCGAGCGGGCCAGCCGCTCCCACATCAAGGCCGTACGCGGGTACGACCGCGCCCTGCGCCAGGCCGCCCGCGATCTCGTCCACAGCGGGCCCGTCCTCGGCCGCGGCGAAGACGGCGCCACCACCGCCATGCTCATCGACATGGCCTTCTTCCTCGCCACCGCCGCAGCGAACTGGCACGCCAGGAAGCACCACAGCCAGCAGGCCGCCGCCGCCCAACAAGCCGGCGAACACCTCCGCGCCGCCTACCAAGCCGCCGCAGGTGAATCCATGGCCGTCCTCCGCCAGCGAGGCCAACGTCTGGCCCCGCGTGTTCGGCAGCGGCACGCCGGCCTTCTCCACCAGGTGCTGCCGAAGCTGGCCACACGGATCCAGGCCGAGGCCGGCTGGCCCGCCCTGGCCGTCACCCTCGACGACGCCCGCAGAGCCGGCCACGACCCGGCCGCCCTGCTGGCCGAAGCCGCCCGACGGCGCGAGCTCGATACCGCCACCTCCATCAGCGACGTCCTCGTCTGGCGGCTGCGGCGCAGCGCCCACCTGCCCGCCCTACCCGAA
>NZ_POTZ01000757.1 GCF_003236365.1 Streptomyces sp. NTH33
CCCGGACGACGAGTGGGGCGTGGCGGTGATCGCCACCGTGGGGCGGCAGCTGAGGCTGCGGCGGGAGGCGGTGGGGATGCGGGCCGCCGAGTTCGGGACGGCGATGGGGTACGGGGACGACCTGGTCTACAAGATCGAGGGCGGCAAGAGGATCCCGCGGCAGGAGTACCTGGACAAGGCCGATGAGGTGCTGGGCACGGGTGGGCTCGTCTCGGCGACCTGGGAGGACGTGAAGAAGGTCCGGTACCCGAAGACGGTTCGGCAGCTAGGGGACTTGGAGGCCAAGGCGGTCGAGATCGGCATCTATGAGAGCAACGGCATCAATGGTCTCTTGCAGACATCTGGTCATGCGAAGGCGTTGTTCGAAGCCATGCAACCCCCGTATTCCCCGGACGAGGTGGAGCGGATGGTGGCTGCCCGTATGGCTCGCGCGTCGATCTTCGAGCGTTCACCCGCTCCCGCGCTCAGTTTCGTCCTGGAAGAGGCGGCCCTGCGCCGCCCGATCGGGGGCACAATGGCGTGGCGACGGCAGCTCGAACGGCTGTTGGAGGTGGGTCGACTGCACAACGTCGTGCTTCAGGTGATGCCGCTGAACTGCGAGACCCATTCCGGCATGGACGGCAAGATCGAGTTGCTGAAGTTCGCGGACGGTTCGGCGGTGGGCCGCTCTGACGGCGCGTTCAACGGTCGGCCGACCTCCGATCCCAAGCAACTGCGCATCCTTGAGCTGCGGTATGGCACGATCCGGGCTCAGGCACTCTCTCCACGGGAGTCGCTGCCTTTCATCGAACAACTTCGGGGAGAGACATGACCCTCAAGCCCTCTGGTGGCGGCAGCTCCGAGCTGGTGTGGTTCAAGAGCAGCTACAGCAGCGGCAACGACGGCAACTCCTGCGTCGAGATCGCCACCGGTCCCGGCACGGTCCACGTCCGTGACTCCAAGGACATCGAGGGGCCCCGGCTCGCGCTCACGCCCGACGCCTGGGTGCGCTTCGTCCCGTACGCCTCCGAAGGCTGACCCCGCCTCCCGGGAGACACTGCGACACGACCACTCCCGGGCGTGTGCCCGGTCCGACGACGGTTCGGCCCCCGCCCCCGTCAGGGATGCTCGGCGCACCTGCCAGGGGACAATGGAAGCCCGCGTCCGCCGGGGCGGTACCTTCGACCTCACACCCGTGAGGAGAGTGGGACGTGAGCATGTTCGTGCAGCCGGCCGCCGAGGGCGATCCGTTCGGGACCGCGCGCCTGCGGCGTGGTGTGCTGGATGCGTGGGCGGCCAGTCCGGCCCGGTTCCGGGAGGACGCCAACGCCGAGGAGGACCTGGTCCTCGGCGGCTACCGGGACCGGCTCGTCGTCGAGCTGGCGCAGAACGCCGCCGACGCCGCCGCCCGCGCGGGCGTGCCCGGACGGCTGCGGCTCACCCTGCGCGACGGCGTTCTCGTCGCCGTCAACACCGGCGCCCCGCTGGACGCGGCCGGCGTCGAGTCGCTGTCCACGCTCCGGGCCTCCGCCAAGCGGGACGCGCGCGAGAGCGCCGTCGGCCGCTTCGGCGTCGGCTTCGCCGCCGTCCTCGCCGTCACCGACGAGCCCGCGGTGGTCGGCCGGCACGGCGGGGTGCGCTGGTCGCTGGCCGAGGCCCGCGGCCTCGCCGAGGAGACCGCCCGGCACAGCCCCGGCCTCGGGGACGAGATCCGCCGCCGCGACGGACACGTACCGCTGCTGCGCCTGCCCTTCCCCGCCGAGGGCACCGCCCCCGACCCCTACGACACGGTCGTCATCCTGCCGCTGCGCGACACGGCCGCCGCCGACCTCGCCGAACGGCTCCTGCACTCCGTCGACGACGCCCTGCTGCTCGCCCTGCCCGGCCTCCAGGAGGTCGTGGTCGAGATCGGCGACGAGAAGCCGCGCACCCTGAGCCGCCGCACCGACGGGGCGTTCACGATCGTCGAGGACTCCAGCGACGGCGTCACCCACTGGCGCACCGCATCCGCCCACGGCACCCTCACCCCCGACCTGCTCGCCGACCGCCCGGTCGAGGAGCGGCTGCGCCCGCACTGGTCGGTCACCTGGGCCGTGCCCGTGGACGCCTACGGC
>NZ_POTZ01000758.1 GCF_003236365.1 Streptomyces sp. NTH33
TTCTGGGCGAGCTGGTGGACCAGCGCTCGCAGGCGCAGATCGCGGCCGTCCTCGCCGTACGCGGCAGGAAGCAGGAACGCGGCCTGGTGGGGGTGGTACTGGAAGCCGAGCCCGTACAGGTCCGTGCGGGCGTCCTCGGGGACGCTCTTGTACGGAGTGCCGAGGGCGCCGTCCTCGTACCAGGTCAGGGTGACGACGCGCGCCACCTGCGGTGGTTCGGGCAGGTGGGGCGGCTCGGGCTGTACGGCTGCGTTGTGCCGTACGGCTGCCAGGGCGTCCCGGAGCCGGGGCAGGACCCGCCGGCTGACGGCGGCTGCGGCGCGGACCGGATCGTCGGGGACCGCGATCCCGTTGGGCTCGTCGACCCCGCTGAAGTGGTGCGCTCGGAATCCGTCGGACTGCACGGGGGCCACCAGGTACTGGTGGGGATAGCGGGGGCGCTCCAGCACGCAGAGCTGCTCGCCACCTGGTCCTTCGAGGAAGGCCGTGGGGGCGTCGGGCCAGTCGAGCAGGGCCGAGTGGGCCGGCCCGCAGTCCCAGATCCGGTCGGCCACATGTGGCTGGCCTGCGGGCGGGGGAAAGCCGAGGTACTTGCGGTGCCACTGTCCGGGCAGGTGCGTTGCGAGTGCTGTGGCGAAGGTGCCGAGGTGGAGTGGATGCAGGGGTCCTCCTGGGTGCAGCGGGGCAGTGATCGGCTAGGGCGAAACCGTCAGTGGCGCGGTGCAGATGAGCGGCCGGGACCGCGGATCGGTATCCGTGAACTCACGGACTTTTCAGTGCATGCGGGCGTCGGTGTCGAACAGGGCCAGCTCGTGGGCGTGGAGGAGGTGTTGGACGATGAAGCTCCTGCCGGCGACCTTCCACAGGCCGCGTCCGCGGTTGAGGTGGGCGATGGCTTCGGCTTCGACGGAGGTGAGGCCGAGGAGGGTGGCTGCGGCGTGGAGCTGGTCGGTCTCCTGGCGGTAGATGATGCGGGTGGAGCAGTCGGCGAGGAGTCCTTCGGCCAGGGCGCGGCCCTGGGATCCGGCGTCGCCGGCGGTGAGCAGGTCGGACAGCCGGTGGATGACCATCAGGTTGGCGATGCCGAGACCGCGGGAGAGTTTCCACTGGGCCTGCATGCGCTGGAGGAGTCCGGGATGGCGCATCAGGCGCCAGGCTTCGTCGTAGACGATCCAGCGTCGGCCGCCGCGCGGGTCGGTGAGGGTGGATTCCATCCAGGCGGAGGCGCAGGTCATGGCGAGGACGAGGGCGGTGTCGTCGCCGGACCCGCCCAGCCGGGACAGGTCGATGGTGAGCATCGGGCTGTTGGGGTCGAAGGCGACCGTGCTGGGGGCGTCGAACATGCCGGCGAGGTCGCCGTGGACGAGTCGGCGCATGGCGTGGGCGAGGTCGCGTGCGGCGTCCCCGAGCCGTCCGGACATGAGGCCGGCGGCCTCGTCGAGCTGGTCGGGGCTGTTGAGGGCGGAGGCGACGTCGCCGAGGAGCGGCGTCCGGCCTGAGTCGGCAGCCCGGGTGACGACGGCGTCGAGGGCGACGTCGAGGGCGGTGTGCTCCATCGGGAGCAGGTCCCGGCCCAGGACGGTGCGGGCCAGGGAACCGAGCAGGAGCAGCCGACGCTTGCGGATCTCTCCTGCCCAGTCGGTCCCCGAGACGGAGGCGGGGCGCGGTGCGGCGTCCAGCGGGTTCAGCCTGCCGGGAAGCCCGGGGCCGAGCGCGACGGACGTGCCGCCGAGCGCGGCGGCCACGGGCGTCCACTCGCCCTTGGGGTCGCAAGGCACGTAGACGCGGTAACCGAAGGCGACGGAGCGGAGCGCGAAGCTCTTGGCCAGCGCGCTCTTGCCCTGCCCGATCACCCCGGCCAACAGGACGTTCGGGTTGGTGAAGCCCTCGACCTTCCCGTACAGGGCGAACGGGTCGAAGACGAAGCTCGCTTCCGCGTGGACGTCGCGGCCGATGTAGATGCCTTCGGCGCCGAGCCCGCCTTCGGCGAGGAAGGGATATGCCCCGGCGGCGATGGCGGTCGTCATGCGGTGGGCGGGGAGCCTGAGCCGGTTCCCGCGGGCCGAGGCAGGGCCGGGGCGTCCGCTGGGC
>NZ_POTZ01000759.1 GCF_003236365.1 Streptomyces sp. NTH33
GTGCGCGTCACAACCTACCGACAGCCCCATAAACTAGCGCCGATAGTTTTCGGTCGCCAGACGCCCCGCGGCCGGAGTGCTTCACTCCTCCAGGTCCGGCAGACGGTCCGGGGCCGGGCAGATGCGCTCGCCGTGCTGGTCGAAGACGAACAGGTGGGCGATGTCGACGAGGAGCGGGACCTGCATGCCGTGCCGGAGCCGGATGTCCGGCGTGGTGCGCACGACCAGGTCGCCGGGCAGGCGCGGCTCGGGCGCGGCGACGGGTTCCGGTCCGGTGTCGGCGGGGTGCTCCAGCACCACCACCGGCCCCGCGCGCAGGGCGCCCGCCCGCTCCCGCAGCCGGTTCAGGACCGTGCCCTCGCGCCGGCGCCGCCGGACCGGCCGGCGGGCGGGGCGCGGGGCCTCCAGGTCCGGTACGACGGCGGGGCGCGAGCCGGTGTTGAAGTGGACCAGGACCTCGTGGCCCTGGAACTCCATGTGCTCCACCAGTCCGGTGATCGCCACCTCGCCGGGCCGGGCGGCGGCGGGTTTGGCGATCCGCACGGCCTCCGAGCGCAGGCCCACGATCACCTCGCGGCCCTGCTGCACCCGCAGCAGCTGGTGGTCCAGGCAGAGGGGTTCGGGCAGGCGCAGGAACTGCTTGCCCAGACTGATGGTCATGGCGCCGTCGAGCGGGGCACGCACCAGGCCGCGCAGCAAGTTGATGCGCGGGGTGCCGATGAACGCAGCGACGAAGACGTTGCGGGGCCGCGCGTACACCGCGCGTGGGGTGTCGACCTGCTGCAGGACCCCGCCGCGCAGAACGGCGACCCGGTCGCCCAGGGACATGGCCTCGGCCTGGTCATGGGTGACGTAGACCGTGGTGACGCCCAACTCCCTTGTGAGTTTGGCTATTTCGGCGCGCAGATGGTTGCGGAGCTTGGCGTCGAGGTTGGACAGCGGCTCGTCCATCAGGAAGGCGGAGGGGTGGCGGGCGATCGCGCGGCCCATGGCGACACGCTGGCGCTCGCCGCCGGAGAGCTGGCTGGGGAAGCGGTCGAGCAGGTCCTCGATGCCCAGCATCCGGGCGGTGGCGTCGACGCGGCGGCCGGGGTCCGCGCCGGGCGACTCGATGCGCAGCGGGAAGCCGATGTTGTCGCGGCTGGTCATGTTCGGGTAGAGCGCGAAGTTCTGGAAGACCATCGCCATGTCCCGGCCGGAGGGCGGCAGGTCGTTGCCGTACTCGCCGTCGAGCAGCAACTGCCCCTCGGTGATCTCCTCCAGCCCGGCGATCATCCTGAGCACCGTGGACTTGCCGCAGCCGGAGGGCCCGAGCAGCACCAGGAACTCGCCGGGCGCGATGTCCAGCGACAGGCGGTCCACCACCCGGACGCCCTTGAGGTAGGTCTTGCTCACGTCGTGCAGAGAGATGGCGCGTGTCATGGGTCATGCCCCCGGGACTCACCAGAGCACTGAGGCTCCGCGGGTCGAACGCCTCGTGCGGGTCGTACGGGGCGTATGAGTCACGGAAGTTAACGGATCGTGCGCGCCCGGGGGAAGAGACCGGGCAGGATCGGGCGCCGCCGGCCCGGCGGACGGGAAAGCGGACGCTCGCGTTCGGGGCGGGCGTCCGCCTCGTGCCGGGTGTCACTTCGTCGCCGTCAGGTGGGCGAAGACGACGACGTTGCTGGAGTAGCCGGTCCTGTGGGTGTAGAGGCCGCCGCAGGTGATCACGCGGAGCTCGGGGCGGTGGGCGGTGCCGTACACCTCCTTGTCGGGGAAGCGGTCCCTGTCGAAGATCCGTACCTTGTCCACGGTGTAGACGGCGGTACGGCCGTCCGCGCGCCGCACCTCGATGGACCGGCCCGGCTCGACCTGGCCGAGCGCGGCGAAGACGGCGGCGCCCGTCCTGGTGTCGCGGTGCCCGACCGCGACGGCCGTGCCGGACTCCCCGGGCGTGGGTCCGCCCTCGTACCAGCCGACGAGCCTGGGCTTGTCGGCCGGTGGCGTCCCCAGTTGCCGGTCGGCGTCGAGGCCGACCCCGATGACGGGTGCGTCGATGCCGAGGGAGGGGACGCGCAGGATGGTCGCGTGAGACCTGGGCAGCGG
>NZ_POTZ01000075.1 GCF_003236365.1 Streptomyces sp. NTH33
CCGACCCGTCCCCGCCCCCGGCGGCACCGTCCTGATCACCGGCGGCACCGGGGGGCTCGGCGCCACGGTGGCCCGGCATCTGGTGGACCGGCACGACGTACGCCATCTGCTGCTGATCAGCCGCAGCGGCCCGGACGCCGACGGCGCGGACGACCTCGTGGCCGAACTGACCGCGGCGGGTGCGTCCGTGACGGTGACCGCGTGCGACGCGGCCGACCGGGCCGCACTGGCCGACGTCCTCGCGTCCGTGCCCGCGTCGGCGCCGTTGCGCGCCGTGGTGCACGCGGCGGGGACCCTCCAGGACGGCGCCGTGCTGTCGCTGACTCCGGAGCGGCTGCACGCGGTGCTGTCGGCGAAGGTGGACGCCGCATGGCATCTGCACGAACTGACCCGCGACCTGGGCCTGTCGGCGTTCGTGCTGTTCTCCTCGGTCTCGGCCACCGTCGGCCTGGCCGGGCAGGCGAACTACGCCGCGGGCAACGCGTACCTCGACGCGCTGGCCCACCACCGGCGCGGCCGCCGGCTGCCCGCCGTGTCACTGGGCTGGGGCCTGTGGGAGCAGAGCACCGGCCTCACCGGTCGCCTGACCGACGCCGACCGCGAGCGCATGGCGCGCATGGGCCTGCGCCCGCTGCCCACCCAGGCGGCTCTGACCCTGCTCGACCTCGGGTTCGGCGCGGACCGGGCACACCTGGTGCCCGCCTGGTTCGACCTGTCCGGGCCGCGTGACGCCGACCCGCCCGCGCTGCTGCGCGGACTGGTCCACCCCACGGCTCCCGAGGGCGGCGGGGCACGCGAGGACGCGCGGTCGTTGCGCGACCGGCTGCTCACCCTGCCCGAGAACGACCGCGAGTTGACGGTACGCCGGGTGGTGCAGGCGGAGCTCGCGACCGTGCTGGGGCGCTCCGGGCCCGGCGACGTGGCACCCGACCGGGGTTTCCGGGACCTGGGCCTGGACTCGTTGACCGCGCTGGAACTGCGCAACCGGCTTGCCACCGTCACCGGGCTCACCCTGACCACCACGGTGACCTTCGACCACCCGAGCCCCACCGCGCTGGCACGGCACCTGCTGGAACGGCTCACCCCGCAGCCGCAGCCGCAGCCGTCGGCGCCCCGGCAGCCGGTCCTCGCCGAACTCGACCGGCTGGCGCAGCGGGTGACCGCCGTCACCGACGGTGACCTGCGCTCGGCCGTCACCACCCGGCTGTGGGAGCTGGCGGCGACGCTGAGCGCCGGGGAGGAAGCGGAGCCGACCCCTGACGACGAGGTCGCCGCGACGAGCGCGGAAGAACTCTTTGCCCTGATCGACGATGAGCTGGGAAGGCCCTGAGATGAGCGACGAGATGCTGCTCACCTACTTGAAGCGGGTGACCGGCGAACTGCGCCGGACGCGGCGCAGGCTGGCGGAGCTGGAGTCGACGGGCCAGGAGCCGATCGCGATCGTCGGCATGGCGTGCCGGTTCCCCGGGAACGTCACGTCGCCCGGGGAACTGCACCGGCTGGTCGCCGACGGCGTGGACGCGGTGTCTGCGTTCCCGGTGAACCGCGGCTGGGACCTGGACGGCCTGTACGACCCCGATCCGGACCGGATCGGCACGAGCTACACGCGGTACGGCGGGTTCCTGCACGACGCGGCCGAGTTCGACGCGGTCTTCTTCGGGATGTCCCCCAAGGAGGCGCTGGCGACCGACCCGCAGCAGCGGCTGCTGCTCCAGTCCTGCTGGGAGGCGCTGGAACACGCCCGTATCGCCCCGTCGTCGCTGCGCGGCAGCCGCACCGGAGTCTTCGCCGGGGTGATGTACGGCGACTACGCGACCCGGCTGACGCCCACCCCGGACGGCTTCGAGGGCCATCTGTTCACCGGCAGTCTGCCGAGCGTGGCCTCCGGCCGCATCGCCTACACCCTCGGGTTCGAGGGCCCGGCGGTGTCCGTGGACACCGCGTGCTCGTCGTCGCTGGTCGCCCTGCACCTCGCGGCACAGTCGCTGCGGGCGGGGGAGTGCTCGCTGGCGCTCGCGGGCGGGGCGGCGGTGATGTCCACGCCGCGGACCTTCGTGGAGTACGCGCGTCAGCGTGCCCTCGCACCCGACGGGCGGTGCAAGGCCTTCTCGGACGCCGCCGACGGCACGGGCTGGGCCGAGGGCGTCGGCGTGCTGGTGCTGGAACGGCTGTCGGACGCCCGCGCGAACGGACACCCGGTACTGGCCGTGGTGCGCGGCTCGGCGGTCAACCAGGACGGCGCGTCCAGCGGGCTGACCGCCCCGAACGGGCCGTCGCAGGAGCGGGTGATCCGGCAGGCGCTCGCCTCGGCGGGACTCGCTTCCGCCGACGTGGACGCTGTCGAGGCACATGGCACCGGCACCGTGCTCGGCGATCCCGTCGAGGCTCAGGCGCTGCTGGCGACGTACGGCCAGGACCGTACCGAGCCCCTGTGGCTCGGCTCGCTCAAGTCGAACATCGGTCATGCCCAGGCGGCCGCGGGCGTCGGTGGCGTGATCAAGACGGTGATGGCCATGCGGCACGGCGTGCTGCCGCGCACGCTCCATGCCGACGTGCCCTCGCGTCACGTGAACTGGGCGTCGGGCGCCGTCGAGCTGCTGACCGAACAGCGGCCGTGGCCGCGGACCGGCCGGCCGCGCCGGGCTGGGGTGTCAGCCTTCGGCGCGAGCGGCACCAACGCCCACATGATCATCGAACAACCGCCTGTGGACGAACCGGACGGGACCGGGCCCGCGGCTGTGGGCCCGGTGCCGGTGGTGGTGTCGGGCGTGACCGTGTCCGCGTTGCGGGCCCAGGCCGGGCGGCTGCTGGAGCGGGTGCGGTCCGACGCGGACGTGCGCCCGGCGGATGTCGGATTCTCGACGGTGACGACCCGGTCGGCACTGGACCACCGCGGTGTGGTCGTCGCCGCGGACCGCGCGGAACTGCTGGAGGGCCTGGCCGCGCTCGCGGCCGGCGAGACGTCGCCGCGCGTGGCCGAGGGCTCCGTGGCCGCCGAGTCCGGCGTGGTGTTCGTGTTCCCGGGGCAGGGATCGCAGTGGGCCGGCATGGCACGGGCGCTGCGGGAGTCCTCGCCCGTCTTCGCCGAACGGCTGGAGACCTGCGAACGGCTGCTGAGCGAGCACGTCGACTGGTCGCTGGCCGACGTCCTCGACGACGAGGCGGCGCTGGCGCGGGTGGACGTGGTGCAGCCCGCGCTGTGGGCGGTCATGGTTTCGCTGGCCGAGGTGTGGCGTGCGGCCGGGCTGGTGCCCTCCGCCGTGGTGGGCCACTCCCAGGGCGAGATCGCCGCCGCCTGTGTGGCTGGCGCGCTGTCCCTGGAGGACGGCGCACGGGTGTCCGCGCTGCGCAGCCGTGCCCTGCGGGCCCTCGTCGGCAGCGGCGGGATGCTGTCAATCGTGGCCACGGAGGAGTGGGTGCGGGAACGTATCGAGCCCTTCGGCGACCGCGTCTCGGTGGCGGCGGTGAACGGTCCGAACACCGTGGTGGTGTCGGGCGACCCCGAAGCGCTGCGGGAACTCGGCGGCGTGCTGGCGAAGGCCGGCGTGATGCGGTGGAACGTGCCCGGCGTGGACTTCGCTGCGCACTCCGCGCACGTGGCGACGCTGGAGGCCGAGCTGGCGGAGGTGCTCGCCGGGGTGCGGCCTCGCCCGGCACAGGTGCCGTACTACTCGTCGGTGACGGCCGGCCGCCTCGACGGCACGCGGCTGGACTCCGCGTACTGGTACCGCAACCTGCGCGAACCGGTGCGGTTCGCGGAGACGGTCCGGGCACTGGCCGCCGACGGCCTCGAGGTGTTCGTCGAGGTCAGCCCGCATCCGCTGCTCACCATGGCCGTCACGGACACCGTCGACGGCGCCGCGGGCGGCCCTGTCGTGGTGGCGGAGACCCTGCGTCGGGAGGAGCACGCGCCCCGGCGGTTCCTGCTGTCCATGGCCCACCTGCACGCCCACGGCGTCTCCGTCGACTGGACCCACGTGTTCGACGGCAAGGGTGCCCGCACCGTGGACCTCCCCACGTACGCCTTCGAACGAAAGCCCTACTGGCTTCAGGCGCCCGAGCCTCTGCTGGGCCCCCCCGTCGACGTGGCGGACGGCGAACAGACCGTGCTGACCGGTCGGCTGTCCCTGCGCACCCACCCGTGGCTGGCTGGCCACCGCGTGCGGGGCCGGATCGTGGTGCCGGGCACGGCCCTGCTGGAGATGGCGCTGCAAGCCGGGGACACGGTCGCGGAACTCACCCTCCAGGAGCCCGTGCTGGTACCCGAGCAGGGTGAGGTCGAGATCCAGCTGCTCGTGGAGCGCGCCGACGACAGCGGCCACCGGCCGCTGCGGCTGTACGCCCGTGGCCCGGACGCCGGGTGGCGGCTGCACGCGACCGGTGCGCTCGCCGAGGCCGCCGCACCGGCGGACGAGACCACGGCGGACTTCGCCACCTGGCCGCCCCCCGGCGCCCAAATGGCGGACCTGGCCTCCTGGTACGAGAACCTGGCCGCGCGCGGTCTGGAGTACGGGCCGGGCTTCCGGGGCCTGCGGGCGCTGTGGCGGCACGGCGACGAGCTGTACGCCGAGGTGTCCCTGCCCGAGCCGGTTCGCCCAGCCCTGCTCGACGCCGCCCTGCACGCCGTGCTCGACCCGGCGGCCGAACCCGTGCTGCCGTTCTCCTGGAACGGCGTACGGTGGCTGGACCGGGACGCGGCGGCGGAGGTGACCGCCCTCCGCGTACGCGTCACCCCGCTCGACGACGGCTCGGTGGCCCTGCGGATCGCCGACGGCACTGGCCGCGGCGTGCTGTCGGCCGGATCCCTGACGCTGCGTCCGCTGGGCGCGGCACAGTGGGCCGGCCCGGGCCGCGACGCGCTGTTCGCCCTGAGCTGGGTGCCCGCCCGGCCGGACTCAGCCCCGCCGCGGCCCGTGGCCGACCTTGCGGCGGTCACGGTGCTGCGTTGCCCGTCCGCCGACGGCGACCTGCCCGCCCGGGTGCGGGCGGTGTCCTCGGCGGTCCTCGGAGACCTGCAGAGCTGGCTGGCCGAGGCCGACACCGGCGACGGACATCTGGTGGTGGCGACCCGCCACGCCGTGGCGTACGACGGTGACGCCGACGCGGAGGTGGATCCCGCCGCTGCCGCCGTATGGGGCCTGGTGCGCTCGGCGCAGACGGAGAACCCGGGCCGGATCACGCTCGCCGACACCGACGACCCGGACGGCCTGCACGGGACGCTGCCCACCGTGCTCGCGTCCGGCGAGCCCCAGGTGCTGGTGCGCACCGGCGAGATGCGCGTGCCGAGGATCGCGCCCGCCACGCTGCCCGAGGTGCCCGCGACCCCCGCGTTCCCTGCCGACGGCACGGTGCTGATCACCGGTGCCTCCGGCACACTGGGCGGACTGGTCGCGCGGCACCTGGTGGCCGAACACGGCGTTCGCGACCTGCTCCTGGTGAGCCGTCGGGGAGCGCCAAAGCTGGCCGGCGAGCTGACCGCGGCGGGCGCGACGGCGACATCGGCGGCGTGCGACGTCAGCGACCGTGACCAGCTCGCCGCACTCCTGGCCTCCGTCCCGCCGGACCGCCCGCTGCGGGCCGTCGTCCACGCCGCCGGGGCGCTGGACGACGGAGTCATCGGCTCGCTGACGCCCGAGCGGCTGGGGCTGGTGCTGGCGGCCAAGGCCGACGGAGCCTGCCATCTGCACGAACTGACCCAGGACCTCGACCTGTCGGCCTTCGTGCTGTTCTCCTCGGTGGCCGCCACGCTGGGCACCGCCGGTCAGGGCAACTACGCGGCGGCGAACGCCGTCCTCGACGCCCTGGCGCACCATCGCCGCGCCCAGGGACTGCCCGCGCTGGCGCTGGGCTGGGGCCTGTGGGCCGAGCGCAGCGCACTGACCGGCGGACTCGACCGGGCCGACCTGGCGCGGCTGACCGGCGCCGGTGTGCGCCCCCTCACCACTGAGGAGGCGCTGGCGCTGCTCGACGCGGCCCTCGGCGGGGACCGGGCGCATCTGATCCCGGCCCGGCTGGACGCCACGGCGGACACGCTGCTGCCGCTGTTCCGCACGCCGGCGCGGCCCCGGCGTCGCCCCGCCGCACCCGTCACCCTGGCCCAGGGCGCGCCCGCCATCGGTCAGAGCATCGGCGTCCAGGCGATTCCCGAGGCCGAGCGGGAGCGTTTCCTCAGCGAGCTGGTGCTGCGTGAGACCGCGGCCGTGCTGGGCCACGAGTCGGCGACCGTCATCGATCCCGACGTCGACTTCCAGCGCCTCGGCCTGACCTCGCTGAGCGCGCTGGAGCTGCGGAACAAGCTCGGCGCCCGCACCGGGCTGCGGCTGCCCGCCACCCTGGTCTTCGAACACCGTACGCCGAGGGCGCTGGCGGACTTCCTCACCGCCAGGACGGCCGGGGACCCGCGGCCGGCCGCCGCTGCCGACACCGGCGAGGGCGGCCCGGCCGACGCCGGGCAGGGCACCGACGACCGTGTCGCGATCATCGGTGTCGCGGGCCGCTACCCGCTGGCCCCGACGGTGGGCCGGCTGTGGGACAACCTGGTCCAGGGCAGACACTGCATCCGCGAGGTGCCCGCCGGACGCTGGGACGCGGACGCGCACCACGACCCGTCCGGCAGGCGCGGCTCCTACAGCAAGTGGGCCGGTTTCATCGACGACGTCGACGCGTTCGACCCGCTCTTCTTCCGCATCTCGCCCGCGGACGCCGAAGCGATGGATCCCCAGGAGCGCCTGTTCCTGCAGACCGCGGCGGCCACTCTGGAGGACGCCGGCTACCCGGCGGCCCGGCTCGCCGCCCAGGGACCCGTCGGCGTGTTCGCCGGGGTGATGAGCAACGACTACGCATGGATGGGCGGCGAGGCGAACGCCCTCGGCGTGCCGACCGACGCACACTCACACCACTGGTCGGTCGCCAACCGGGTCTCCTTCTTCTTCGACTTCACCGGTCCCAGCCTCGCCGTGGACACCGCCTGCTCGGCCTCGCTCACCGCGGTCCACCTGGCCTGCCAGAGCATCCGGTCCGGCGAGTGCGCCGCCGCGATCGCGGGCGGCGTCAACCTGATCCTGCACCCGCATCACCTGCGCAGCCTGGCTCAGGCCGGGATGCTCTCCCGGGACGACCGGCTCAAGGCCTTCGGCGCCGACGCGGACGGCTTCGTCGACGGCGAGGGCGTGGGCGCCGTCCTGCTCAAGCCGCTGGCGGCGGCGATCGCCGACGGCGACCGGATCCTCGGCGTGATCCGCGGCTCGGCCGTCAACGCGGGCGGCGACGCGGGCGGTTACACCGTGCCGAAGGCGTCCGCCCAGGCGGAGGTGGTCCGCGGAGCGCTGGCCCGCGCGGGCGTCGGGGCGGACACCATCGGCTACGTGGAGGCGCACGGTACCGGCACCCACCTCGGCGACCCCATCGAGATCGCAGGTCTGGTCGAGGCGTTCGGCGGGCCGGTCGACCCCGCGCGCCGCGCGGAGCGGCCGACCGTGGCGGTCGGCTCGGTGAAGACCAACGTCGGCCACCTCGAGGCGGCGGCCGGCATCGCCGGGTTGACCAAGGTACTGCTGCAGTTCCGGCACGGCATGCTGGCGCCGTCGCTGCACTCGGAGCGCCGCAATCCGGAGATCGACTTCGACGCCACGCCGTTCGAGGTGCAGCAGACCCTCCAGCCCTGGAGGCGGCCAGAGCGGGCCGAGGGGCAGGGCACCGACGGCGAGCTGCCGCGGCGTGCCCTCGTCAGCTCCTTCGGCGCGGGCGGCGCCAACGCGTGCGTGGTCATGGAGGAGTACGTCCCGGCCGGCTCCCCGGAGCCGGTGGACGACTCCGAGGAGCAGCTGCTGGTGCTCTCCGCCAGGACCGAGGAGCGGCTGCGGGCCTACGCGGCGGACCTGGCGTCCTTCCTGCGCGGCGGCGCGCCGGGGGCGACGGTGCCGGCCGACGACGCACTGGCGGAGGCCGGACGGCTGTGTCTGCGGCTGGCCGCCGGGGTCGCCGGCGTGGCGCCTGACTCCCTCGACCTGACGGCCGATCTGGTCGACTGCGGCTTCGGCGTCGCCGAACGCGCCCACTACTTCGCGCTGCTGGCCACGGAGCTGGGCACGCCGCTGCCCCCGGCCGCCACGGCCGCCGGCACCCTTGGTGAAGTCGCCGAGGCGGTGGCGGGCCTCGTGCCGCGCACCGCGGCACCCGACGCGCCGAGGCTCGCCGACGTCGTCCACACCCTGCAGTCGGGCCGTACCGCCTACGAGTTCCGGCTGGCCCTGCCCGCCGGTTCGGCCGCCGAGGCGGCGGAACTGCTGGAGGTGTACGCGGCGGGCCGCGACGCGGACCGGGTGAGCACCGGCCAGGTCGCGCGCACCCGGGTGCTGCTGTCCGACGACGAGACAGCGGACCTGGAACAGGCGCTGACCCGGCGTGACCTGACGGCGGTGGCCCGGCACTGGGTGGCCGGGGCCGAGGTGGACTGGCCGCGCATCACCCCGGCCGCCGTCCGCCGCATCGAACTGCCCGGCTACCCCTTCGCCCGCAAGCGCTGCTGGATCCCCCGGCCGGCCGGCGGACGGCCCGACGCCGACGCCCCCGCGCCGCGACCTCCCGCGGTCGCGGCACCCCACCAGGACGCCACACCGGCCGTCGCTCAGGTGCTCGCCGGGTACGAGGCCCTGGACACGGCCTCGGTGTCCGGGGTGCTGGACGCCTACCAGCGCCTGGGCGCCTTCCAGCGGCCCGGCGAGCGGCACCACGCGGAGGAGCTGCGCGGTAGGCTCGGCATCCGCGACAAGTTCCGGCGGCTGCACGAGGCGCTGCTCGGCCTCCTCGTGGACGCGGGCTGTCTGACCCGCGACGGCGACCTGATCATCACCACCGACGCGGTCGTCCGCGCGGACCGCTGGGAGGACGAGTTCGACCGCGTGCTGCGCGCCTGCCCGGACATCGCGCCCACGGTCACCCTCAACCGGGCCTTCCTGCGGGCGTATCCGCGACTGCTGCGCGGCGAGCTGACGGGGACCGAGGTCATGTTCCCCGACTCCTCGATGGAGCTGGTCCAGGACCTCTACAAGGGGAACCCGCTCACCGACTTCTTCAACCTGCTGGTCGCGGACACCGTGCGCGGCTTCCTCGAGACCCGGCTCCCGATGCTTCCGTGGTACGAGACGCTCCAGGTGGTCGAGCTGGGCGCGGGCACCGGCGCCACCAGCGAGCGGGTGCTGCCGGTGCTCGCCGAGCACGCCGGACGGGTCGGCTACACCTTCACCGACATCTCGCCGCGCTTCCTGGAGCACGGCCGCGAGCGCTTCGCCGCCGACCACCCGTACGTCCGTTTCCAGCTGCTCAACCTGGAGCGCGGGCCGGCCGAGCAGAAGGTCGCGCCGGGGTCGGCCGACGTGGTGCTGGCCACCAACGTCGTCCACGCCACCCGGAACCTGCGGGCCACGCTGCGCAAGGTCAAAGCGCTGCTCAAGCCCGGCGGCCTGCTGGTGCTCAATGAGCTGACCTCGATCCGGCCGTACCTCACCGTCGGCGGCGGGGTGATGGAAGGGTGGTGGCTGTTCGAGGACAGCGAGCTGCGCATCCACGGCTCGCCGCTGGCCTCGCCGGACAGCTGGACGCGACTGCTGGGCGAAGAGGGCTACACGCAGGTCAGGGTGGTCGGCGCCGAAGGGGCCGAGCTGGGCCAGCGAGTGCTGGTCGCCGAGAGCGACGGCGTCACGCCGAGCGGCGCGCCGGCGGCGGTCGCCCCCGCGACGGTGACGGCGAGCGCGGGGACCGAGGCCGTCGGCGGGGTGCAGGACCGGCTGCGCGAGCTGCTGGAGCGGGTCCTGAAGCTGGACATGCGGATCGATCCCGACCGTCCGCTGGGCGACTACGGTTTCGACTCGCTGAGCGGACTGCGGATCGTCTCCGCCGTCGACGAGGCCTTCGGGATCGCGGTGCCGCTGGAGGAGTTCTTCGAGCGCCCGACGCTGCGTGAGCTGACGGAACACCTGACGTCCACTTGGCTGACCGACGCGGCGGCCTCCGCAGAGACCGCCACCCCCACAGCGCCCGGGACCGCCGTAGCCGTGACGCCGTCGGCGGCGACAGTGGCGACAGCGGTGACGGCGGCGCGACAGGTCCTGCGCCCCCGCACGGACGCGGAGGCGTCCACCCATCCACTCTCCGAGGGGCAGCGCGCCCTGTGGGTGATCGAGCAGATCGCGCCCGGCAACCACGCCTACAACCTGCCGCTCGCCTTCTGGCTCGACCCCGACGTCGACGTGCTCGCCCTGCGCGTCGTCCTGCAGGACCTGCTCGACCGGCACGAGGAACTGCGCGCGACCGTGCGCACGGACGAGGACGGACCGTACGTCCGCATCGCGGCCGAGCCGGAACTGCCGTTCCAGCAGGTCTTCCTCACCTCCGACGCGGACAGTGACCTGCGCGACCGGATACGCGCCGACGCGCGCCGGCCGTTCGACCTGAGCGAGGGTCCGCTGCTGCGCGCGACGCTCTACACCCTCGGCGACGGCAGGCAGGCCCTGGTGCTGACCGCGCACCACCTGGTGCTCGACGGGGTGTCCATACCGCTGCTGCTGGAGGAGGTCGACCGCAGCTACCGTACGGTCCGCGAGGGCCGTCCGCTGCCGGCCGACCGGCCCGCCCGCACGTACGCCGACTTCACCGCATGGCAACGCGACCTGCTCGCCGGGCCCACGGGGGAGCGCTTGCGCGCGTACTGGACCGACCGGCTGCGCGGCCGGCGGACCTCCGTGGCGCTGCCGCTGGACCGGCCGCGTCCGCCCGTGCCCGGCTTCCGGGGCGCGAGCGTCGGGGGACGCATTCCGGCAGCGGTGACCGAGCGGGCCCGGGCGCTCGCCGCCACGGAGCGGACCTCGCTGTCCAGCGTCATGCTGGCCTGCTACTTCGCCCTGCTGCACCGCTACAGCGACCAGGCCGACATCGCCGTCGGCACCCCGACGGCGAGCCGTCCCCCGGGTGGCTACGACGACGTGCTCGGCTACTTCATGAACATGGTCGTCCTGGCCGAGCGGGTCGACGGCGACGAGCCCTTCCGCGCGCTGCTCCGCCGGATCCACCGTACGGTCCTGGGCGCCCTGGAGCACGGCGCCTACCCACTGATCACCCTCACCGAGGAACTGAGACGGGAGGCCCCCGGCGCCACGGACGCGCTGTTCGACGTCGCCTTCTACTTCCACAACTGGGCGCGCGACCTGCGCACCGACGGCGTGGTCCGGGACCGGGTCGGCGGCGTGCACCAGGAGGGCGAGTTCGATCTGGTCCTCGACCTGGTCGACCGGCCGGAAGGCTGCCAGTACACCCTCAAGTACAACCCCGACCTGTTCGACGCCGCGACGGTGGAGCGTCTGGGAGACCACTTCGTCACGCTGCTGACCTCCGCCATGGGCGACCCCGGCACCCCGGTCGGCGAGCTGGACCTGCTGACCGGGCAGGAGCGGGCCCTGCTCGCCCCGCCCGCCCCGGCGGACTACCCGGCAGGCACCCTGGTCTGGGAGCTGGTGCGGCAGCAGGCCGAGGCCCGCCCGGAGTCGGTCGCGGTCCGGGACGACCTCGGCGAGCTGACCTACCGTGAGCTGAGCGAGCGGGTCGACGCCCTCGCGGCCCGCCTGCGCGCCGCCGGTGTCGGCCGGGGCCGTACCGTCGGCGTCCTGCTGCCACGCGACGCCCGTCTTCCGGTGGCCCTGCTCGCCGTGCAGGCCGCCGGTGGCGCGTACGTACCGCTCGACCCGGCCTACCCCGAGCAGCGGCTCGCCTTCATGGCCGAGGACGCCGGACTGCACCTGCTGCTGACGCACTCCACCGTCGAGGCCGGCTGGGGCGCAGGGGTGCCCCGGCTGCTCGTCGACGCGGGCGGGCAGCCGCCCGCGGCCGAGTCGCCCGGGCCCGCGGGCCCGTCGGACACCGCCTATGTCATCTACACCTCCGGTTCCACCGGCCGCCCCAAGGGCGTCCGCGTACCGCACCGCGCGCTGACGAACTTCCTCCGGTCGATGGCGCGCGAGCCCGGATTCGGGCCCGGAGACACCCTGCTGGCCCTCACCACGGTCTGCTTCGACATCTCGGGCCTCGAGCTGTACCTGCCGCTGATCACCGGCGGCACCGTGGAGATCCTGCCGACAGAGGTCGCCCAGGACGGACTGCGGATGCGGAAGGCGGTCGAGCGCGGTACGGCCACGGTGATCCAGGCGACTCCGGCGACCTGGAGCATGCTGCTCGCCGCCGGATGGCGGGGCAGCCCCGGTCTCACCGTGCTGTGCGGCGGCGAGGCGCTGCCCGCCGACACGGCGGAGGCGCTGCTCGTGGGCAACCGCGCGGTGTGGAACCTGTACGGCCCCACCGAGACCACCATCTGGTCGGCGGCCGGCAGGCTCCGCCCCGGCGAGCGCGTGACGATCGGCGCCCCGATCGCCAACACCGCGCTGTACGTGCTCGACAGCGTACGCAGGCCCGTGCCCACCGGAGTGCCCGGAGAGCTGTACATCGGCGGCCACGGCGTGGCCGACGGCTATCTGGGCCGGCCCGAGCTGACCGCCGGGCGCTTCCTGCCCGACCCGTTCGCGGCCGGGCCCGATGCCCGGATGTACCGCACGGGCGACCTGGTCCGGCGGCTGGCCGACGGGCGGATCGAGTACCTGGGCCGGATCGATTCCCAGGTCAAGGTGCGCGGCCACCGAGTGGAGCTGGAGGAGATCGAGGCGACGCTGCGGCGCCTGGACGGCGTACGCGACGCCGTCGTGGTGGCGCGCGGCCAGGACGGCGACCGCTCGCTCCTGGCCTGCTACACCCGCACCGAGGGCGGCGGCGAGCCGACCCGGGAGCAGCTGGCGGCCTGGCTGCCGGCCCACATGATCCCGGAGGTGCTGATCCCGGTCACGGGCTTCCCTCGCACGCTCAACGAGAAGGTCGACCGGACCACGCTGGCCACCCTTCCGCCGGCCGAACTGCGGGCCCGCTACGGCGTCCCCGGCACCGAGCGGCCGGAGGATCCCGGCCGGCCCTCCGGCCGTGTCGAGGCGCTGACGGCCGAACTGGCCCGCGCGGTCGCCCGCCTGGCCGGGCTGCGTCCCGAGGAGATCGGCACCCGCACGCCGCTCGGCGAGGTGGGTATGACCTCCGTGTCCTTCACCGCGCTCGCCGCCGAACTGGGCACGGCATACGGCATCGAGGTCTCCCCGACGCTCTTCTACCGCCGGGGCACCCTGCACGCGCTGGCCGAGTACCTGTGGGAGCGGCACCCCACCGAACTGACCGCACGGTCCGGCGCCGCCGCACCGCAGCCCCCGGCCGCCACCGCCGTAGCGCCCTTCTCCGAGGCACACGCCGAGGAGCGGCGCGGCGACGGCATCGCGGTCATCGGCATGGCCGGGCGGCTGCCCGGCTCCTCGGACCTCAAGGAGTTCTGGGAGCACCTGGCCGCCGGGGACGACCTGATCCAGGAGATCCCCGCCGACCGCTGGGACTGGCGCGAGCAGCCGCGCTCCCGCTCCCGCTGGGGCGGCTTCGTCCCCGACGTGGACCGGTTCGACGCCGCCTTCTTCGGGATCTCCCCCAGGGAGGCGGAACTGATGGACCCTCAGCAGTGCCTGCTGCTCGAAGCGGTCTGGTCGGCCGTCGAAGACGCCGGCTACCGCCCGTCCGAGCTGGCCGGAAAGCGCGTCGGGGTGTTCATCGGGGTCGCCAACAACGACTACCTGGAGGCGCAACGGGCCGCCGGACGCCGTCCCGAGGCGCACACGGCCACCGGCGCGGCGCTGTCGGTCATCCCGAACCGGGTCTCCTACCTGCTGGACCTGCGCGGTCCCAGCATGGCCCTGGACACGGCCTGCTCCGGCTCGCTCACCGCCGTCCACCAGGCCTGCGCGGCGCTCCGCGACGGCACCTGCGACCTGGCGATCGCGGGCGGCGTCAACCTCATCCTCACGCCGAGCGTGTACGAGGTGCTCAGCCGGGGCGAGATGCTCAGTCCCGGCGGACGGTGCAAGGCCTTCGACAGGCGGGCCGACGGCTATGTCCGGGGCGAAGGCGTCGGCGTGGTGCTGCTCAAGCCGAACGACCGGGCCGAACGCGACGGCGACGCCGTCCACGCGGTGATCAGATCGGTCACGGCCGGCCACGGCGGCCGCACCACCTCCCTGACCGCTCCCAACCCCGACGCCCAGGCCGACCTGCTGGTCGAGGCCTACCGCGCCGCCGGCGTGCCAGTGGAGACCGTCGGCTACATCGAGGCGCACGGCACCGGCACCGCGCTGGGCGACCCCATCGAGACCGCCGGACTGTCCACCGCCTTCCTGCGGTTGCGGGAGGAACAGGGAGCGGAACAGGGCACGGCCGCGGCGCCCGGCTGCGTCATCGGATCGGTCAAGACCAACATCGGACACCTGGAGGCCGCCGCCGGGATAGCCGGAGTGTTCAAGGCGGTCCTGGCGCTGCGGCACGGCACCATCCCGGCCAGCCTGCACTTCCGGGAGCAGAACCCTCACCTGGAACTCGACGGCGGCCCGTTCGAAGTCGCCGTCACCGCCCGGCCCTGGCCGCGGCCACGCGACACCACCGGACGTGAGCTGCCGCGCCGCGCCGGGGTCAGCTCCTTCGGCTTCGGCGGAGCCAACGCGCACATCGTGCTGGAGGAACCACCCATGCCGGACATCCGCGAGGAGGACACCGCGGAGCAGGTGTACGTGCTCTCCGCCCGCACCCCCGAGGAGCTGCGCAGCGCCGCCCGCCGGCTCGCCGGCCACCTGGCGGATCAGGACGTTCCGCCGGGCGACCTGGCGTACACGCTGCAGGTGGGCCGCGAGCCGATGGCCCGCCGGCTCGCCGTGGTGGGGGGCGGCACCGCAGAGCTGCGCGCCGAGCTGGACGCGTATCTCGCCGACCGCCCGTCGGCGGTGCGCACCGGGCAGGCCGAGCGTCGGGCGACTCCGCCCACGGCCACCGCCACCGGCGACCCGACCGCCGTCGCGGACGCGTGGCTGGCGGGCGCCGAGGTCGACTGGGCGGCCCTGCACCGGGGCGCGGCCCGCCGCCGGGTGCACCTGCCCAGCTATCCGTTCGCCCGCACCCGGCACTGGTTCACTCCGGCCGGGGCACCGGAGAGGGTTCCCGCCGAGGCACCGGAGAAGGCTCCGGCCGCGGCAACGCAAAAAGCTCCGGCCCGGCTGCATCCGACCCTCCTCGACGCCGATGTCTCCGCCCCCGGCGAGAAGGAGTTCGCCAAGACCCTCACAGGCGAGGAGTTCTTCCTGCGCGACCACGTGGTCGGCGGCGAGCTGGTGCTGCCTGGCGTGGCGTACCTGGAGATGGCCCGGCTGGCCGGCGAACGGGTCGCGGGCTCGCCGGTGCGCGGCGTCGACGGCCTGGTGTGGGCCGCGCCCGTCCGGCTGCCCGCCACGGGGGAGTACCGGCTGCTGGTCCGGCTCGGCGACGACCGGGCCGGCATGTCCTTCGAGGTGCACGGCGCCGAGGACGGCTCTCGCCCGCACGCGCGCGGCACCCTGGTGTTCGGCCCGGCCGGGCCCCGGCCCGCCCGGATCGACGTGGCGAGCGTGCGCGAGCGCTGCCCGGACGTCCACGACGGCGCGAGCTGCTACCGGGACTTTTCCCGGCTGGGCTTCGACTACGGCCCCGGCTTCCAGGTGATCGAGGAACTCGCCGTAGGGGAGCGCGAGGCACTCGCGGCACTGCGGCTTCCCCCGCAGCGGACCGCCGATGCGGACGCCTACGTCTTCCACCCCTCGCTGCTCGACGCGGCCCTGCAGACGGCGGGCAGACTCGCGGCCCGCGCCCACGGCCCGGCGCGCCCGCTGCCGTATCTGCCGTTCTCGCTGGGCTCGGTCCGGCGCTACGCCGAACTGCCCGCGAATGAGAGGACGTACGCCTACGCCACCCCGTCGGCGCGCCCGGTCCCGCCCGGCACGCTCTGCTTCGACGTCGTGCTGCTGGACCGGGCCGGTGAGGTGGTGGCGGCGATCGACGCCTTCACCCTCCGGGCGGTGCCCCAGGCGGACGCCGCCGACGAGGTGACCGCGTTCGAGCCGGTTTGGCAGCCCGCACCGCGGGTCGGCAGCGAGCCGGCCGGAACCGTACTGGTGCTGGACGCGGGCTCCGAGGGGCCCGCGGTGTGCGCCGCGCTGGCTGCTGCGGGCATGCCCGCCCGGCGGATCGCGCCGGGCGGCGGCTTCGACGCCGACGCGGCGGTCCGCGCCACGGACCCGGGGCCCGTCCACGTGGTGCACCTGGCCGGGGAGGACACCGACCCCGCCCGCGCCGTCGAGCACGGCTTCCACACCGCCATGGCGTTCCTCCAGGCCTGGCAGCGGCACCGGCGCGGCGCCCTGCGCTACCTCTACGCGCACCGTGAACCGGCCGCCTCGCCGGCCCATCCGGCCATGGCGGCGTTCGCCCGCTCGGTGCGTCTGGAGCACCCGGCCGTCGACTTCGGCGTGCTGGCCGTCGCGTCCGGCTCCCTCGCGGACGCCGTGGCCGCCGAGATCGGCGCCCGGGGCGAGCCCGAGGTGCGCGTCGACGCCGCGGGCAGGACCCGGCGTACCTGGCGCCAAGCCAGCCTCCCGGCCGGTGCCGCGTCGGCGTTCACCGGGCCGGGCGCCCACGTGATCACCGGCGGCACCGGCGCGCTGGGGCTGCTGCTCGCCGAGCACATCGCCGCCGTACGGCGCGCCGCCGCACTGCCCGCAGGCGGGATCGTGCTCGCGTCCCGCACCGCACCCGGACCCGAGGCCCGCGCCCGGATCGAGGCCATCGGGGCGCACGTGGTGCGGGCGGACGTGGCCGATGCCGCCGGGGTGCGCGCACTGATCGCCGAGGCGCGTGCGGCCCATGGGAAGGTGAGCGGCGTTCTGCACGTCGCCGGTGTGCTCCGGGACGGCCTGCTGCACCGCAAGGACCGCGCCGACGCGGACGCAGTGCTGGCCGCCAAGGTGCACGGCACCGTGCTGCTGGACGAGGCGACGCGGGACGAACCGCTGGACTACTTCGTGACCTTCTCCTCCACCGCTGCGGCCTTCGGAAACGCCGGTCAGACCGACTACGCCTTCGCCAACGCCTTCCTCGACCACTTCGCCGAGCGACGCGAGCGGTTGCGCCGCGAGGGAGCGCGGCACGGCCGTACCCTGGCCGTCGCCTGGCCGGTGTGGGCCGACGGCGCCATGCGGATCGACGCCGCCGCCGAGGACTACGTGGACCGGGTGCTAGGCATACGTCCCCTGCGCACCGCGCCCGCGCTGGACGCGCTGGAGCGCGCCCTGGCCGGCACCGCCCCGAGACTGCTGCTCGCCCCCGGCGACCCGGCCAAAATCCTCGCCGCACTCGACGGCGGGTCCACCCACACCGCGGTGATCCCCTCCGCCGCACCGCGCCCCACCGCCGCGGCGCAGCCCGCGGCGGACGTACGGGAGCGGGCCGAACGGCTGGTGCTCGCCGTCCTGGCGGAGGAACTGAAGCTGCCCGAAGGGGACATCGACGTCACCGAGTCCTTCAACCACTACGGTGTGGACTCACTGATCACCATGAGCGTGACCCGCCGGCTGGAGGAGCACTGCGGTCCGCTGTCGAAGACCCTGCTGTTCGAGTACGTGACGGCCCGCGAACTGGCCGACCACCTCGCCGCCGCCTACCCCGAGGCGTTCACCACGTCCGGCGCCGAATCCGTCGCCGAGGGCGCTTTTGCCGAGGCCGAATCCGCCGGGCCGACACCGCCCCCGGCCGCCGCGGCCGGTCCCGTCGGGTCCGTCACAGCCGGCCAGGACATCGCCATCATCGGCGTCGCGGGCCGCTATCCGCAGGCCGAAGACGTGGACGAGTTCTGGCGCAATCTGCGCGCCGGCCGGGACTGCATCGAGGAGATACCGGCCGACCGGTGGAACCACGACCCCTTCTACGCCCCCGACAAGTCGGTCATCGGCAAGACGTACGGCAGGTGGGGCGGGTTCATCCGCGGCGCCGACCGCTTCGATCCGCTCTTCTTCCGGATGTCGCAGATCGAGGCCGAGCACACCGACCCCCAGGAGCGGGTGTTCCTGGAGACCGTCTGGCACCTGCTGGAGGACGCCGGCTGCACGCGCGAGCAGCTGCGCGGCTCCCGCACCGGGGTCTTCGCGGGCATGATGTACGGCCAGTACCAGCTGTACGGCGTTCAGGAGGCGTTGCGCGGCAACGGCCTGCCCCCGCACTCGTCCTACGCCTCGGTGGCCAACCGGGTGTCGTACTTCTTCGACTTCACCGGCCCCAGCGTCGCCATCGACACGATGTGCTCCTCCGCGCTCGTCGCCATCCACCAGGCGTGCCAGGCCATTCGCGACGGCGACTGCGACCTGGCGGTGGCGGGTGCCGTCAACATCACCACCCACCCGGCGAAGTACCTCCAGCTGGCCTGGCGCGGCTTCCTCTCCGAGGACGGCCGCTGCCGCAGCTTCGGCGAGGGCGGCACCGGTTACGTCCCGGCCGAGGGCAGCGGCGCGGTCCTGCTCAAGCGTCTCGACGCGGCGCTCGCCGACGGCGACCGAATCCTGGCGGTGGTCAAAGGCACGGCGGTCAACCACGGCGGCACCGGCCGGGGCTTCAACGTGCCCAGCCCCAAGGCACAGGCCGACCTGGTGCGCACCGCCCTCGACCGCGCCGGGCTGCGCCCGGCCGGCCTGGACTACATCGAGGCGCACGGCACCGGCACCGCCCTCGGCGACCCCGTGGAGATCACCGGACTGCTGCGGGCCTTCGACGGCGACGCGCCCGAGCGGCTGCCGATCGGCTCCGTCAAGTCCGGCATCGGGCACGCCGAGTCGGCCGCCGGGATCGCCGCCGTCACCAAGGTGCTGCTCCAGATGCGCCACGGTGAGCTGGCCCCGTCGCTGCACGCGGAGCACCTCAACTCCAACATCGACTTCGCGGCGACCCCGTTCGAGGTCCAGCGCGAGCGGGCACCGTGGCCGCGCCGTGTCCGCGCCGACGGCACCGAGCTGCCCAGGACGGCGGGCATCAGTTCCTTCGGGGCCGGCGGCACCAACGCCCACGTCATCCTCCAGGAACACATCGGCGCGCCCCGGCCACGGACGGCCCCGACCGGTCCCCAACTGGCCGTGCTCTCCGCCCGGGACGCCGGGCGGCTGGCCGAGCAGGCGCGCCGCCTCGCCGCGCATCTGCGCGCCGAGGGTGCCGGGCTGGCGCCGCAGGAGGTCTCGTGGACCCTTCAGTCGGGGCGCGAGGCCATGGCGCACCGGCTGGCGGTCAGTTTCGACGACCTCCCCCAACTGGCGGCCCGCCTGGACGTGTTCGCCGCGGGCGGTACCCCCGCCGACAGCTGGACGGGACAGGTCGATCCGCGCAGGCCGGCCGAGGGCGACGCACCGCCCGCCGATCCCGTGGCCTACGCCGCCGCCTGGACCTCGGGCCGGCCGGTCGACTGGTCCGCCCTGCACCAGGGGGCCCGGCCGGGCCGGGTGGCGCTGCCCGGCTATCCCTTCGGCGGTGAGCGGATCTGGCTGGCGGCGGCGGACGCCGAGCTGGCCGCGGCCGGTGCCGCGCGCCTCGTGCCCCTCACCGAGCCGGCCGTCCCGGACGGGGAATCCGTCGCAGAGCCGCCCGCGCCCGGCGGCGACGGGTTGCTGCTGACCCGGCACTGGATCCCGGCCGAGTCCGGCGCCGCCGACCTCGCCCTGCCCGGACGCACCGCCGTCCTGGCCGCCCCCGGAACCGAGGACCTGGCCGTGCGGCTCGCCGCCGCGCTGCCTGCCGCCGAAGTGCTCACGACCGCGGCGCTCACCGCCGACCTCACCTCCACCGGCACCCGATGGGACCGCTTCGACGCGGTCGTCGACCTGGCGGGCTGCGCCGAGCCCGGGACCTCCGTCGATCGCACGGCTCTGGACGCCTGGTGGCGCTGGCTCCAGCACACGGTCGACCAGGGCAGGCGCGACCTGCGCGCCCTGCTGGTCTCCCGGGGCGCGCGGACCGCCCCCGTCGGCGCGGCGCGCGTGGGCCTGTACCGGATGCTGCAGAGCGAGTACCGCCATGTCCGCTCCCGCCATGTGGACTTGGGATCCTGTACGGACGACCAGCTGTGCCGCCGGGTCGCCGACGAACTCGGCACTGGCGACGAGGCCGCCGAGATCGCCTACCGCGACGGCGTCCGCCACCAGGTGCGGCTGCGCGAACTGCCCCCCACCCCGCAGCAGCCGCCGCGCTTCCCGGAGGGCCGGGTGCTGTGGGTGACCGGCGGCACGCGCGGCATCGGGCTGCTGACCGCCCGCCACTTCGTCGCCCGGCACGGGGTACGCAAGCTGGTCCTCACCGGCCGTACGGAACTGCCGCCGCGAACCGAGTGGGCCGCGCACCTCACCGCGGACACCGAGCTGGGACGCAAGCTGCGTCCGTTGGCCGAACTCGCCGACCAGGGCGTGGAGCTGGAAGTCCTGGCCGTGTCCCTGGAGGACGAGCAGGCCCTCGCCCGGGCCCTGTCCGACGTCAGGCGCAGGCTGGGACCGGTGGGCGGGCTGGTGCACAGCGCCGGTGTCACCGACTCCGAGAACCCCGCCTTCGTCCGCAAGACGCCGGACGGCGTGGCCCGGGTGGCCGGTCCGAAGGTCTTCGGCCTCGACACGCTGACGCGGTGCTTCCGTGACGAGCCGCTGGACTTCTTCGTCCTGTATTCGTCGGTCGTGGCCGCGGTTCCCGCACTGGCGGTCGGGCAGAGCGACTATGCGCTGGCCAACGCCTATCTGGACGCGGTCGCCGAGACGCGTCCGTACGGACTGCCCTTGATCAGCGTGCAGTGGCCGAGCTGGCGGGACACCGGCATGGGGGAGGTGCGCAGCCCCGCCTACCGCGCGTCCGGGCTGGCCGCCCTCTCCGACGAGCAGGGGCTCGCCCTGCTGGACCGCGCGCTCGCCAGTGGCGCACGGGTCGTCCTGCCCGCGGTGGTGCGCTCGGGCGCCGACTGGCGGCCCGAGCGGCTGACGGCTCGCCGCCTGGAGGACACGGCCCCGGTTCACGGAGCGGTGCGCGGCGCCGCCGACGCGGTCTGCGCGGCGAGGTCCGCGGACCTCCAGGGGGCGAAGGACGCGGTGGCCTCGTGGCTGCTCGACCGGCTCGCGCTGGAACTGCGCTTCGACCGGGCCAAGCTGACCGGTGACGTGCCGGTCCAGGACTACGGCATCGACTCGATCCTCGTCACCCAGCTGGTCCAGACCCTCGGCAAGCAGCTCGACGTGTCGCTCGACCCGTCGGCGCTGCTGGAGCACCCCACCGCGGACGCGTTCGCCGCGTATCTCGCCGAGGAGCATCCCGAGGAGCTGGTCGCCGTCTTCGGCGGGCCCGCACCCGGCACCGCGCCGTCCACGGTCCCCACCGC
>NZ_POTZ01000760.1 GCF_003236365.1 Streptomyces sp. NTH33
GTGAGCGCTTGTCTCGTGGGCTCGGAGATGTGTATAAGAGACAGGTGTAGGCGACGCTGTCGTCGGGTGTGCCGGCGAGTCCCTTCAGTGGCAGCGGTTCGAGGCTCTTGGCCAGGTCCATGCGGTAGACGACGACGGCCGTGGACACCGACTCGGCGGTGCCGACGTACCAGGAGGCGGTGTCGTCCTCGGTGGTGCCGGCCTTGCCCGCCACCGTGGCCGTGGCGGGTGCCGCGGTGGGGTGGGCGGTGCGGAAGGCGTCGCCGAGCGCCTGGGTGACCTCCTCGGCCACGCGCGGGCTCACCGCGCGCCGCGCGGCCGGGGTGTCGAGCTTCACGGAGGAGCCGTTGCGGGTGATGCGGCGCACCGAGTACGGCTCGGTGTGCATGCCGCGGGCGGCGAAGGTGGCGTAGCCGCCCGCCATGCGGATCGCGCTCGGGGTGGAGGTGCCCAGGGACAGGGAGGGCACCTGCGGGCCCATGCTGGAGGGGAGCAGTCCGGCCGCCAGGGCGGTCTGCTTCACCTTGTCCAGGCCGGTGTCCATGCCGAGTTGCATGAACGGCGTGTTGACGGACTCCGCGAGTGCCTTGCGCAGCGTGATCCGTCCCCAGGACTTCCCGCCGTCGTTGCGGGCGGACACCTTGCGGCCGCTGCGGTCCCAGTAGGGGCCTTCGGGGGTGGTGACGGGCACGGCGTCGTCGCCGTTGTAGAGGGTCTGCGGGGTGACCGGCTCCCTGGGGGCGTCTCGCTGTTTGACGACGCCGTGCTCGAGTCCGGCGGCGTAGACGAACGGCAGGAAGGCCGAACCGGCGCGCACGGTGGTGGCGTTGGACTCGTTGTAGCCCTGCGTGCGGTGGTCGGGGCCGCCGTGGAGGGCGAGGATGCGGCCGTCGGCGGCGACGGAGGCGGCGCCGTAGTGCACGGTCCTGGCCGGGCCGGGGGTGGTCTTCCGTGCCTTCTTGCGGGCCTTGGTGACCACGTCGGTGAGTTTGGCCTCCCGCTTGCGGTCGAAGGTCGTGTAGATCTGGTAGCCGCCCAGGTCGAACTCCTGGTCGGAGATGTGCGCGGCCTTCTTGGCGTACTGCGAGGCCAGTTCGACCAGGTAGTCGGTCTGCCGGCCGGTGTCGTAGAGCGGGTTGCGCTTGAGCGGCTCGGGGAAGGTCCGGTACTTGGCGCGTTCGGTCTCCGACAGCTTGCCGATCTTGACCATGCGGTCGAGGGTCCAGTCCCAGCGCTCCACCGCACGCCGGTGGTTGGCCTGGCTGAGGGTGGGGTCGTACAGGCCGGCGCCCTTGAGCAGGGAGGCGAGGAAGGCGGCCTCGCTCGCGTTCAGGTCGCCGACGTCCTTGCCGTAGTAGGCCTGGGCGGCGCGCTGGATGCCGTAGGTGCCGCGGCCGAACCAGCTGGTGTTGAGGTAGCCCTCGAGGATCTTGTCCTTGCTCATCCGGTTGTCGAGCTTGAGCGAGATCATCGCCTCGGTGAACTTGCGGCTGACGGTCTGGTCCTGCGACAGGTAGACGTTCTTGACGTACTGCTGGGTGATGGTGGAGCCGCCCTGGGTGTCTCCCTGGCCGACCGTGCGCAACAGGGCGCGGGTGAGGCCCGTGAAGGAGATGCCGGGGTCGCTGTAGAAGCTCTCGTTCTCGGCCGCGAGCACCGCCCAGCGGACGTCCTGGGGTATGTCCTTCAGCGGCATGTCCTGCCGCTGCACCCAGCCGGTGCGGGCCAGGGGGGTGCCGTCGGACCAGAAGTAGACGTTGTCCTGCTGGGTGGCGTAGGTGTTCAGGTTCTGCGGGATGTCGGTCGCGGCGTAGGCGACGGCGAGGAAGGCCCCGGTCAGGCCGAGGGCCGAGAGCGCGGCGCCGAGCCACTGCCGCCAGGAGGGCAGCCAGCGGCGCCAGCCGGTGCGGCCCGGGCGCGGGTAGACCGGTTTGAGCTTGCGGGCGTACGGCGCGGCCACCGCGGCGAGGGGGGCCAGGCGCCGGGTGAGCGGGGCGAGGGCGGAGCGGGAGCGCGGCTTGCGGCGGTCGGCGCGCCGGGTGGTCGGGCC
>NZ_POTZ01000761.1 GCF_003236365.1 Streptomyces sp. NTH33
GGCCGGGGGTGGTGGGCTGCCGGGGCGTTACGACTTCCGGATGCGCCCACCGTCCGCCCGGACCGCCCGGACCGTCCGGCCCGTCCGCCTGACCGTCCGGCTCGTCCGGCCCGCGCGGTTCAGCCCCGGCGGTCCACGTACTCGTACACCGTCCCGTCCGGGTGCATCGCGATCAGATTGCGGCCCACCGGGGTGGGGATCGGACCGGCGACGATGTGCGCGCCGAGCTCGGTCAGCACCCGGTGGGCCTCGTCGACGTCCGCCACGGCGATGGTCGCCGCCACCTTGCGCAGCAGCTCCAGCTGGGGCTCGGGGCCGCTCATCAGCAGGAAGCAGCCGACCGCCGCCACCTGGACGCCGCCGCGTTCGAACCGGAGAGCCGTGCCGCCCGCGAGACGTTCGTAGAACGGCACCGCGGTGTCCAGATCGTCGACGCAGACGCGCAAGCTGGTTCCCAGAATCTCCATGCGGACGAGGGTAGTTGGCCGTGGAACGGGTGGCGTTACCCGGGCGCTCGCGCGGGTACCCGCAGTACATGGAGCGCTTGGATCACCTGGAGCACCTGGACAAGCAACTGGTCGACGAGCTGGCGCAGGTGGCGCGCGAAACGGTGCGTGACGAGCTGCGCGAGCAGACCCGCAGGCAGCGCCGCACGGCCACGCTGTACGCCGCGTCCGGCGCCGTCGCCCTGTACGCGGGCGCGGCCCTCGCGCTCGCCGTGGGGCTGGCCCTCGCGATCGGCCTGCCCGGCTGGGCCGCCGCGCTGATCACCGCGGCGATCCTGGGCGTGGCGGCCTACGCGCTGCGCGAGGCCGCCCGGCCCTCGGCGTCCCGGCCCACGCCGGAGCGCGCCGCGGAGCCGGCTGCCAAACACCACGCAGGCACCGCGCCGGCCGGCGCGGTGGCGGGCGCGCCGCACTCGCCCGTGCCGCCGGTGCCGCCCGCCCCGCCGACGGTCGGCACGCACCGGCCGGAGCGCGGTGAGGGCACCGGCCCGACGGCCTGACAGGGCATCGACCGGTCGACAAGTCGACAGCATTGGGCGCTCGCCGGTTCCTGTCCGGCGGGCGCCCGTTCGTCTCCCACCGCTGTCTCGATCCGCCGTCTCAATGCGGCAGCTGCGGCAGCACCTTCGTGCGGTAGAAGTCGAAGAAGCCGCGCTGGTCGGGGCCGATCTGGTTGACGTAGATCCGGTCGCAGCCCGCGTCGGCGAACTCCTTCAGCGCGGACACGTGCTGGTCCACGTCGTCGCCGCACACCACGTTCCCGCGGACCATGTCCTCG
The DNA here is from genome assembly GCF_003236365.1 of Streptomyces sp. NTH33. Taxonomy (GTDB): domain Bacteria; phylum Actinomycetota; class Actinomycetes; order Streptomycetales; family Streptomycetaceae; genus Streptomyces. The sequence goes on from NZ_POTZ01000761.1 coordinate 1,285, forward strand.
GTGACCAGCGGCTTGAGCTGCTCGAAGTGCCGGGGCGTGGGCAGCACCTGGCCCATCTCGCCGGGCAGTTGCTCGTTGAACCACAGCTCGTGCACGGTGCGGACGCACTCGTCGCGGTCGGCGCCGAAGCACACCTTCGTACCGCCGCTGACGAGCTTCGCGCCTCCGCCGCCCTTGCGGTACTGGGTGACCATCTCCTCCTCCGGCATCATCGTGATGTAGCCGTCGGCCACGCGGGCCGCGAGCGCGATCGACTTCGGGCCGAAGCCGGAGATGTCGATCGGGACGGGTTCCTCGGGGACGGTGTAGAGGCGGGCGTTCTCGACGGTGTAGTGCGTGCCGCGGTGGTTGACCTGCTCGCCGGCCAGCAGCCGGCGCATCACCTGCACGGCCTCCTCCAGCATCTCCAGCCGCACGTGCGTCGGCGGCCACCGGTCACCGGTGATGTGCTCGTTGAGCGCCTCGCCGGTGCCGACGCCGAGCCGGAACCGGCCCTCGGTCATCACCGCGCTGGTCGCGGCCGCCTGTGCCACCACCGCGGGGTGCATCCGCACGGTCGGACAGGTCACGGCCGTCTCGATGGGCAGGGACACCGCCTCGGACAGCGCGCCGATCACCGACCACACGAACGGGCTCTGCCCCTGCGCCTCGTTCCAGGGGTGGTAGTGGTCCGAGATCCACAGCGCTTGGAAGCCAGCCTGCTCGGCCATCCTCGCCTGCTCGACGAGGTCGGCCGGGCCGTACTGCTCGCACGACAGGTGATAGCCGTATTCGGGCATGGGGGATACCTCCGCGGCG
>NZ_POTZ01000762.1 GCF_003236365.1 Streptomyces sp. NTH33
GCATCACCCTCTTCGGCTGTTACCACGTCAGCCAGCGCAACACCTTCACCGGCAAGCTCACCCCCGCCATGCTCCGGGACGTCCTGCGAACCGCGGCACAGGAGGCGGGACTGCCGACGAGGAAATGAGGCGACGCGGCGGTCGCACGGCGGTTATGTTCCCGCGATGGGCCTGTATCCGGAGATCGGACCGTACGACCACGGCATGCTCGACGTCGGTGACGGCAACCGCGTCCACTGGGAGACCTGCGGCAACCCGCACGGCAAGCCGGCGGTGATGCTGCACGGCGGCCCGGGCTCCGGCTGCACCCCCGGCTACCGGCGCTACTGCGACCCGGCCGCGTACCGGATCGTGCTGCTCGACCAGCGCGGCTGCGGACGCTCCACGCCGCACGCGAGCGCGTACGACACCGACATGAGCGTGAACACGACCGCGCACCTGATCGCCGACCTGGAGCTGCTGCGCCGCCACCTCGGCATCGAGCGGTGGCTGGTGTGGGGCGCCTCCTGGGGCTCGGTGCTGGCGCTGCGCTACGCCCAGACACATCCCTCCGCCGTCTCCGAACTGGTCCTCACCGGCGTTGCCACCGGCTCGAACCCCGAGGTGACCCTGCTGACCCACGGCCTGGGAAAGATCTTCCCGGAAGCGTTCGAGCGCTTCCTGGCCGAGCTGCCCGAGCAGGACCGCGACGGCAACCTCGCCGCCGCGTACGACCGGCTGCTCGAATCCCCCGACCCGGCCGTCCGGGAACGGGCGGCGCGCGCCTGGACCGACTGGGAGACGGCGACGATCCCCGCCCCGCCCCGCTCCGTCCCGCGCTACGAGGACCCGGTCTTCCGCATGGCTTTCGCCCGCACGGTCACCCACTACTTCGGCAACGACCACTTCCTCGGCGAGGGCAACGACGAGGGCGTGGTCCTCCGCGACGCCCACCTCCTCCAGGGCATCCCCGGCACCCTCGTCCAGGGCAGCCTCGACTTCGGCAACCTCCTCGGCACCCCCTGGCGCCTGCACCACGCCTGGCCGGGCAGCGAACTGGTCACCGTCAGCCAGGCCGGCCACGACGCGGGCACCCCGGCCATGGCGGACGCCCTGGTGACGGCGACCGACCACTACGCCCGGCGCTGAGCGGCTCGGGTCGGCCTCACGGCCGCCACACGTACCGCACGTCCGGCTCCCGCTCCTCGTTCCCGCTGCCGTCGGTGCGCTCGGCGGGGACGAAGCCGTGCCGCTCGTAGAAACGGTGGGCGGGTTCGTTGACCTGGAAGGTCCACAGGGACAGGCCCCGCGGGCTGCGTTCCTTGGCGAGCGCGACGAAACGGTCGCCGAGGCCGCGCCCGCGCCAGTCCGGAGCGAGATACAGCTGCGACAGCACCTCGCCGTCGAGCACCATGACGCCCACGATGCCTGCGGAGCCGTCCGCCTCGGCGATCCAGGTCTCGTGACGGGGCACCACCACGTCCCGGAACCAGGCGCGCACGGCGCCGTCGGAGTGCGGCCGGACGACGGCCGGCAGCGCGGCGGCGAAGGACCGCAGCCAGACATCGGCGGCGGCCCCGGCGTCGGAGCCGACGGCCCGCCGCAGAACAACAACACCCTCAGCACTCACGCGCCCTCCCCCTCTTCCCTCTCCGGGACGTCTTCCCCCTCCGGCACGACGGCCGTCGCGGTGATCTCCACCAACTGCCCGGGATACCCGAGGCAGGCGACCCCGATCAGCGTCGACGCGTGCGGTCCCGCACTGAGCCCGGACGCCTCGACCACCTTCCACACGGCGCCGAGCACGGCGGGCTCACCGGCGACGACGTACACGTCGGTCGACAGCACGTGCGCGAAGTCGCTCCCGACCGCCCGTAGCTGCTCCGCCAGGTTGGCGATGACCTGCTCGGCCTGCCGCACCGGATCTCCCGCTCCGACCAGCTCTCCACGAGCGTCCAGCGGTACGGATCCGGCGAGGAACGCCAGCTTCGTCCCCGCCTCGACGACGGAGGCGTGGGAGTACGCGGGCGGCGGGAAGAGGCCGGGGGCGGTGACGCGGCGGATCACGGCGAGCTCCTGGCG
>NZ_POTZ01000763.1 GCF_003236365.1 Streptomyces sp. NTH33
CTCTTCTACCACTTCTACGCCTCCGCCTCGCTGACCGAGCAGCAGATCGACGCCTTCGCCGACCACCTGGCCCGCGCCACCGCCCGCGCCCGCGCCACCCACCCGCAGGCAGCGACCGGGCGGAGCATCACCTCCGACGTCGTCGCCGACACCCGCACCCACACCGACTGCTTCCGGCACTTCGTCGTCCACCCCGAAGGGGCACGCGACCCACACGCGCCGGGCTACTCCTTCCACACCTTCACCCAGCGTCGCACCACCGGCGAACAGATCCAGCACACCCGCTTCGGCACCGCCCGTGCCGGTGGACCGCTGTGGGTGTACGCCCCGGACCTGAACGCCCCCTTCGCCAACGAGCTGCTGGGGGTCCGCACCGAGCACTACTTCCTGGAAGTCCTCGACCACCACCAGCAGCAACTGTCCCTGGTCGGCGCTGTCCACGCCACCATGCTGCTGCCCGGCAGCCTGCGCGTCCTGCTCAACTTCGAAGCGGACGGCACCTTCCGCTCCGCTGAGTACAAGGCGCTGGGCGAGCAGGGCGCCGACGAGGTGCAGGTCTTCACCGACACCATCACCGTCAAAATCGGCAAGCACGCCGGCGGCTTCCGCCGTCCCCACAGCGATGACTACTCCTTCTCCATCGACGCCTCAGCCGAGATAACCCTCCGCCGCACCCCCGGTGCTGACGCGCCGGCCGTGACCGTGGCCCGGCACAACGCCGATGTACTCCTGCCGCGCCGCCCGCACCTGCGCCGCGAACAGTTCCGCCGCTTCCCGAACCGGTTCTTCGACACCGAACTGAACATCACCCTTGGTCGCGACTGGCAGGGCACCGCCTACCTGCCCGAACTGCTGGCCCCCACCCCGATCGGCCCGGTCCTGGCCGCTCGCTCCGCGCGGTGCGGCGTGTGCACCGTCGACGGCCGCCTCACCCCCCACGAAGTGCATCTGACCCTGACGGCCCTGGCCGAGCCACGCACCGACGCGCTGCACCTGGCCGGACCATGGAACCTGGGACGCCGACTGCACGACGCCCTTCCCCGCCTTGATGTCCGCGACACCGACCGGCTCACCGTCGAGCAGGTCGCCGACTTCGCCGAGTCCGTCCACAAGGTGTTCACCCACATCGGCCTGCCGAAGGACCTCAAGCTCGCGGGAGCTGAACGATGACCACCGCCCCCGCTCTCGACCACGCCGCCACGCACCGCCTCCTGGCGCACCGCGGGCCTGTCGAGACACGGACATTGCCCGAGGGCCGCTTCAACACCTGCTGGCACCTGAACGCCGCGGGCCGCTCCTACCTGCTCAAACTCAACTCCCGTGAGGGCGAGCCACACCTGCAGCGTGTTGCCGATGCCATGAGCCAGGCCGCCGCACGCGGCGTCACCGTGCCGCACGTCCTCGACGTCGGCACCGACCCCGTCCTGGGCCCCTATCTGCTCCAGGAGTGGCTGGAGGGAGAAACCTTCACCAACGCCCGCCGCCGAGGCCGCATCACCCGCACCGTGTGGACCAGCCTCGCCCAGCAGATCGCCCGACTCCACACACCGCCTGTGCCCGACACCGCGACGGTGACTGCCCGCCGCCGTCGGCTGGCCGAACTCCTCGATGAGCTCCTGCGGCACGAGTTGCTGCCGCCCGGCCTGGCCTCGGCCGCCCGCCACCGTGGCGACCTGCTGGCCGACCAGCTCGGCGAGCACCCGCTCGTCCCCACCCACCAGGACATTCATCCCGACAACATCCTGATCCGGCCGGACGGCACCAGCGCCCTGCTCGACTTCGACCACGCCGCAGAGGCGGAGGACGCCAGCGACTTCGTCAAGCTCGACCGCTGGTGCCTGCCGTCCGCCGCCGAGCGCCGCCTGCTCCTCGACAGCTACTGGCACGAGCGCGGCCTGACCGCCGACCCACTGTTCGAGCAGCGCCTCGCCTTCCACCGCCTGCTCATCCTGCTCTCCTACTTCCTGTACTGGCACACCCACGATGTCACCCAACTCCCGGGTTGTGTCACGGCACTTCACAACGAACTGGAGCCCTGCTCATGACCACCCCCCACCCCAC
>NZ_POTZ01000764.1 GCF_003236365.1 Streptomyces sp. NTH33
GAGTGGGCCGGCGTGGGTGGCGGGCGATGGCGGCGGGGTGCCGGCCAGGTGGGGCGGAGCATCGCCGTGTGGGCCGTGTCCACGGTCACCATGCTGGTGCTCGCCGGGGTCCTGCCGGACTTCCAGCTGCAGTCGCCCGACGGGGACAGCGCCACCATCGCCGTGACCGCCGCGCTCGGCGCGGGCGCCTTCGGTGTGCTGTCGGCCGTCGTCTGGCCGCTGCTCGTCCGGCTGCTGCTGCTCGTGCCCGCGCTCGTCCTCGGGCTGCTGGTGTTCTTCCTGAACGGGTCACTGCTGCTGCTCGCCCTGCGCGTCAACCCCTCGGGCCAGGCCGAGGCGGCCCCCGAGACCGCCGTCATCGTGGCCGCGGTGATGTCCGCCGTCGCCTCCGCCACCGGCGCCGCCCTCGCCGTCCGCGACGACGACGCCTACCGGCGCCGGCTCCACCGGCTCGCCGACCGCCGCCGCAGACGCCTGCCGCCCTGCTCGTCGACCCCCGGCACCGTCGTGATCCAGCTCGACGGTGTCGGCCATGACGTGCTGCGGGACGCGGTGGGCAAGGGCCTGATGCCCACCGTCGCCCGGTGGCTCGGCGCCGACCCGGGGCAGCCGCCCACCCACCGGCTCACCCCTTGGCGCACCGACTGGTCCAGCCAGACCGGCGCCAGCCAGCTCGGCATCCTGCACGGCTCCAACCACGACGTCCCCGCCTTCCGCTGGTACGAGAAGGACACCGGCGAGATCATGGTCAGCAACCGCCCGAGCAGCGCCCTCGAACTCCAGCGCCGCGCCGCCGAGCGCACCGGCGACGGCGGGCTGCTCACCGCCGACGGGGCCAGCCGCGGCAACCTGTTCAGCGGCGGCGCCGGCGAACTCGCCCTCGTCCTGTCCGTCGCCGTGCGCCGCGGGCGCGGCAACCGCTCCCGCGCCGGCTACTTCGCCTACTTCTCCGACCCCGCCAACGCCGTCCGCACCTTCCTCTCCTTCGTCGCCGAGGCCGCCCGCGAGATCGGCCAGTCCACGCGCGCCCGGCTCCGCAAGGAGCGCCCCCGCGTCTCCCGCGGCGGCCTGTACCCGCTGATCCGCGCCTTCGCGACCGTCGTCCAGCGGGACGTCGTCGTGGCCGCCGTCATGGGCGATCTGCTCGCCGGCCGCACCTCCGTCTACGCCGACCTGGTGGCGTACGACGAGGTCGCCCACCACTCCGGCCCGCGCAGCCGGGACGCGGCGAAGGTCCTGCAGCGCCTCGACCGCTCCCTCGCCCTGATCGGGAAGGCCGCCGAGCACGCCCTGCGCCCCTACCGGATCGTCGTCCTGTCCGACCACGGCCAGAGCCCCGGCGAGACCTTCCGCTCCCGCTACGGCCTCACCCTCGGCGACCTCGTCCGGGCCGGCTGCGGCCTGCCCGTGCCGCGCCGCGCCGAGGACACCCTTCCCCAAGCTCTCGGCCTCGCTCGAGCAGGGGAGACCCCAAGTGGCGCCGAGGCGCGGGCCGCCGTACGGGCCGCGCTGCACCGCCCGGTCGAGGAACACGGCGAGGACCACCGGCCCTCCCGCCGCCCGGAGCCCGTCGTCCTCGCCTCCGGCAACCTCGGCCTGGTCTCCTTCCCCGACGTGCCGCACCGCATGAGCGACGAGGAGATCGAGGCCCGCCACCCCGCGCTGCTGTCCACGCTCGCCAACCACCCCGGCATCGGCTTCCTGCTCGTGCGCAGCGAGGAGCACGGCGGTCTCGTACTCGGCGCCCGCGGCGCGCGCATACCGCTGGACGAGCTCGACGCCGACCCCGGCCCGCTCGCCGTCTTCGGGCCCGGCGCCGTCGACGCCGTACGCCGCACCCACTCCTTCCCGCACACCGCCGACATCATGGTCAACTCCTGCTACGACCCCGCCGACGGCGAGGTCCTCGCCTTCGAGGAGCAGATCGGCTCCCACGGCGGTCTCGGCGGCGCGCAGGGACTCCCCTTCCTCCTGTCGCCGCTCGCCTGCTCCCCGCCGGCCGGGGACGGCGAGGAGCTCGTCGGCGCCGAACACGTCCACCGCGTCCTGCGCCGCTGGC
>NZ_POTZ01000765.1 GCF_003236365.1 Streptomyces sp. NTH33
TCGCGGGCCAGGCGCAGGACCAGGGCGCGGATCGACCGGACGGGGGGTGGGCGTCCGCGCCGCTTCGGCAGGCAGGTGGCGGCATGTCGTTGCTTGAGCAGGTTGCGGTGCCACCGCATGATCGTGTCGGGGCGTACCAACAGCAGGAACCGGCGCAGCTTCTCCCTCGGGAGGCGGTGGAGCAGGCCGGCGAGGATGGCGCGGTCGGTGTCGGTGAAGGTGGGCTTGCCGACTTGGCGTTGCAGGACCAGCAGTTGGTGCCGCAGGGCCAGGATTTCGATGTCCTTGTCTCGGTCGCTCATCGGCAGCAGGCGCGGGAGCGCCAGGGTGTTGGTCGCGGCGAGGTAAGCCAGGCGGAGCAGCACGGCAGATGATGATGCCGCCGTCCAACCTCCATGTGAACGGCGAGGTACGGGCCGCGAGACCGCGGGACTCCCGGCGCCGCCCCGACTGCCCGTCAGAGGTCTCTGATCGCCACGCGGTCGCCGCACAGCTTTGACCAGTCGTCGCGGTCGGAGGTCAGGACGAGCACGGGGGCCGGTGACCGGAGGGCCATCGCGGCGACGAGGGCATCGATGGCGTATTTGTGGCCGTGGAGGCCGCCGGCGTCTTGCAGCAGCCGCACCGCCGTCATGGAGTCGGCTTGGTTGACTTCCTCGGCCTTGAGTCGGGAGAGCACCCAGTGCAGTCGCGCGGTGTCCGTCTTGCCGTGGACGGCTTCCACGATGGTCAGGACAGAGACCAGCACGGGAACGCCCTCCCGGCGTGCGGCCTCGATCCTGACGACCATCCGTCGGTCGTTATCCAGCAGCAGCGACAGAGCCTGCGAGTCCAGGACGATGGAACGGGCGGGCGGTTTCCTCACGCGGCACTCTGCCCGGCCGCGCCCGGCTCCTGTCCGTCACCGAACAGCTCGCGGTGCGCGGCCTGGACCTCCTGTTCGGTGAGGGGGCCGTGTTCAGCCTCGTGGGCGGCAACGATCTCGGCGAGCCCGTCCATGGCCAGCTGATGACGGACGGCCTCGGTGATGTAGGCGGATACCCCGCGCTTACCGGTGCGGGAGCGCAGCGCACCGACGAGGTCGGAGGGCATGGACACGGAGATGTTCTCCGTGCTACCGGGCCTGGAAGTCTTCACACCCCCTAGTGTACGACATGGTTTATTACAGCACCCTGTGCGGGCCGGCTGCTCTCCTGGGCGGGCCGGCCATCAGGCGGCCAGCCGCCGCCCCGAACGCTACCGGCAGCGATCCCGCCGCCGTCCGTCCCCGAGCGGGACGGCGGGCGCCGGGGCCTGCACCTATCTGTTCCGCCACCGCACCTAACGGTGCCGCGCGCTCATCCTGCTGGCCATGGGGACGGTCGCCTACATCACCGTGCACAGCCTCGCCGGCGGGCTGACCTCGCTGCTGACCACCCCCGGGCCGAAGCCGGGGTAATCTCCGCCGCCGGCATCTTCGGCCTGTTCCTCTCTTGGGCCGCGCCGACCTGCGGCAGTCCCGACTGTGCGGGGCATCGCGGGCTCGACGATCTCACCGGGCGTGGGCGTCGACGGTCGGCGAAACGGTACGGCATGAGGTCCGGTATGGGATAACGAGCGGCCACCGGCATCGGTAGGGTCTGCACATGAGCGACCCGCCGGTGTCCGGTACCGTGATCACCCCGTATGCGGCTTTCCTTGACGATCTGGGGCGTGAGCCGTCGGCGGCCGAGTGCGAGCGGTGGGCCAGGGAACACCCCGGTGCCCCGGAGGAGCCACGTGCCCTGGTGGATGCGGGTTGGTTCACGGCGCGCGGCGGCCGGCACGAGGAGGCCCTCGCGCTCTTTCGCCGCGCGGTGGAGTTCGGGGGCGAGTTCGGCAGGGACGCCCAGGTCGGCATCGTCGACCAGCTGTACGCGCTGCGCCGCGGGCAGGAAGCCGAGGAGGCACAGCGCGCGCTGCGGGCCGAACTCGACGCCCGGCCTGCAAAATTCACGGATCTGCGGATCTTCGATGACATGGTCGAGGTGCTGACCGAGGCCGGCGAGAACGAGTCGGCCCTTAAG
>NZ_POTZ01000766.1 GCF_003236365.1 Streptomyces sp. NTH33
GGTGGGGGGAGACGGGAACGGGTCCTGACCTCTGGGGGTCAGGACCCGAACTGAGCAGCTCCGCCAGCTGGATTCGAACCAGCACTACAGGGCTTCAAAGGCCCGCGGGCTACCAGTTACCCCATGGCGGATCGCTGCATCAGACCTTACCGGAGACGTGCTGGGGCCTGTGCCACCATTCCATTCCACCAGCCCTCGATGCGGCGATAGAGCTCAGCGCCCTGTGATACGCGGATCACAAGGCAGCCCCGGTAGTTCTCGCCCACGTTCTTGCGGACGGTCTTCGGGTTGTGTTTCTTGATCGTCGTCCTCTGGAACGTGGCAGCGTCGACGCCGACCAGGTCGGCCCAGTAATGCTTGGCTGCCTCCACGTCTGCCGTCATGTGAATCATCACGCGGTACTGCAGGCGCTCCGCCTCAACGTCCAGGAGGCTCAGCCAAGCGAGATAGAGCTGGACCACACCGGGGTCGCTGTTGACGAAGATGACGGTTTCCCGCCGGCCGTACGGTTTGTCCTTCGTTCCCTCTGCCCAGTAGAGGGCTACCCCAGCCATGAAGAGGTCCCGATCAGACATCTCCCCGACCTCCTGCGCGGCAGCGGCCTTGGTTTGCTGTCGTGCCTGGTCGCGTACGGCGAGCTCGTGCTCCCACCTCTTCCGCGCTGCCAGCTTCGCCTGCTCCGACGGGTCGCGTCGCTCGGGCTTCGGCAGGTCCCGTACCCACAGCGAGATCGAGCTCTTCGAACACCCCAGCTCCACCTGGATCCGGTCGTACGTCCAGCCCTGGAGGCGAAGCTCGCGTGCCTTGTCGCGCAGGCCGTCCTTCGCGTTCGGCCGCCTGGTCCACTCCGGGGGCGGTTCGCCCTCCAGGAGGCGGTTGAGGATGTCGTTGTTGTCGACGTGCAGGCGGTCTCGGATCTGCCGTCGGCTGAGTCCTGCCCGCCGCAGCGCGATCGCCCGCTCCCGCAGGTCCTCGAAGTCGGCGTACTTGCCTGGTGCATGTGCCATGGGCATACCGTCCGGGCGGAATGTCTGGTTCCGGGGTCGAACGGGGGAGGTTCAGCAGTTCGAGGGATTCCGGCTGGTTTCGCCGTCATTCGATTACGGAGCGTGGTCCGGTTCCGCACCCGGAAGTCGGCGGAAAGGCCTGGGCGGCCGCCCGTAGGCTGGGGGTATGACCACGACGGGGGAAGACCGAGCCACGGCCCCGGCCGGGCCGTGGTGGTGGGCGCGGTGGCGTGGTGCGGTGCTCGACGGGAGCCTTGCGCTGGTGTCCGCGCTGGAGTGTGGGATCGAGGGGGTGCCGTTCGCGCGGGACGCGGGGGTTCCGGCGGCCGTGGGGGTCGTGTTCGGGGTACTCGCGGGGTCCGTGCTGCTCGTCCGGCGGCGGTGGCCCGTCGCCGTGGTGCTGGTGGCGATCGCCATCACGCCGGCCCAGATGGGGTTCCTGCTGGCGACCGTCGGGCTCTACACCCTGGCCGCGTGCGAGGTGCCGCGCCGGGTGATCGCCGCGCTGGCCGGGATGTCCTTGCTCGGGACGATGATCGTGACGTTCGTGCAGGTGCGGCAGGACATGGCCCGGGGGGATCTGACCCTGGGGAACTGGTTCGTGCCGTTCGCCGCCGTCAGTGCCTCGCTCGGGCTGACGGCGCCGCCGCTTCTGCTGGGGCTGTACGTGGGGGCGCGGCGGCGGCTCATGGAGAGTCTGCGGGAGCGGGCGGACAGTCTGGAGCGGGAGTTGCAGCTGCTCGCGGAGCGGGCGGAGGAGCGGGCCGAGTGGGCGCGCAACGAGGAGCGGACGCGGATCGCGCGGGAGATGCACGACGTGGTCGCGCACCGGGTGAGTCTGATGGTGGTGCATGCGGCCGCGTTGCAGGCGGTGGCGCGGAAGGATCCGGAGAAGGCGGTGCGGAATGCCGCTCTGGTCGGGGACATGGGCCGGCAGGCGTTGACCGAGTTGCGGGAGATGCTCGGGGTGTTGCGCAGTTCGGAGGGGCAGGTGCCCGCGCAGGCGCGTGGGCGTGCGGGGCGGGCC
>NZ_POTZ01000767.1 GCF_003236365.1 Streptomyces sp. NTH33
GTGATCAACGGCTTAGACACCTTGATCATCCGGAGCCGCGTCCTGTTTCACCAAACCGGCGAAGGCGACAACCCGCCCACTACATCGCAACTATGACGTCTCGCCACCCGAGAACGCTCGCGCCCTGATCGCCCACATCCACCCCGACCATCGGGCATCCGCCACCGTCGCCACTGCCGCCGGGCTCACGCCCATCGACGAATGGCACGAAGGCGAGATCCGGTGGCACCGGAGCATCAGACGATGACTTCAACGATCCACAGGTCTTGACTATTACTCTCCCGTCGGGGAACCGGGGAACTACGAACGTGACGACGGCCAACGACGTCGCAGCAGAAAGGAGGCACAAGCAATGACCATCAACGACAACGGACCGCGCCCGAACGCGTTCAACATCGAAACGGCCACCCGGCAGAACGAGAACTACCGCACCGTGGCCTGGACCGGGAAGTACCTGCAGGTCACCCTGATGTCCATTCCGGTCGGTGAGTCCATCGGGCTCGAGGTCCACCCCCACACGGACCAGTTCCTGCGCCTGGACGCCGGGCACGGCAAGGTCATCATGGGACCGGCCAAGGACCAGCTCGACTTCCAGCAGGATGTCGTCGACGGCTGGTCCATCCAGGTTCCCGCCGGCACCTGGCACAACGTGATCAACACCGGCGACGAACCCCTGCGCGTCTATGCCATCTACGCCCCGGTCCACCACGCACCCGGTCTCGTCCAGGAGGCCAGCACAGACGCTGAACGGGACGAGTCGGCCGGCGCCGACGAGCCGCCCGCGTGGACCGTCCAGCCCCAGGACGACGCCCCGGACCAGCACGCCAACTGACCTCTCCGCACGTCGGGGGTTCCCAGAACTGGGACTCCACCGTTTTCCGTACGATCATGCGGGTTCAGTCACCGCAGGACGACGCCGCCGACCTCCTCGCTCCGGTCCCCGCCGCGTGGGGCGCGCTCGCCGGGTACGCGCGCGTCTCGACCATGGAGCAGTTGCTCGGCCGACAGATCCACGCCCTCGCCGAAGCACCGCGGACACGGCCATGGAAGCGAGCCGGTGCTGGCACCTGCTCCGGTTCGTTCGGATCCGAGAGGACATGCCTTTGATGCACGTGCGGAGGAAAGCCCCTGATGGTGACGTCAGCAATGACGGCATCGTGTTGCGGTGATACCGACCAAGTAGCGTCGAAGTGATGCCGAAAGAGTGGGAAGGTGGTCTGCCCCCGTCGTTCAGCGCCATGAGACATCCCGAGCGCTCTTGGGGTGTCGCGCGCCGGATCTTCTGCGCAGGCTGACCGTCATCGGGTATATCGCGCAGGCCGACGACGGAGCGGCAGGACGCTGTCGCGGATGTCGGCGTTGGGCGACGGCGGGGCAGAGCCGGCCGTCGCGTTACTGCCACAAGAGCATGGCTGCGGATGCTGCGACACCGACGGCGACGATGAGTCCCCGGAGTGCGGCGGGCGGCAGGCGGCGGCCCACCCGGGCGCCCATCAGTCCGCCAAGTGCGATCTCTCACCTTCGTGTCGGTACGCCACCTGCGCGTATACCGCCCGGTGACCGTACTGACACCCCTGATCTCTCCTCTCATGACAGTGGCCACGCCTGCGGCAAGGTCGATTCCCAGATCGCTGACCAGCGCGTCCGGACAACACCACGAAAACCCGCCACTGACACGCCATCCACTGACATCGAACCGAGAGATCGCGCTCCGGGGCTGTCATGAGTTCCTCCGGGCGCCGGGAGCGCGAGCCCGCTGCGCTGTCCTGCCCTCACCCGTCTACCGGCAGGCGCGCGCCTGGTGGCGTCATGGGGTGGTGCGTGCTTCGGCGGCGGAGATGACGGTGTCGCGCTGGCGGTGGCGCCGTTCGTACTCCTGGACCTGGCGGGCGACGCCGGCGGGGAGGTTCTGCAGCCGGGCGGTGATCTCGTCCGGGCTCATGGTGTCGTAGCCGGGCCAGGGTTCGCTGCCGCGCAGCTGCTCGATGGCGTCCAGGACTCCCGGCCGGTTGGCGTGGGTGCGCTCGTAGCCC
>NZ_POTZ01000768.1 GCF_003236365.1 Streptomyces sp. NTH33
ACTGTCGACCGCCCCTCCGCCGCCTACACCGACCAAGCAGCAGAGTGCCGAGCAGCACCCCTCAGCGCATCAGGAACTGGCCGCGTTCATCCGTACGCGGGTGGGGACGTTCACGTGTACGCCGACATGCGGCGGGCGCCACGGAGCGTCTCGCGTTTGAGGGCCGCGTTGAACGACTCGGCGAGTGCGTTGTCCACATTCGTACCGACCGCACCCATGGACTGCCGCACCCCCAACTCGGCGCAAACATCGGCGAATTCGCGAGAGGTGTACTGGGCTGCGCTTCGTGATCGCTGTGGAACACGGCTCCGACCAGGCTGCCGCGGGTCGCGGCGGCTGCCCTGAGCGCGTCGGCGACCAGGGAGGTGCGCATGTGGTCGGCGATCGACCAGCCCACCAGACGGCGTGAGAAACAGTCGATGACGGTGGCGAGATAGAGGAACTCGCCGTCCCCACCGGCAGGTAGGTGATGTCCCCGACGTACTTGGTGTTCGGCGCGCTCGCGGTGAAGTCGCGCCGCAGCAGGTCCGGCACGGGTGTGGCGGACGGCTAGGGCACGGTGGTGACCTGGCGCTTGCGCAGCCGCAGCCCGGTGATGCCGAACTTCCGCATCACCCGTCCGACCCGCTTGTGGTTCACGCGCTCACCCCCATCGCGCAGCTCGGCGGTGATCCGGGGGACGGCCTTAGGTGCCGTCCCACTCGGCATGCACGGCCCGGATGCGCTCGGCAAGCGCGGCGTCCGCCCGCTCGCGGACGCCGCGGGCCTCGCGGTCGGCCCGCCATTTGCAAAAGCTGGAGCGGACCACCTCCAGCACGGCACACAACCACTTCACGCCCCAGGCGCGGTGGTGGTCCTCAACGAACTGGCAGCGATTCAGGAGTCGTAAGGAAACTATCGCTGGTTTCAGCCCAACTTTGCTGCGTGACATGGTAGATGGGCTGCCGTGGCGATACCGGAGAAGATCCTCGCAGTCCTGGATGCGAAGTTCACGGCGGTGCTCCCGCACCTGGACGAGCGGCAGCGCCGCCTCTACCTGGCCGCCGAGGCCGAAGCTCTGGGACACGGCGGGATCGCGGCCGTGGCCCGGCTGGCCGAGGTCTCGGAGTCGACCATCGCGCGCGGGCGGGACGAGCTCGCAGCCGGGGCCGAAGTACTGGGGCGGGTGCGTCGGCCCGGCGGCGGACGCAAGCCAGCGACCGAGCGTGACCCGGGGCTACGGCCCGCGCTCGAGGCGCTGATCGAGCCGCGGGAGGTGGGCGATCCGGTCTCGCCGCTGCGGTGGACCACCGCCTCGCTGCGGGACCTGGCCCGTGAGCTGACCGAGGCCGGTCACCCTGTCAGCGCCCCGGTGGTCGCAGACCTGCTGCACGCGATGGGCTTCAGCCTGCAGGGCATGGCCAAGACGAGGGCCGGCAGTCACGTGCCCGACCGCGACGCCCAGTTCCGGCACATCAACACCGCCGTCGCATCCTTCCTGGAGCAGGAGATGCCGGTGGTGAGCGTGGACGCGAAGAAGAAGGAGCCGATCGGCGACTTCGCCCGCCCCGGCCGTTCCTACCGGCCCAAAGGCGATCCGATCACGGCCCCGGACCACGACTTCGTCGACCCCGACACCCCCATCGCCATCCCGTACGGCATCTACGATCTGGGCCGCGACAGCGGCTGGGTGAACGTGGGCACCGACCGCAACACCGCCGCCTTCGCGGTGGAGTCCCTGCGCCGCTGGTGGAGTGCCCGGGGCCGTCTCGACTACCCCGGTGCCGACAGGCTCCTGGTCACTGCGGACTCCGGCGGCGCCAACTCTGCCGACTCCCACCTGTTCAAGATGGGTCTGGCCGCCTTCGCCGACGAGTGCGGGCTGAGCATCACCGTCATGCACTTCCCGCCCGGCACGCAATGCCGTTGTTTGAGCTAGTGAAGCATCACCGGGTTCAGGGTGATGACGTTGGCCGGGACGCGCCGGGTGGGTCCGTGCTGCCGTTTCTTGACCGAGGGTGAGTACTTCGAATCCGGGCGCTTGA
>NZ_POTZ01000769.1 GCF_003236365.1 Streptomyces sp. NTH33
GGTCCAGGCAGGGCAACACGGCCGGAATCCACCGGAACTTATCCGGGTCTCCGTTAGTTTCTACGTTGCTGTAGATCCGGGCCGGCCCCGGACCCGGATCGTGTCCGCACCCGACCTCACGCTTGGAGAGCACATGGCCCTGTGGGACCGCATCAAGGACTCCGCGACGCAGATGCAGAACCAGCTCGTGGCGAAGAAGAACGACCTGAAGAGCGGTGCCTTCCGGGATGCGAGCATGGCGATGTGCGCGCTCGTGGCCGCCGCCGACGGCACCGTCGATCCCTCGGAGCGGCAGCGCGTCGCCCAGTTGATCGCCACCAACGAGGTCCTGCAGAACTTCCCGGCGGACGACCTGCGCCGCCGCTTCGAGGACAACCTCGACAAGCTGACCGCCGACTTCGCCTTCGGCAAGGTGAGCGTGCTGCAGGAGATCGCCAAGGCGAAGAAGAAGCCCGCCGAGGCCCGTGCCGTGGTCCAGATCGGCATCGTCATCGGCGGCGCGGACGGCGACTTCGACAAGACCGAGCAGGCCGTGGTCCGCGAGGCCTGCTTCGCCCTGGAGCTGCCGCCGCACGAGTTCGACCTCTGATCCGACCCGGGCGGACGGCCGGGCGGCGCCTCGGCGCGGTGGGCGGGAACGTCGGCGAAATGCCACGCACCTGCCGAGGACGGCAGAAAAGATCACGATGCGGCACCGAGAGCCGACCACGGGATCAGATCCCTTGACTACCTGCGGTCACACAAGGTTGGCTCCGCCTCAACGAGAGTCACCCGGGGGGCGTACGTCCCCCGGGACCCACCCGTGCTCTCGTGGATCCCCATGCTCGGCCGCACAGCGAGGTGCCGCACCCTCATGAACACTCCTCCCCCGCCCGACGCCTCCCGCAGAACCGCGCGCGGCACGGCCGTGGCGGCCGCCACCGCCGTCTGCCTGCTCCTCGCCGGCTGCTCCGGCGGCGGCGAGGCCGGCGGCTCGGGCAAGGACGCCGCCGGACGGCCGGGCGGCGCGCGCATGAAGGTCGCCCTGGTCACCCACGGAGCGCCGGGCGACGCCTACTGGGACCTGGTGCAGAAGGGGGCCCAGGTCGCGGCGGCCAAGGACGGCATCGACCTGACGTACGCGAACGACGCCGACCCCGCGGGGCAGGCGAAACTGGTGCGGGACGCCATCCGCGACAAGGCCGACGGGATCGCCGTGACGCTGGCCAAGCCGGAGGCGATGAAGGGCCCGATCGCCGAGGCCAGGGCCGCCGGCATACCGGTGGTCGGCCTCAACTCCGGTATCGACGCCTGGCAGGCGGAGGGGGTTCTGGAGTACTTCGGCCAGGACGAGAGCGTCGCCGGCCGCGCCGTCGGCGAGAAGCTGAACGGCCTCAAGGCCAGGCACACGCTGTGCGTCATCCACGAGCGGGGCAACGTCGCCCTGGAGGCGCGCTGCGCCGGCGTGAAGAAGACGTTCGGCGGCCAGACCCAGATGCTGTACGCGGACGGCACCGACATGGACACCGTGACCGCCTCCATCTCCGCGAGTCTGCACCAGGATCCGAGCATCGACGAGGTCGTCACGCTGGGCGCGCAGTACGCGCTCGCGGCGGTGAAGTCGGTGAAGGAGACGCGCAGCAAGGCCCATGTCGCCACCTTCGACCTCAACAAGGACCTCGTCGCCGCGGTGCGCAAGGGGGACGTCCAGTTCGCCGTGGACCAACAGCCCTATCTGCAGGGCTATCTGGCCGTGGACGCGCTGTGGCTGTACCGCACCAACGGCAACGTCAGCGGTGGCGGCGTGGCCCCGGTGCTCACCGGCCCGGCCTTCGTGACCAAGAAGAACGTGGCCGCGGTGGCGAAGTACGCGGCCGACGGCACCCGTTGACGCGGACACCGCGCGGGTCCGGTGGTCTCGAAAGTTTCGGTCGGTCTCGGTGCGTACGATCACGTGTACGGATAGCATCCTGCGCACCCCTGGTTCCGTACCGGACACGCGGCCACCCCGCGCGCGTCCACGGCCAGATAGCCCTGCAGATAGG